>CAZOYV010000159.1:0-20121 GCA_964584075.1 uncultured Rickettsiales bacterium | reverse complement strand
GACGACGACACCGGCGACGACGACACCGGCGACGACGACACCGGCGACGACGACGCCGGCGGCGACGACGACACCGGCGACGACGACGGCTGCGAGTGCGGCCTCGAGCCCGCGACGGAGCGCCGCGACGGGGCGCTCACCGGCCTGCTGCTCGCCGCGCTGCTCGCCGCGCTGCGGGTCCGCCGCGGCCCTGCCCGCCGGTGACGATCCGGTGAGGGAATAACGACCGCGCTGCGGAGTATTTCCAGACGCACGCGACACGCCTTGCAGCGGCCCCTGCGCCCGCAGTACGCTCGTGGATCGCCACGGCCTGTCGCCGCCGAATCGAGGAGGGATTCACCGCATGGGCATCACGGACTTCCTGAAGACCCAGTTCATCGAGGTCATCGAGTGGACCGACGACTCTCGCAACACGCTCGTCTACCGCTTCCCCGTCCGCGGCAACGAGATCAAGATGGGGGCGCAGCTGATCGTCCGCGAGGGCCAGTTCGCGGTGTTCATCAACGAGGGCCGCATCGCCGACGTGTTCACGCCGGGACGCTACAAGCTCTCGACGCAGAACATGCCGGTCCTGACCAAGATCATGAACTGGCACCACAACTTCAACAGCCCGTTCAAGGCCGAGGTCTACTTCGTCAGCAGCGTCCAGTTCACCGACCGCAAGTGGGGCACCCAGAACCCGATCATGATGCGCGACGCGGACTTCGGCGTGGTGCGGCTGCGGGCGTTCGGGTCGTACAACTTCCGGGTGCTGGACCCCAAGACGTTCATCCAGGAGATCGTCGGCACCGACGGCCGGTTCACCACCGACGAGATCGAGGGTCAGCTGCGGCGCCACGTGGTCTCGGCGTTCAGCGACGCCCTCGGCGAGGCCAAGATCCCGGCGCTGGACCTGGCCAGCCAGTACCGCGAGCTGAGCGACAAGATCCGCGACATCATCGACGACGACTTCAACCAGTACGGCCTCGACGTCACGGTGTTCCTGATCGAGAACATCAACCTCCCCGAAGAGGTCACCAAGTACATGGACAAGCGCGCCGCGATGGGCGCGATCGGGGACATGGGCCAGTACCAGCAGTTCCAGGCGGCCGAGGCGCTGGAGAAGGCGGCCAGCCAGGAGGGCGGCGGCGGCCTCGCCGGGATGGGCGTCGGGATGGGCGCCGGGATGGGCCTCGGCGGGATGATGGCCGGGGCGATGGCGCCCGGGATGCAGGCGGCCGGGATGGGCGCCGGTGCCGCCGCGGCGGCCCCGCAGCCGGCGGGCACGCCGTGCTCCAAGTGCGGCCAGCCGGTGGCCCCCGGGGCCAAGTTCTGCGGCAACTGCGGCACGCCCTCGGGCCCGCCGATGGCGCCCTGCATCAAGTGCAGCGCGCAGATCCCGCAGGGCAGCAAGTTCTGCCCCGAGTGCGGCTCGCCCCAGGAGCTGAAGTGCCCCAAGTGCTCGGCCTCGCTGCAGCCCGGGACCAAGTTCTGCGGGGAGTGCGGGGAGAAGATCGAGTAGGCTTGGGGGGCGGAGCCGAACCGCGGCTCCCAGACCCGTGAGGGGGTCCCCCGTGCCGAGACTCGACATCCCGACGACCGCATCCCTGTTCACCCTGCTGCTGATCGCCCTGCCGGGCCTGGCCCGCGCCCAGGGGGCGTGGGTCTCGATCGAGGCCGACGTGATCGACCCCGGCGAGAAGGCCGTGCTGGTGGTGGTCCCCGACGCCGACATCTGGAGCGCCGAGATCAAGCTGACCCGCGACGACGGCAAGACCCAGACGTTCACCTCCGGGCGGGCCCAGGCCCAGACGCGGCTGACGTTCAGCTGGAAGCAGGAGGAGGGCGAGCACTCCTACGACGCCGAGGTGCTGCTGACGACGCCCGACGGCTACAAGTCGACGGTGACCGACTCGTTCAGCGTGGTGGTCGCCGGGCCGCTGGAGGCGTCGATCCCCGCCGATCGCGTGGACCTGGAGACCCGCAGCTTCGAGATCGTCAGCAACCGCGCGCTGTCCGCGGTCCAGGTCGAGATCCTCGACGAGCAGCTGCAGACGGTGGTCGCCGACACGATCCGCGTGGAGTCGACCAAGGGCAAGCCCACGACGGTGACCTGGCCCGAGCCGAGCAGCAGCCAGCCGATCCTGCGCATCTGGGTGCGGGCCTTCGACCACCACAACTTCTGGGCCGACAACGAGATCATCCCGTGGTCGCTGACGATCCCCCACGAGGACGTCAACTTCGAGACCAACGAGTACGAGGTCCTGGCCGACGAGGCGCCCAAGCTGGACAAGGCCTACAAGGAGATCCGCAAGGCGGTGAAGAAGTACGGCGAGTGGGTCCAGTGCAAGCTGTACATCGCCGGCTACACCGACACGGTCGGGGACCAGGGCTCCAACCAGACGCTGAGCCTCAACCGCGCCAAGGCGATCGCCAAGTACTTCCAGGACCAGGGCTTCGAGTTCCCGATCTACTACCAGGGCTTCGGCGAGAGCGTGCTGGCGGTCCCCACCGGCGACAACGTCGACGAGCTGGCCAACCGCCGCGCGGTGTACGTCATCGCCGCCGACACGCCGCCAGCGAGCAAGGACATCCCGCGGGCCAGCTGGACGAGGCTGCAGTAGATGGCGGCGCCCAAGCTGCCCCGCGCCGACCTCGACCTGCCGGCCGAGCCCGCGGAGCGCGCCGCGCTGCTCGAGGCCGTGTACGACGCGATCCCGGACATCATCGGGCTGCAGGACCGCCGCCACCGCGTGCTGCGCTACAACGCCGCCGGCTACCGGATCCTGGCCACCACGCCCGAGGACGCCCGCGGCAAGCACTGCTACCAGCTGATCGGCCGCGACCGGGTCTGCGAGGAGTGCGCCACCAGCGAGGCGCTGCGCACCGGCGAGCCGGCCCGCATCGAGCGCCACGAGCCCGCGCTGGACGCCTGGTTCGACGTCCGCGCCTACCCGGTGCTGGGCGACGACGGGGCCGTGGCCTACATCATCGAGCACCTGCGCGACATCACCGAGCGGAAGCGCTCGGAGCAGCGCGAGGCCCGCCAGCGCGCCGACGTGGCGTTCCTCGCCGACACGGCGATGTCGTTCGTCGAGCTGCCCGCCGAGGCCGACCTGGCGGCGCTGATCGCCGATCGCACGGCGGAGATCGTGGGCGGCGATCCGGTGGTGGCGGTCAGCACGCTGGACCACGCCAGCGGCAAGTTCCGGCCGCTGGCGATCCGCGGAATCGGCGCAGGCGCAGCGCGGATCCGCGAGCTGGTCGGCGTGGAGCTGACCGAGCTGACCACCGACTTCGCAGAGGAGGTCAAGGCGAGGATGGCGACCGGCCGCCTGCAGCACGTCGAGGGCGGCGTGGCGGACCTGGCCGAGGGGGTGCTCCCGGCCTCCGTCGCCCGCGCCGCGGCCAAGCTGCTGGGGCTGGGCGAGGTCCACGTCGCCGGCTTCGTGCTCGGCGGCGAGGTGCTGGGCGGCATCGCGCTGATCCAGCGCATCGGCGACGAGCCGCCCCGCGCCGGCGTGATCGAGGCGCTGTGCCGCCAGTCCACGGTGGCGCTGCAGCGGCGCCGCGCGGAGCGGGAGCGGGCCACGCTGGAGGAGCAGTTCCACCAGTCGCAGAAGCTCGAGGCGATCGGGATGCTCGCCGGCGGCGTGGCCCACGACTTCAACAACCTGCTGACCGGCATCTTCGGCAACACGGCGCTGATGCAGGCCCACGTGGACCCCCAGCACCCGCTCCAGGAGTGCCTCGATGAGATCGAGGAGTGCGCCCGGCGGGCCACCGACCTGACCCAGCAGCTGCTGGCCTTCGGCCGCCGCCAGATGATCCAGCCCCGCACGATCGATCTGGGAGACCGGCTGCGCCGCATGCACAAGATGCTGGGGCGCCTGATCGGCGAGGACGTGCGGCTGGTGATCGAGGCGGCCGACGGGGTCCCCCCGGTGCGCTTCGACCCCACGCAGCTGGAGCAGGTGCTGATCAACCTGGCGGTCAACGCCCGCGACGCGATGCCCCGGGGCGGCACGCTGACGCTGAGCACCGGCGCGCTCGAGGTGGACGCGCGGTCGGGCAGCGTCTTGCCACCGGGGACGTACGCGCGGTTGACCGTGCGCGACACCGGGCACGGGATGGACGCCTCGACCCTGGAGCGCGTGTTCGAGCCGTTCTTCACGACCAAGCCGCGGGGACGCGGCACGGGCCTCGGCCTGGCGATGGTCCACGGAGCGGTCCTCCAGAATGGCGGGCACGTGACCGCCGACTCGGCGGTCGGCCGCGGCACCCGCTTCACGATCACCCTCCCGGCCGCACCGGAGAGCGCCGAGGACGTGCCGGCACCCGAGCGGGCCCGCGACCTGCCGCGGGGCGACGCCACGGTGCTGCTGGTGGAGGACGACCCGATCGTGCGGGAGGTCACCAGGCTGCAACTCGAGCGGCTCGGCTACCGCGTCGTGGCCGCCTCCAGCGGCGAGGAGGCGCTCGAGCGCGTGCGCGCACAGGCGAGCTCCTTCGACGTGCTGATCACCGACCTGATCATGCCGGGCATCAACGGCGAGGAGCTGTCACGGCGCGTGCGCGAGCTGGCGCCGGGGCTGCCCACCCTGTTCGTCTCCGGCTACCCCCGGGACGTGCTGGAGCACCGCGGCGCCCGGGTGGAGGACGTCCACCTGCTGACCAAGCCGTTCGACGAGCGGCAGCTCGCCGTGCGGCTCGCGGAGATCCTCGCGGTGGACTAGGACACGGTGGCCGGCACCAGCTCCAGCCAGCTGAACCAGAACGGGTGGGCCTGCTTGTACCAGGTCAGCACGTCGCGCAGCACCGCCTGGTGCGGCGGCGAGATCACGTCGTCGGGGATCCGGTCGAAGTGGATCTGGATCGTGTCACCGTGGAACTCCAGCGCCTCGGTGCACAGCGTCTGCAGCTCGTTGCGGATCCGGCCCGAGTCGGAGATCTTGACCGGCCGGTCGCGGTAGTCCTCGCCGTAGAAGAACCGGGCCAGCAGCGGGTTGAACACCAGCTGGCTCTCGTCGAGGTCCTCCTTGAACCGCAACCGGAAGGTGATCAGCTGGTCGCTGACCTCGCTGGCGACCCGCACGGTGACCATGTGGACCTCGTCGCTCAGCGGCTCGACGCCGGGGGCGCCGGAGTACGGGTCGGGGCTCATGTAGCCGCACACCGCCAGGACCTTCCAGTCCTTCTCGGGGAAGAAGTCGTCGGCGCCGATCACCGGGCGCTCGAGCGGGACCCCGGAGTCGCGCGCGAAGCGGATCATCTCGCGATAGGTCACGGTCTTCTGCACGTCCATCGGCTCACCGGTGACCTCGGCGAGCCGCTCGGCGAAGTCGTCGGCCTCGGGGTCGAGGTGCATCACCTGCCGCTCGCGCTCGTAGTGGAGCTCGAACTGGGAGGTGAACACCGCCAGCGAGGCGTCCAGGTCCAGCATCGGGGCCAGCGACGCGGCCTGCACCGCCTCGGCGGAGGCGGCGTAGCCGTCGCAGATCAGCACGTGGGTCTCGCCGGCGTCGTCCTGCCACGAGCCGGACAGGTAGGTCGGGGCGTAGGTCCCGGACTCGGTGAACGCGTGCATCCCGCTGGGCAGCACCCAGTCGTCGTCCACGAGGTGCACGCCGAGGTCCTGCCAGGTCTCCCACATCGAGCCGATGCGCTGGGTCCGGCTGGGGCCGCGCAGGGTCCAGACGTGGACGTTCTCGCGGCGGACCCCGGGGTAGGTCGCCTCGATCGCCTCGAGCACCCGGCTGCGCGGGGTGCGGTAGTCGATCAGCACCGACTGCTCCGCGGCCGTGTCGACCACCGCGCGGGGCAGGATCAGGTTGCCCATGTAGCCCTCGTAGGGCTGGGAGATGCGCAGCGGCTGGTCGAACAGGTGCAGCACCGTCATCGAGCCGGTCTCGGCGCCCTTGGCGAACCGCGAGGTGTTCTCGAGCGTGTCGATCGCGGCGCCCCAGACCGTGATCCCGGCCTCGTTGATCTCGCCGTAGAAGTCCTCCCAGGTGTAGCCCGGGTCGTTGAGCAGGGTGGCCACCCGGCGGTCGAGCCAGCGCGCGACCTGGGGCCGGGCGTAGACGCGGCCGAAGCCCAGCTGCGGGTTGGAGCCCATCTCCGGGGTCTCGCCGGCCTTGGGCATCAGCCCCTCGCCGAGGCACACCATGATCGCGTGGTTCTCGGGCAGCAGCCGCGACAGGTACCACAGGCTCTCGCTCATCGCGTAGGCCGAGATCGCGTCGGCGTCCTTCTTGACCTGGTTGAGCTCCGCCTTGGGCCTGTCGCGGCCCTCGCCGTAGCGGCCGAACAGCCGCGTGCCCAGCGCGGTGACCGCGGCGGTCATCGCCATCTGGCGCTCGATGCGGCCGCCGACGAACGACAGGTCCGTGGTGAACTCCTTGCCCGGCTGGCCCCGGAGCCACTCGATCTCGACGTCCTCGAGCCACAGGTGGAACCGCTCGAGGATCGAGCGCGCGTCGAAGGCCCACTGCGCGATGCGGTCCTGCTTCTCTCGCTGTTCCTGGTCCATCACCATGGGGAGTCCCCTCCGCGGCGGCCGACCGGCCAGCCGGCACCGGTGCTCCGCAGATCCTAAGCCACGGGGCGCCGGCTGCAACCCCGTTCGTCGATCGTCACCGGCCCGCGCAGGCCTCGATCAGCGCGTCCACCGCCGCGGGGACGGTCTCCGCCGCCCGCCCGAGGATCACGTGGTCGTACGCCGCGGCGGTGACGTGCGCCCCCGGGCCGTTGGCCTCCGCGCCCGGCGGGGTCAGGTTGAACAGGGCGGTGCTGGCGCCGGCGAGCTTGGCCTGCAGCACCAGCCCCGCGGCCGGCATCACGACGCCGGAGGTCCCGATCGCCCAGAACGCGGTGCAGCGCCGGATCGCCTGCTCGATGGCGTGGGTCTGCAGCACCGGCTCGCCGAACAGCACCACGTGCGGGCGCAGCGGCTGGCCGCAGACCTTCCCGCGCCACGAGGTCGCGGGACAGCGGCTCTCGATGGTCAGCGGGTCGGCCCACGGGTGCTCGTGGCCGCGGTGGTCACAGCGCACCCGGTCCAGGCTGCCGTGCATCTCCAGCACCCGCTGGCTGCCGGCGCGGCGGTGCAGGAAGTCGATGTTCTGGGTCACCACCGTCAGGTCGCCGCCCAGCCGCTGCTCGAGCCGGGCCAGCGCGCGGTGGGCGGCGTTGGGCTCCACGGCGAGGATCGCCTCGCGCCAGCCCTGGAAGTGGGCCAGCACCCGCCCGGGCTGGTCGCGCATCGCCTCGGCCTGCACCAGCTCGCCCAGGTCGCCGTCGGAGTACAGACCGTCGGGCCCGCGGTAGGTGCGCAGGCCGCTCTCGGCGGAGATCCCGGCGCCGGTCATCACCACCAGCCGCGGCCGCGGCGCGGCGTGCAGCGCCACGAGGCGGATCGCGTCGGCGGTGGCGGCGTCCACGGGGCGGGTCAGCCCTCGTCGACCTCGCCGACGACCACCGCCGCGACGGCGTCGAGGTCGTCGAGGCTGGGGGCCGAGGTGGCCATCATCCGGCCCCACCGGGTGGCCTCGCGCCACGCCTGCAGCGCCTCGGCGTCGTAGCGGCCGCTGCCCTGCAGCAGCGCCAGGCCGGCGGTGGCGACCTCGCGGGCGGCGGCGGCGGCGTGGAGCCGGGCGGCGGGCAGCAGCAGCGCGGCCGCGGCGCTGTCGCGATCGACGGCGGCGGCCTTGTGGCACAGCGCCACGGCGGTCTCGACCTCGGCGATCAGCCGCGCCAGCTCGAACATGCACCACTGCTGCTTGAGCAGCTTGGTGGAGTGGGCGGCCATCACCGTCTCGGCCAGCGCCTCGGCGGCCAGCGCGGCCATCGGCGCCCCGGCCTCCTCCCCCGCCGCGCCCAGATCGCGCAGCGGCGGCGCCATGTCGCGGTAGAACCCGCCCTTGCTGCGCACGCACGAGCGCCAGCGGTACATCCCGATGATGCTCTGCTGGATCTCCGAGGTGCCCTCGTAGATCGTGGTGATCCGCACGTCGCGGCGGATCTTCTCCACCTCGTACTCGTGGGTGTAGCCGTAGCCCCCGTGGGCCTGGATCGCGGCGTCGGCGGCGGCGTTGCCGGCCTCGGTGGCGAAGTACTTGGCCACCGAGCCCTCGACCTCCAGGCGGCCCTCGCCGGCGTCGAGGCGGCGGGCGACCTCCTCGCAGTAGGCGCGGGCGGCCTCGAGGCGCACCGCGTGGGGCACCAGCAGCTTGTGGGTGAACCCCTGGCGGCGGCACAGCAGCTCGCCGAACTGCTCGCGCTCCTTGCTGTACCGCACCGCGCGGGACAGCGCCTCCTCGCCGCCGCCGAGGCCGAACGCGGCGACCATCAGGCGGGTGAAGCCGAACACCTCGTTGGCCTGGTCGAGGCCCTTGCCCTCGACCCCGCCGAGCAGCCGGTCGGCCGGGATCTCGACCCCCTCGAGGATCACCTGGGTGGTGTTCGACGCGCGGATCCCGTGCTTCTCCTCGTGGGGCCCGGACGACAGCCCAGGCTCACCGCGCTCGACGACGAAGAACGACGGGCCGCCGGGGGCCTTGGCCAGGATGCTGTAGATCTGGGCCACGCCGCCGTTGGTGATGAACTGCTTGGTGCCGTCGAGGCGGTAGCCGGTGACGGTGCCGTCGTCGCCGGTGATCGGCGTGGCGGTGGTCTTCAGCGCCGCGACGTTGCTGCCCGCGGCGGGCTCGGTGACGCCGTAGGCGACGATCAGCCCCTCCTCGGCGATGCGGCTCAGCCAGTGGAGCCGTTGCTCGTCGGTGCCGCCCACCAGGATCGGGTCGACCCCCAGCGCGATGGCGAGGAACGCGGTGGCGACGCCGAGATCGATGCGCGCCATCTCCTCGGAGACGCGGAACACGTCGCGGGCGCTGCCGCCGAGGCCGCCGGCCTCCTCGGGCAGGAACACCAGGTGGAGCCCGACCTCGGGCCCGAGCATCTCGGCGATCAGCTCGTGGGGGAACTCGTCGTCGCGGTCCAGCGCCAGGCGGCGGTCCTGGTCCAGGCGGCGCGCGGCCACCGCGTGCAGCGTGTCGATCACGGCGTCGAGGGTGTCGTCGTCGAGTCCTGCCTGCTGCCTCATGGCTCCTCCGGGTCTGTGCAGCGCCCACCGAGTGCGGCAATGTATCGCAGAGGGAATACCTCTGCACCCTGTCGTATCCGCTGGCAAGACCGGAGGGCGGTCACTCCATCACGAAGTGGTCCGAGAACGAGATCGTCACGCGGAACCGCTTCTGGACGATCAGCACCCCGCCGACCCCCTCGACGACCATCTGCTGGCTGGTCCAGCCGCCCTGGTAGCGCGGCCGGAAGGTCAGCTCGACCTGCATCTCCTGGACCAGCGGCGGCATCGGGTCGGCGCGGTACTGGTAGCGCCGCGGCAGCGCCGTGACCTCGTCGATCCAGGCCACGCCGGTGTAGGTCGTCTCGTCGGTGGTGACGGTGACGTCGAAGCCGCGGCAGGAGTACCCGTCGTACTCGCGGCGCTCGCTCAGCGGGGTGGCGGTGACGCGGTCCTGGTTCTCGGGCAGGAACGGCGACGACTCGGGGCCGAGCTCGAACTGCTTGCCGTCCTCGCGCTCCTCCTTGCGGCGGGCCTTGTCGGTGACGTCGACCCCGTCCTGCTCGGCGCGGACGAGGGTCGAGACCAGCTGGCCGTCCGCGCCGGACGCCATCGTCAGCCACACGTCCTCGACGCCCTTGACCGCGCCGTCCTTGTCCAGCGTCTCGGTGCGGGTGTGGACCTCGCCCGGCGCCATCCGCGGGGCGCGCTCGGCGAGCTCGACGAGCCGCGCCCACAGCGCGGCGCCGTCCTCCTCGGCGGCGGCGGCGGGGCCCGCGGCGAGGGTCAGCGCGAGGATCGGGGCGGCGATTCGCGGCAGCGTCGTCACGGGGGCCCTCCTGTGCCTGGTTCCCGTCGGCGTCTGGACCTAGCATAGAGAACGTGCGGGAGGGAGCAAGCGATGACGACCGAGCTGACCATCGAGCAGGCCGTGCGCGACGCGATCGAGGCCGAGAAGCACGCCGCGTTCCTGTACGAGACGCTGGCGCAGCACACCGACGACGAGCTGGCCCGCGAGCTGCTGCAGGAGATGGCGGTCCAGGAGCACCTCCACGCCGAGACGATCGACGAGCTCGGCGAGCGCCTCGGCGCCGGCCCGCTGCCGCCGCTGCCCAAGGGCGACGTCGCCGACGTGGAGGTCGCCAGCGGCTGGCAGTTCCGCCACCAGCTGACCTACGAGGAGGCGCTGCAGTACGCGCTGCGCGCCGAGCACAACGCGCGGCTGTACTACGAGGGGATGGCCCGCCGCTTCGACCCGCCGATCTCCGACCTGTTCGCCACCATCGCCGCCACCGAGCAGCGCCACGCCACCACCATCGAGCAGATCCGGCGCTCGCTGGCGGGGGACGAGCTGAGTCGCAGCCTGACGCTGTGACGGGACCCGGCCGCTCCCCCGCTCAGATCCCCTGCCGCAGCTGCAGGTAGCGGTTGATCACCCGCTGGGTGACCTGGGCGGGCTCCAGGTCGAGGGTGTGCACCCCGCGGCCGCGCAGGGTGCGCAGCACGACGCGGCGGTCCTCCTCGATGCCCTGGGCCACGACCTTGGCGTACAGCGCCTCGTCTCCGTCGGGGACGGCGCGGGCCAGGGCGTCGAGGAACGGGTCGCGCAGGGCCACGAACAGCACCAGATGGCGGCGGGAGAGCGTGGCGACGGTCTCGACCAGCTGGTGGTCGGCCTGGCCGTGGACGAAGTCGGTCAGCAGGATCACCAGCGAGCGCTTCTTCTGGTGGGTGTCGAGGTAGGACAGCACCCGGCGGTAGTTGGTCTCGGCGAAGTCGGACTGCAGGTCGTGGAGGCTGCGCAGCAGGCGCTCCATCTGGCCGCGGTCGCCGGCGGGGGGGACGAACCGCTGGATCGAGCTGGCGAAGGTCAGCACCCCGGGGCGGTCGTCGCTGACCAGGCAGACCCGGCTCAGCAGCAGCGTGGCGTTGATCGCGTGGTCGAGCTTGGTGATGCCCCCGACCCGCGAGCCCATCAGCCGCCCGGCGTCGACGCCGATCACGACGTCGTGGTTCTGCTCGATGCGGTACTGGCGGACCATCGGCTTGTGGCGCCGGGCGGTGGCCTTCCAGTCGATCCCGGCGGTGCCGTCGTCGGGGGTGTGCTCCTTGATGTGGTCGAACTCGGTGCCCTGGCCGCGGCGGCGCTGCTCCTTGATCCCCAGCTCGGAATACCACTTGCGGATCATCAGCGGCGAGATGTCGGTCAGCGCCCGGATGTCGGGGTAGACCGCCACGGTGGAGTCCACCGGGTAGCGGTGCTGGCGGCGCCACACGGCCCACGGGGACCACCAGCGGGCCCACACCTCGGGGAACCGGTAGGAGCCGCGATCGCAGGCGCGCACGGGGTACTCGAAGGTGTGCTCGCCGCCGGCCGGCACGGTCACCGGGGCGCCGAGCTCGCCGTCGCCGAGGTCGGCCGGGGGCGCGTCGCGCAGCTGCAGCGTGACCGGCCCGCGGGCGCGGTTGCGCACCGTCAGCCGCACCGGGGCGTCGACGCCGATGTACAGCCGGGGGTCCACCGCGCGCTCGACCTCGAGATCGGCGGGCAGCGGGGTGCGGCCGCGGGCGACGGCGGCGACCACCACCGCGGCGGCCAGCGCCAAGAACCAGATCCAGCCGGCGGCGGGCCAGGCCAGCACCAGCAGCGCCGGCACCAGGCCGGCCAGCGCCAGCACCAGCGCGCCGCGCGCCGGGACGGTGATCCCCCGCCCCCGCGGGGCCGGGGCCGGGGCCGCGTCCACGCTCACTGCCGCGGGGCCTCCACGTTGCCCATCACGCCGCCGAGCACGTCGTCGGCGCCCAGACCCTCGAGCTCGACCCCGGGGTACAGCTCGACGCGGTGGCGGAAGGTGGGCAGCACGACGCGCTTGACGTCGTCGGGGATCAGGTAGTCGCGGCCGTGGATCGCGGCCTCGGCCTTGGCCCCCATCAGCAGCTGCAGCCCGGCCCGCGGGCTGACCCCGAGGCTGACCTTGATGTCGGCGCGGGTGGCGCGGACCAGCGACGCGACGTAGCGCAGCACCGGCTCCTCGACGTGGATCGCGCGGATCGCGGCCTTGCAGTCGCGGATCACCGCGATGTCGGCCACCGCCTCGAGCCCGAAGCGATCCAGCTCCTTGCTGCCGGTGCCGGCGTGGTGGCCCGAGAGGATCCGGACCTCCTCCTCCTCGGTCGGGTAGCCCATGATCACCTTGAACATGAAGCGGTCGAGCTGGGCCTGGGGCAGCGGGTAGGTGCCCTCCTGCTCCACCGGGTTCTGGGTCGCCACGACGATGAACGGCTCGGGCAGGTCGTAGGTCGTGCCGTCCACGGTGACCTGCACCTCCTCCATCGCCTGCAGCAGCGCCGACTGGGTCTTGGCCGGGGCGCGGTTGATCTCGTCGCCGAGCAGGAAGTTGCAGAACACCGGGCCCTCGCGGAACTGGAACACCCCCTCGCCGAGGTGGAACAGCGAGGTCCCGACGATGTCCGAGGGCATCAGGTCGGGGGTGAACTGCACGCGGTTGAAGCGGCAGCCGAGGATCCGCGACAGGGCCCGGACCATCAGCGTCTTGGCGGTGCCGGGGACGCCCTCGATCAGCACGTGGCCCTCGCACAGCATCGCCACCAGCAGCAGCTCCACGGTGTCGTCCTGGCCCACGATCACCTTGGCCAGCTCGGCCCTGGTGCGCTCGTAGAGCTCGGAAACCTGCGTCACGTCACCCATCGTCACTCCTCGATCCGGCGGCGGAGCAGCTCCAGCCGCCGTGCGTAGGCCAGCACGCCGCGGGGGTCCAGCTCGGCGGGCAGCGCCAGCTCGCGGGCCAGCTGCTGCGGGTCGAGCCCGGCGCGCGATCCCAGCGCCGTCAGCAGGTCGGCCTCGGACAGCCCCGGGCCGTAGCCGACCCGCTCGCGCAGCCGCGCCACCGTCGCCGCCCGCAGCCGGCGCGCGGTGTCCGCCGCGTGGTGCCCGCGGAGGTGCAGGTCGGCCAGCGCCTCGACGTGCTCGGCCTTGTCGCGGCGGTCGCCGCGGGGGGCCGGCCGCGGGGGGCCGAAGCGCACCGCGCGCCACGACACCAGCACGACCAGCACCAGCAGCACCTGCAGCGTCACGAACAGCAGCGGCGGGGACAGCACCAGCCGCGACAGCGTCGTCGCCGAGCTGTAGCCGTGGCTGAACTCCTCGAACAGGATCGGGCCCTCGCCGGCGGTCAGGTGCGCCAGCCAGACCACCAGGTACGCGTTGTCCGCGCCGGCCAGCGCCCAGTTGTTGATCAGCCGCGCGTCGGTGAGCAGCACGACCTGCCCCGCGCCGTGGGGCACGCGCCACACCAGCGGGCCGTCGCGGCCCTCGACCAGCACCTCGCCCGACGCCAGCACCTCGCCCTCGAAGGTCGGCGCCTGGCGCACGCCGCGGAGGTACGCCACGCCGCGGAGCGGAGAGGTCACCGGCATCGGGTCGTCGAAGCCGACGTCGAGGGGCGTCCGGCCGCCCAGCAGGGCCAGCTCCCCGAGGCCCAGGGCCCGCAGCGCCTCGTCGGGGTCACCCTGCGGTTGCAGGATCGCCTGCTCCTCGTAGGCCGAGCGCGGGCGCTGCTCGTCCTGGTCCGCGCCCCCCTCCTCGCGGTCCTCGATGCGGTCCAGCAACCGGTCGCCCAGCGAGCGGCGGTGACCCCCGAAGCCGAGCACCAGGGTGTTCCCCGCGGCGACCCAGTCGGCCAGCGCGCCCATCCCCGCCGGGCCCTCGTCGAGCAGCGCCGCGCCGGGCTCCAGGAGCCACACGGTGGCCCCCGTGGGGAGCTCCTCGGCCCCGTGGCGGTAGCGGTGCACGTCGTAGCCCAGCTCGCCGAGCAGCTCGTAGCCCAGCCGGTAGCCGGTGCGCACCACGGAGAAGCTCGAGGCGTCGGCGGTGAGGTCGCCCTGGGGCAGGAACAGCAGCGCGATCAGGGCCGCGACGAAGCCCAGGCCCAGCGCGGTGGGGGCGTGGCGCCGCGAGCTCACGGCATGCCCTCCCCGCGACCGGGCGGGCCGCCCGCGCCGGAGCCCAGCCGGGCCACGCACTCGCGGTAGCGCGCCTGGTCCAGCTCGCGCCCGCCGTAGGTCGTGTCCTCGACCACGACGAGCACCTCGCCCAGCGCCCCGCCGCCGCTCCCCGGCCCGGCGACCGTCCGTTCCGCCACGGCCGCCACCAGCTCGCGGTAGGTCAGGTGCCCCAGCGTGCGCAGCCGCGGCAGGCCCACCACCTCGGCCGCGGCCAGCGCGAACCGCAGCCGCAGCGCCCGCGCCCACGCCCCCTCCGCCTCCGCCTCGGCGACCCGCCGGCGCAGCGTCTCGAGGGTCTGCTCGCGGATCAGCTCGCCCACCGTGCGCCCCGCCGCCTCGGGGGCCCGCGAGCCCCGGCGCACGGTGTACGCGATGTGGGCCACCAGCAACGCGGCCACCACGCCCAGCACGATCAGCAGCGTCCAGTACACCAGGGGGTGGGTCTCGCGCAGGGCCGTGATCTGCTCGATCAGCCAGGCGAGGCGCTGCTCGAGGTGCTCGAGGAAGCCGCGGGTGCGCTCGTCGTAGCCGAGTCCCATCCCGTCGCGGAAGTGGTCCTCGGCGAGCAGGGCGTCGGTGGCGTCGCGGACGCGCTCCGGGTCGTGGGGCGGGGGGGGCAGCGGGCCCTCGTCAGCCACCCGGCACCTCCGCGGCCGGACGCGGCGCGGCCGGCGGCGCCCCCCAGACCCCGGCCTTGCCCGCCTCGAACTCGATGTCGTAGCCCTCGGCGCGGCAGCGGGCGTCGAAGTAGGACAGCAGGTAGACCGCCCCGCGGACGGTCCGCACCAGCGAGTGCGTGATGCCCGCGATGGCGGTGCTGATCGCGGTGACCAGCGCGGTGGCGTTGTAGTACTCGAACAGGTAGTTGGGGTCGTCCGGGGAGGTCTCCAGCGCCGGCTGGGGCAGCAGGATGTTGGGCAGCGACGACACCGCGACGCCGATGCCCCACGCCACCAGCACCAGCAGCAGCAGCTTGATCGGCTGCTGGCTGACCAGCACGAAGCTGCGCTGCAGCGCATAGAACCCGCCGCGCCCCTCGGTGACCATCACCGGCACGGTCATCATCAGCAGCAGCGCCACCACCGGGCCGGGGAAGAAGAACAGCGTGAAGCCGGCGGAGATCGCCAGCGCCATCAGCACGATCGTGCCCGCCACCATCCAGAAGTGGTCGACGACCCAGCGGTAGGCGCGGCCGATCCGCACCGGGCGGCCCAGGTAGCGGTCCGTGATCGCCCGCACCAGCGCCACCTGGGCGAACGGGATGACCAGCCCCCACAGCGCGGCGCTGCCCATCAGCAGCGCACCGAAGTACAGCACCCCCATCAGCGCGAGATCCGGCTCCAGCATCGGGGCCCGGCCGATCTGGCGCATGAACAGGTACATCACGGCGGCGAGGATCAGGTTGGCGGGGACGATCACCACCCCCATCGTGCCGCACAGCCGCCACGGGTCGGAGCGGATCAGGCGCAGCGCGTCGGTGAGCACCTCGCCGGTCGTCAGCGGTCGCACCGACCACTGCATCGTCGCCGACAGCTCGTCCGCGCCGGGGTTCGGCGCGGAGTGCGGAGCCGCGTCGCTCATCGCTCGGGAGACTCGCCCTCGGGTGGGGGGGCCATGCCGGCGGGCAGGTAGTACGGCCGCGCGGCGTCGACGTGGACGACCTCGAGCTCGGGGTAGCGCAGCGCCGACAGCGCGGCGCCGAACACGCAGCCCTGGTCGAGGTTGATCGTGTTGTGCACGAAGACCGCGTCGGGGACCGGGGTGTGGGCGTAGGCCACCAGCGCGTCGCCGCGGTAGTCGCGGGCCCAGTCGATGCGGCGCGGGATGCCCAGCCCCGAGGTGTCCTCGCCGACCTTGCCCTGCAGGCACATGTGCCAGATGGCGGCGTCGAACGTGCCGATCATCTCCTCCTCGAGGCCGCCGTGGACCGCCACGAGCTTGCCGTCGTCGAGCCACAGGTAGGGCGGTGCGGCGAGGTACAGCTCCAGGAAGCGCTCGATGGCGTCCTCGCGCGTGCCGGCGTCGAGCGCCTCGAGCTGGGCGATGGTGTGCTCCATGCCGTACGCCGGCGTCAGCTCCTCGCCCATCAGGTAGGCCGCCAGGCGCTCGTCGTGGTTGCCGGGGACGAACAGCGCCGAGCCCGCCCGCAGCAGCTCGCTGACGCGGCGGATCACGGCGGGGACCCGCGGGCCGCGGTCGACGATGTCGCCGAGGAACACCACGGTGCGTCCCTCGGGGTGGACCAGCGGGGCGCCGTTGTCGGCACCGTAGCCCAGCTGGTCGAGGATCGCGGCCAGCTCGGCGTCGCAACCGTGGACGTCCCCGATCAGGTCGAACGGGCCGCGCAGGTCCCGGCGATCGTAGGGGGGCAGGTCCTCGGCGGGGATCGTCACGTGCTCCACCTCGGCGGGTCGTGCCCGCCCGTCGCCGCGATGCGGCCTCCAGTGGGGGCTCTGCGGGCCCCGGTTCTCCGCGCCGAGCGCCCGCCCGGAGCCATTTTGACACCTCGGATCCGGGCGCGGTATGTTGGCCAGGGGGCCGTGTCGAGCCACTCCCGCGCTCGCCGCCGGGCCCCGACCAGAAGCTGCGATGCATCGACGCCGGGCCATTCTACACCTTCCGGCCATCCCACTGGCGGTCTCCGTGCTGGGCCTGGTGGTGGGGGGCTGCGACCCGGTCGAGGGCCACGAGGGCGGGCTGTTCGCGCCGTTCGAGGGCGGCGTGGTGAGCCAGACCGGCGATGGCGAGGGCGGGACCGCCACCGACGGCGGCATCGAGCTGCCGGATCCCGACGACTTCGAGCCCGAGGACCCCACGCCGGGGCCGGCGGTGGTCGACACCGGCGGCCCCCCGGCGGTGACCGTCGGGGACGACGACGACTCCGCCTGGATCGCGGACGGCGACGCGGTCGTCGAGCCGCCGGCACCCGAGCCGGCGACCCCGGCCCCCGTCGAGCCGGCGACGCCGGTGCCGGAGCCCCTCACCCCGGTGCCGGTGCAGACCAGCCCGGTGATGACGGTGCCGGTCCAGACCGTCCCGGTCCAGGCCGTCCCGGTCCAGACCGCGCCGGTGGCGGCGTCCGCTGCGCCGGTCAGCGAGACCGCGCTGGCGGTCAGCGCGCCGCTGTCCGAGATCCTGCTGGTGGCCTCGATCCCCGACGCCACGCCGCCCCGCGCGATCGTGCGCTTCCCCTCCGGCGAGGAGCGGGTCGTGCAGATCGGCGACCTGCTCGGCGCCAGCGGGGCCAAGGTGACGCAGATCGGGGCCGGCTTCATCAAGCTCGCGGAGCTGACCGTCGACGAGCCGGACCGGCCCCAGCTCGTGACCCACTACCTGCACCGGATGCGGTAGCTACAGGGTCTCCCGCAGCAGCTCGACCTGTCGCTCCACCTCGGACCACGCGGTGCCCCCGCGCGAGGTGCGGCGCTCGGCGGCGGCCTCCGGATCGAGGCGGGCGAGGTCCTCCGCGACGAAGCCCGGGTGGGCGTCCCGCAGGTCGTCCAGCGTCAGCCCCGCCAGGTCGGTGTCGCGCTGCTCGGAGAGCTTGACCAGGCGGCCCACGGCCTTGTGCGCCTCGCGGAACGGCACGCCGCGGCCGGCGAGGGCGTCGGCCAGCTCGGTGGCCAGCGAGCCGTCCCCGCGCAGGTCCGGGCCGCCGAGCACCTCCAGCGAGGCGACGCACCCCGTGGTGACGCGCACGCAGGCCGTGGTCTGCTCCACGGCGTCGAACAGCGCCGGGCGGTCCTCCTGGAGGTCCCGGTTGTAGGCCATCGGCAGGGCCTTGACCAGCGTCAGCAGCGACACCAGCGAGCCGTAGACCCGCCCGGTCTTGCCGCGGACCAGCTCCGCGGCGTCGGGGTTGCGCTTCTGGGGCATGATCGAGCTGCCCGTGCTCCAGCCCTCCACCAGCCGCACGAAGCCGAACTCGGCGCTGGACCACAGCACCAGCTCCTCGGACAGCCGCGACAGGTGCGACGCCGCGATGGCGCACGCCGCCACGGCCTCGATCTGGTAGTCGCGGGCGGCCACGGCGTCCATCGCGTTCTCGACCAGCCCGTCGAAGCCGAGCAGCTCGGCCGTCCGGGCCCGGTCGATCGGGAACGGCGTGCCCGCCATCGCGGCACCCCCCAGCGGGCAGCGGTTGGTGCGCTGCAGGGCGCCGGCGACGCGCTCGCGATCGCGCGAGAACGCCCATGCGTAGGCCAGCAGGTGGTGGCCGAGCCACACCGGCTGGCCGCGCTGCAGGTGGGTGTAGCCCGGGATCAACGTGCGGCCGTCGGAGACGACGCGGTTCAGCAGGGCGCCGATCAGCCGGGCGAGCTCGGTGTCGAGGCGGCGCAGCCGGGCGCGCAGCCACAGGCGCGTGTCGGTGGCCACCTGGTCGTTGCGCGAGCGCGCCGTGTGCAGCTTGCCGGCCACCGCGCCGATGCGGTCGCGCAGGCGCGCCTCGACCGCCATGTGGATGTCCTCGTCCGCCGCGGTGGGGACCCACGCTCCGCTGCGCAGCTCCTCGCCGATGGTGCGCAGGCCCTCGACGATGGCGTCCCGCTCGGGGTCCTCGAGCAGCCCGACCTCGGCCAGCATCGTGGCGTGGGCCACGCTGCCCTCGATGTCCTCGGCCCACATCTGCAGGTCGGTGCCCAGCGACTCGGAGAACGCCAGCATCTCCTCGTCGGGTGCGCCGTCGAAGCGGCCATCCCAGAGGCTCATCGCCCCTCCTCCCGGAGTCGCGCGGCGACTCCTACTCGTCGTCCCCCTCGGCCCACGCGTCGCCGCGCCGCCGCACCTCGGCGAAGGTCTTGTACGGCAGCGAGTACAGCTCCATGAAGCCCTCGGCGTGGCGCGGGTCGAAGGTGTCGCCCTCGTGGTAGGTGGCCAGCGCCGGGTCGTACAGCGAGTAGGGCGAGCGGCGGCCGGTGATCCGCGCCAGCCCCGCCGAGACGCGGATGTGGACCTCCCCGCTGATCGGCCGCTGGGTGTGCTCGATGAACGCCTGCAGCGCCGCCCGCAGCGGCCCGAACCAGGTCCCGTCGTAGACGATGTTGGCGTAGTCCTGGCTGACCTTGCGCTTGTAGTTGAACGTGGCGCGGTCGAAGCAGATGCGCTCCAGCTCGGTGTGGGCCATGTGCAGCAGCGTGGCCGCCGGGGCCTCGTAGATCTCGCGGGACTTGAGCCCCACGACGCGGTTCTCGACCATGTCGATGCGGCCGACGCCGAAGGTCCCGGCCAGGTCGTTGAGGTACTCGATCAGCTCCACCCCGCCCATCTCGCGGCCGTCGATCGCCACCGGGACGCCGCGCACGAAGCGGATCACCAGCTCCACGGAGCCGCGCGGGGCGTTGGACGGGTCCTTGGTCATGATCCACGCGTCGGCCGGCGGCTCGGTCCACAGGTCCTCGAGCTCGCCGCACTCGATGGCGCAGCCCCACAGGTTCTGGTCGATGCTGTAGGGGTTCTCCTTGCTGATCGGCAGCGGGATGTCGTGCTCGATGGCGTAGTCCATCTCCTGCTCGCGGGTCTTGAACTCCCACTCCCGCAGCGGCGCGACGATCCCGAGATCGGGAGCCAGCGCGCGAAACGTGACCTCGAAGCGGATCTGGTCGTTGCCCTTGCCCGAGCAGCCGTGGGCCACCGCGTCGGCGCCGTGCTCGCGGGCGACCTCGACCATCCGCTGGGCCAGCAGCGGGCGGCCGAAGGCGGTGTGCAGCGGGTAGACGCCCTCGTACACCGCGCCGGCCTTGACCGCGGGCCACAGGAACTCCTCGACGAAGCGCTCGCGGATATCGTCGACGATGGCCACCGAGGCGCCGGTGTCGAGGGCCTTCTTGCGGACCCCGTCGAGGTCCTCGCCCTGGCCCAGATCGCCCGTGTAGGTGATGATCTCCGCGCCGTAGCGCTCCTTCATCCACGGGATCATCACCGAGGTGTCCAGCCCACCGGAGTAGGCGCACACGATCTTCTCGTACCGCTTGGGATTGCTCGCGCTCATATCTCCACCTCCCCCGTCAAGGGGTGGGGGTATGGGGATTCAGAAT
>CAZOYV010000158.1:0-20241 GCA_964584075.1 uncultured Rickettsiales bacterium | reverse complement strand
AAGGCGCGAGGACCACAAGGGGTAGTGGTCACTGGAGTCAAGGGCATACCCCTTTAAAACAAAGAACAAGCGCGGGCGGGTCCAGCTCAGCACGGTCGACGCCATCGAGATCGCCCGGCACAACGGGCTCATCCCCGTTGACCTCGATGTCTCCCCGGACACGGTCCGCCGCACGCTGGCCGATCGCCGCCTGTCCCGGCGGGCGCTGGAGGCGCCCGAGCCGGCGATCTCCCGGCGCAGCCTGCACCCCAACCACGTCCACGTGGTGGACTTCTCGCCGGCGCTGCAGTGGTACCTCAAGACCGACGGCTCCATCGGCACGCTTCCGCCCCACCTGGTCCCCCGCAAGCCGGACCCGACCAAGGCGGGCAAGCCCCACCTGTGGCGCTACCTGCTGGTCGACCACTGCAGCGGGGCGTTCTTCGTCCGCTACTACTACTCCCCCGGGGAGAACGCCGGCGACCTGGTGGACTATCTGTGGCGGGCGTGGAGCCCCAAGGACCACGCGGCGTACCCGTTCCACGGGGTTCCAGTGATGGTGCTGGCCGACCAGGGCGCGCCGTTCAAGGCCACCGGTGTGCGCAACCTGCTCAAGACCCTCCGGTGCGACCTCGAGCTGCACGGGTCGGGCAACGCCAAGGCCTCCGGCGCGGTGGAGAAGGCCCATTTCGACTGGCAGACCCGCTTCGACGCCCGGCTGGCGCTGCAGCCGGCGCATTCCCTCGAGGAGCTCAACCAACGCGCCCTCGAGACCTGCATCTCGGTCAACGCCCGGGAGAAGTTCACGCGCACCGCCGGGCCGCGGATGGCGACCTGGACCCGCATCGCGGACGGGCAGCTCCGTATCCCGCCGGCCTGGGAGGTCTTCCGCCGCCTGGCCACGCGCGAGCCGGAGACGCGGCGGGTCGACAACCGGCTGCAGATCTCGTGGAAGAAGACCACCTACCAGCTCGAAGGGCCGGTGGTCCCGCAGGAGACCGTGACGGTCGTCGAGCACCCCTACGCGGACGGGGAGCTGCGGGTCTGGACCGATCGCGGCGAGGACCTGGTGGTCACCGAGCTGCAGCGCGACGAGTGGGGATTCCTGCTGGGCAAGCGCTCGGTGGTGATCGGCAGCGAGGACTTCACGCGCCACGCCGACACCCCGGCTCAGCGCCTCGAGCGCCACGTCGCGGCGGCCGAGGAGCCGCTGGTGGCGGACCCCTGGGGGGATCCGCTGGCGGGGCTCGAGCTGCACTACCTGGCGCCGCGCCATGGCGTCCCGGCCATCGCCCCGGTGGAGCTCCCCGCTGCGCCTCCGCTGGGCGCGGTGGAGGTCCGCGAGCGCGTGGTGGCCGCGCTGGGTCGCCCGCTGACGGTCGAAGAGGGGGATCGCGTCGACGAGCTGGTCGGCGACGGCATCCCCGAGGAGCAGCTGGACCAGGTCGTCCGCGCCGTGACGGGCGAGTCCGCCGAGGAGGCCCAGGTCCAGATCGCATGACGGTGCCGGCCCGCGTGGCCGGCAGGGAGGAACGATGACGACGAGCGCACCCCGCAAGATCACGCGGTTGTACCGCTGCCTCAGCGTGGCCGGCAGGACCATCGGCGACCTGACCCGGCCCAGCGGGTACACGCGCAGCACGGTCTACGACTACCTGGCCGGCCGCACCCGGCGCGGTGACCCCGAGACCCGTGCGGTCCTCGAGAACCAGGCCCGTGCCCTCGGCGTCTCCTGGGACGGAGACCCCTGGGCGATGGTCGACGACCCCCGGCCGCGTGAGCGCAAGCCCGCCCGCGGCAAGCCCCAGCAGCCCTTTTCCGCCACCGGACCCCTGACCGGGACCGATGAGGAGGACGACGTGATCCCGACCAAGACCTACCTCGACCCCGACGACTGGACCCACTTCGGCCTCGGACGCGACCCCTGGGACGAGCTCGAGCTGCTCGACGCCTGGGAGTCACCCCGGACCCAGTACAACGAGCGCACGCTGCTACGCACCATCACGCGCCGGGAGATCCTCGCCTACGTCGGCGACGTGGGCTCCGGGAAGAGCACGACCCTGCGGAAGCTCAACGAGCGGCTGATTCTCGAGCTGCCGCGCGTGGTCTGGATGTCCCCCGGAAACCTCGACCGTGACGAGATCAGCGAGGGGCCGCTGGCGGCGGCGATGCTGCGCGACCTCGGCGACTCCGACCACCTCTCCAGCTCGTCGGAGCGGCGTGGGGAGCTGCTGCGCCAGGAGCTGGACCGCCGGGCCCGGGAGGGTGACTTTCCGGTGCTGGTCATCGACGAGGCCCATGACCTCAGTGTCGAGGGGCTGATCGCCATCAAGCGGGTCTGGGACAGCTTCACGTTCAACCGATCGCTGGCAGTGATCCTCGCTGGACAGCTGGACCTCAAGTTCCGCCTGCAGCGCGACGCGCGAGTGCGGGAGCTCGCCGGTCGGACGCGGATCCTGGAGATCCCGCCGATGACCGTCGACGAGGTCCGGGCCTACATCGGCCACCGCATCCAGCTCTCCGGTGGATCGCTGGGGTCGGTGTTCGCGGAGGGGGCCGTGGAGGCCCTGCACGCGCGGGGCGCCGTCGCGCCGCTGTGGATCGACGCCCTCGCCGCCCAGGCGATGAAACACGCCCGGACCATCGGGCAGCGCACCGTGACGGCCGCCGTCGTGGCGCGGTCGTAGCACGGAGGACCATACGGGTCGGGACAGGACGCCGGCCGGGAGACCTCATGGGGACCAAGCAGAAGAAGGCTCTGACGGACGAACAGGTCGAGCGGGCCCTGTACCGGCTCGGCGAGATCGAGCGGGAGAAGACGGCGTTGAAGAAGGACGCCGAGGACCGCATCGCCGAGACCCGCGAGGATCTCCGCGGCGCGGTCAAGACGATCGACAAGGAGGCCCGGGAGATCAAGGCCGATCTCAAGCGCACCGCGACGGGCAAGCGCCGCAGCTGGGAGAAGAGCGGCCGGCGGTCGGCGGACTACCACCACGGACGCCTGGGCTTCCGGCGCTCCACCAGCATCCAGGTGCCCAAGGACGAGGCCGCGTTCATCGCCAAGCTCGAGCGGGCCGGGATGACCCACTGCGTCAAGATCATCAAGCGGCCCGACCTCGAGCAGCTCGACGGGTACGACGACGACACCCTCCGCGCCGTGGGTGCCGAACGGATCACCCAGGACAAGTTCTACGCCGAGCCGGCCAAGCGCACCGACCCGACCGTCCCGGGGGAGGCGTAGGCCATGATCGAGCGACGCCAGGTGACGTTGTGCGACTGCGGGAGTGGCAAGCCGGTGCTGGCCTCCGGGAGGTGTCGGAGCTGCGCGTCGCGGCTCGCCGCCAAGACGAGGAAGTCGAACCATTGCGGTGGTGTGCGGTCGATCGGGCTCGCGGACACCGCCGCGATGGACAAGTCGGTCGTCGAGCTGCGCCGCGAGGTGGCGCTCTTCACCGGGATCCCGCGCCAGATCATCTGCTCGGTGGTCGAGGTCGGCTCGTCGTCCGAGGACCTGCTGGTGGAGCTGCGCGGGATCCTCTCCGGGCGAGCGAGCCTGGACAGCGCGGACCTGGTCCGGGACCTCCAGCAGTGGGTCTGCGCGGCCGCCGCCCAGCTGCGCGCGGCGCACCTGCTCGGCCTGGACGCCGAGCCCTTCGTGGCGGACGTCCCGGACCGGGACCGCTCCTCGGACGTCATCGCCGCGGAGTTCCACCGGCTCGCTCGCGAGCTCGACCTGCTCTACCGGAGATGATCGTGACCCCGCGCCGTGCCGAGTCGACGATCCAGCCCGGTCAGCTCCGGGGCCTGTGGGCCATCACCAGTCGCTACCAGCAGCTGGCCGGGATCACCCGCGGACAGGCCGAGGAAGCGCTGCGCGCGGTGGTCTCCGCCGTCAGCGGGCAGGACAGCACCCGGCGGTTGACCGTCGACCAGGCCGACGAGGTCAGCCGGTGCATGGGTGAGATCCTGCGCGGCGCGATGCGGGAGGCCGCGCACCAGCCCCGCAAGGTCGACCCGCACGCCCCCGTCACCCCCGAGCAGAGCCAGGCGCTGCTGCTCCTCGCGGGTGCGCTGGGGTGGAACCGCAAGCGCCTCACCGCCTTCGTCGCCAAGCGGATGAAGACCGTCACCCGCGGCATGCCCTGGCCCCAGACCCGCGAGGAGGCGATGGCCATCCACGAGGCCCTCGAGGCGATGCTCTGGCGGCGGGACGACTCGGGCTGGGCGGCGATCAAGCGGCGTGCCACCGCGGCCCTGGACCTCCCATTCCTCACCCCCTGGGAGGTCGGCTTCCTCGAGGACCTCGTCAAGCGACGTGGGGCCGGCAAGCCCCACTGGAAGAAATTGGCCAAGCTAGCCGAGATCGAACGCAATCGGGGCGCTCAGGACGACGCCCTGGAGACCCCATGAGCATCATCATCCTGGACCCTGGGCACGGCGGGGAGGACCCCGGCTGCGAGCACAACGGGATCGTGGAGAAAACCTGGAACTTCCACATGGTCCAGGCCGTCGCGGAGATCCTCCGCAGCTTCGGCGATGACCTCCAGGTCGTGACCACCCGGGGCGGGGACTGGGCGATCGGCCTGCGCCAGCGCTGCGACTTCGCCAACACCTACCCCGCGGAGCTGTTCCTCAGCATCCACGTCAACGCCAACGAGCGCCCGCAACCCCGCGGCCTGTGGGTCATCCGCGCCGAGAACTCCAGGCGACGGACCCAGCTCCTCGCCGAGACCTTCACCGCCATGCTGTGCCGCGAACTCAAGGGCCTCGTCCCCCCCGGGTGGGTCGCCCAGGCCAAGACGGACATCGCGGCCAGCGGTCACGGCCTGACCGTGCTCCGCGGCACCACCGCCCCTGCGCTGCTCGTCGAGTGTGGCTTCGCCAGCAACGCCGACGACGCGCAGCTGCTGCGCCAGCCGGCCTTCCGCGCCCGCCTGGCCTCCGCGCTCGCCATCGCCGCCGGCCTGTGCGTCGGGTGGGGGGACGCGTCATGAGCGACCCGTCGACGGGCGCGGACTCCGCCGCCGCGGGCGGCATCCGGCTGCGGCCCAAGCAGATGGTCCGCCGAAGGAAGGCCGTGCGATTCACCGCCGACCTGCAACTCGTCCCCGAGTACTCGGACGCCTGCGTCCGCTACCTCTGGTACGAGAACGACGTGGACGGACAAGCCGTCGGCTGGGAGGGCCCGGGGTTCTACGTGCGCTGGGTTCTCGGAGGGACCTGGACCATCCTCGGCGTCGACGCGATCCAGGCCCGGCGGAACACCGACGACCGCATCTCCGCCTACAAGCGCCAGCAGCGTCAACAGCGCCGGGCCGAGCGGGAGCCGGTCGACCCCGGCGAGCTCGCCGAGGACATCGCCGAGGGCGCCAACGCTGGCTTCTCGGTGCTCAAGCTGATCCTCTCCATCGTCAGGCTCTTCGGAGGTGGCAAGTGACCACCGCCATCCTCCGCAAGGCGCTGGACCACTTCGCCGACCTCCTGCGCCGTCACGTCCTCGTCGGCGTCGAATCCGCCGTTCTCGACATCGACTTCGGCCGCCAGGTCCTCGAGCAGGCCCACCGCCACTGCACGGCCCTGCTCGACCTCCTCGACCAGGTCGACGCCGCCGAGACCATCCAGCTCGACGACGGAACCCATGGCCCCGTGGACCTGGGATGAGCACCCAGAACACCAAGAAGCGGCGCCGCGTCGCGAAGGTCACCATCACCTGGACCGGTGAGGAGTACTCGCTGCACCTCTACGACATCAACCACAACCCACCGGACCTGCTCTTCTACGGCCTCGAGCTCGTTCGCATCGGGTGCAGCCTGGTCAACAAGGCCATCCGGCACACCGAGCTCGTGGACATCGCCATCGAGATGGTGCGCCAGGGGCACAACTTGCTCTACCTGGTGCACAAGCACGAGCAGCCCGACAAAGACACGATCTGGAACTGAGGGATCACCATGAAGTACCCCCCTGTGAACTGGCTCCACACGGAGAGTGGACACCCCTATCTGTGGGCAGCCATCTTCCCGCTGGTCTGCCTCTTCGACCGCAACGTCCCGGACGACCACATCGCGGCCTGGTGGCGCTCCGCCGGCGCCTGGCGTCGCCAGGTCGGGCGCAAGCTCTTCCGGCCCGCGGACCTCCACGACGACCAGGTCGACGTGGTGATCGGCGTCGCGGACCTCTACGACATCACCGCCGAGATCCCCGAGTTCGACCGCCCGACGCCCGGCGTCACTGGCCCGATGACCATGATGGACCGCGTGATGCACTCCCTCCCGGGAGGTGGTGCCCGGGGCCTCGAGGTGGTCGAGCACAGCCTCAGCGCGGTGCTCGATGGCTGTGTCCTCGGATCCGCCGTGCTGCTGGATTCCGGCGTCGAGTACCACACCCTCCGCGAGCTCACCGGCCACGCCCAGGGCCACGTCCTCGGCCTGGACCACGAGGAGCACCTCCTGGCCCGCCTGATGTACCCCGAGATCGGCAGCCGTCTCGGCCCCCGCAAGGGCGAGGCCGAGGCCGTCATCGACCGCTACGGGTTCGGAGGTGGGCGATGAGCCTCGATACCTACCCGGACATCCTGACGATCGAGAACCGACACGCCGTCGAGACGTACCTCCTCGAGACGCGCCAAACGGCTGAACGCTTCGAGCACACCGCCCCAGAGCATCTGCGGTTCATGTTCAGCGGGATCGTCCATTTCTGCCGGCAGACGGAGGATCTACTCGAGAGCATGGGATGGGAGGAACTCAAGGTGGCGAAAACGGATGAAGGGGACCCCGATCAGGTCGGGGGGGAGGTGTAGCCGTGGCCCTCAACGTCACCGAGTCCATCGCCGTCAACACCATCGCGCTGTACCTGCTGGGGAGGGGTCGCCACGGTCACGAGGAGATCCCCTCCCCGGATAAGGTGCTCGAGGCCCTCGCGCAGCTCTCTGACAGCTCCTACAAGCGACTGATGGGTCCCTTCAACGGCGACTTCGTCCGCCAGTTCAGCGCCGACGTGCTTCCGGTCCACTCCGTAGACCTCGAGCCGATCCTCGAGCTCGGCGAGCTGTTCGACGCCTCGACCCAGATCCTCGACGCCGGGAGGCAGATGGCGACCCTCATCCAGGAGATGGAGGACCACTGTCCGCTGGGGAAGAACACCCACAAGACGTGTCAGAACATCGACAACGCTCTCCTCGCCTGGGCGGCCTCCGTCGTGAGGATGCGAGACGCCATCGAGGCCTTCGACCTGGGGGACGACGACAGCGACGACGACGACGACGACCAGGCCGAGGATGAGCGGGCTCCCGCGATGTGCCCGTTCTTCACCTTCATCGACGACCCCATCGAGGATGGAGGCCCGTCCGATGGCTAGGAAGTTGAAGACCAAGGCCCAGCGCAAGGCGCTCCGATCGAAGCGAACGAGGCAGCGCGAGAACCGTCGGTACCGGGTCCCCATGACCGTGACCCGGCGACCCGCCACCAGATCGGACGCCCTGCGGTCGGCTGCCGTCGCCGTCCTCGTCGTGCTGGCGGCCGTGACCGTGCTGGCGCTGCTGCTGGAGTGGCTCAGCTGATGCGTGCGCTCACCATCTGGCAACCCTGGGCCCATGCGATCTGCTACCACGGGAAGTGCATCGAGAATCGGAAACGACGGCCACCCTCTCACCTGATAGGAGAGCAGATCGCCATCCACGCTGGACTCAAGTGGGATCCTCAGTTCGGGAATTTCGCTGAGCTCCAGGACTTCCCCCCTGGGTACATGGGTAGGATCGCCCGCAAGAAATGCACCTTCGGGGCTGTCGTCGCTACTGCCTTCCTGTATGCGGCATCGAATCGTGAGGACGAGCTTCGCCACTACGCTGGTGACGACCAGGTCGAGAAGTGGTGGTCACCCGGGCAGTACGGCCTTGTCCTGAAGAGAGTTCGGAGAGTCGTCCCGCCGATCCCGATTCTCGGTGCCCAAGGATTCTGGCGACTTCCTCCCAACGTCGAGCAGCTGGTGATCGACTGCACGTTGGCCTTCTGATCCCACCCGGTCTTCTTCAGTTCCCCTGCACTTCAACATCACACCGCGTGTTGTATGACAACACCGCCCCTCGGTTGATGTCCGCGTTGATGCTGACGTCCGATCGCGGTTTGGTGCAGATCCCCCCTCCCCAGTGGTGCGGTCCTACAGCTCGCCGGCGTCGCCGGCCGGCCGGTCACGCTCCACGCCGGGGTGGAGGCCACCCTGCGCGGCGACGCGATCCTGGCCTGGAGCGGCGTCGGGCGGTTCGCCTCGCCGCGCGAGGGCGCCGCGGCGTGGGCTCCCGCCGCGCCGGCGCACGTGGACGGCGGCGACGGCGGGCCCGGGCTGGAGGCGGCCTACGCGCGCTACCGGCGAGGGGTGGAGCTGGTGAAGTGGCTCGCGGACGACCCCGAGCCGCCGGAGAGGTGACCGATGGCACCACGTGGAGAGGACGACCGAGGGAGCGCCATCCCCGACGAGGAGATCGACGCCATCCGGCGCGAGTCCATGGAGTTCGCCGGGATCGGGCTGTACCGCTACCGGTTCGACGGCACGGTGCTGTTCATCGATCGCGGCGCGATGCGGATCCTCGGCATCGAGGACCACTTCGCGGGTCCCCAGCAGGTCGTCGGCCGCGACGTCGGCGAGCTGATCGTCTACACCGGGCCCCGCTTCCGGCTGCGCGAGACCGTGCGGGCCCACGGGCACGCCCGCGGCCTGGAGTACCCGTTCCGCACCCTCGACGGCGAGGATCGCTGGGCGATGCACGACTCGTACCTGTCCCGCGACGCGGCCACCGGCGAGGAGGTGATCCAGGTGATCATCCGCGACATCACCCGCCGCAAGCGCGCCGAGCTGCAGCTGGCCGAGGAGCGGGAGCGGCTGATGGTGACGCTGCGTTCCATCGGCGACGGGGTGATCACCACCGATCCCGAGGGCGCCGTGCAGCTGATCAACCGGGCCGCCGAGGGCCTCACCGGCTGGACCGAGGACGAGGGCCGCGGGCGCCCCCTGGACACGGTGTTCTCCATCGTCAACGAGCACACCCGCGAGCCCTGCGAGAGCCCGGTGGAGAAGGTGCTGCGCGAGGACCGCGTGGTGGGGCTGGCCAACCACACCGTGCTGCGGTCGCGGGACGGCACGGAGCGGCCCATCGCCGACAGCGGCGCGCCGATCCGCGACGGGGAGGGCCGCATCGTCGGGGTCGTGCTGGTGTTCCGCGATGTCGCCGACGAGCGTCGCGTCCAGCGGGAGATGGCGCGCCTCGAGCGGCTGTCGTCGGTGGGGGTGCTCGCCGGGGGGATCGCCCACGACTTCAACAACCTGCTCACCGCCATCACGATGACCCTGTCGGCGCTCCACGCGGAGCGGGGTGACGACGCCGCGCTGATGGAGGCCCTCGCCCCGGCCCAGGCCGCCGCCGACCGGGCGCGCGACCTGACCCACCAGCTGCTGACGTTCTCCCGCGGCGGCACCCCGGTGCGGCGGGCCACCAACCTCGCCGAGCTGGTGCGGGAGGTCGGGACGTTCTCCCTGCGAGGCTCCCGGTCGCGGCTGGCGCTGGAGCTGCCCGACGACCTCTCCAGCGCCCTGGTGGACGCCTCGCAGCTGTCCCAGGTGCTCCAGAACCTGCTGATCAACGCCGATCAGGCGATGCCCACGGGCGGGACGATCCTCGTCCGCGGCGCCAACACGACGGTCGCTCCCGGCGCCTCCCCCCCCGGCCTCGGGGCGGGGCCCCACGTGGTGCTGACGGTCCAGGACGAGGGGGTCGGCATCCCGCCCGACCAGCAGGAGCACATCTTCGACCCGTTCTACACGACCAAGCAGCGCGGCAGCGGGCTGGGGCTGGCGGTCAGCCACTCCATCGTGGTCCAGCACGACGGCGCCCTGTCGGTGGAGTCCACCCCAGGCGAGGGGGCGCGCTTCACCGTGTACCTGCCGGCCTCCCCGGAGCCGCCGCCCCGGCGCCACGCCCAGGCCCCCCATGCCCGGGCTCGCGCGGCTCGCGTGCTGGTGATGGAGGACGAGCAGACCATCCGCGAGCTGCTCGGCAAGGTGCTGCGCTCCCTCGGCCACCGGGTGGAGCTGGTCCGGGACGGAGCCGAGGCCGTCGAGCGCCACCGGGAGGCGCTGGCGGCCGGGGAGCCGTACGATCTGTTCCTGCTGGACCTCACCGTCCCCGGCGGGATGGGCGGCCTGGAGACCCTCGAGCAGCTGCGCGCGCGGGAGCCGGGGGTGAAGGCGGTGGCGATGAGCGGCTACTCCGCCGACGGTGCCCTCGCGGACCACGCGCGGTACGGGTTCGCCGGCGCGCTCCCGAAGCCCTTCGGCGCCAGGGAGGTCGGCGAGGTGCTCGCCGCGGTGCTGGGGCCGGAGGCGCACTGACGCGCTCACACCTGCGGCTCCCCCGGGATGTGCGGGGTGTGGCTCTCCCCGGCCAGGCACCCGGGTCATCGAACAACGGCGAGTATCGTCATCGTCGTGGTTCGCGTGTGTGATCGTCGGGACATCACGATTCCCTCGTCTCCGTCGCCGTTGCCGTCGCCGAGAGGAGCACTGCGTTCCCTCCTGGACCTGACGGGGAGGGCCACGTGAGCGACCATCCGAAGCTCCATCACGAGGAGCTGGACGTCTACCGGGCGAGCGTCCGGTTCGCGGCGTTGGCGGCTCGGCAGGTGGAACGGTCTCCTCGCGGCCATGGAGCGATTGCGGACCAGCTGATGCGCGCGGCGTTCTCGATGCCGCTGGACATCGCCGGGGGGTACGGCGAGCGCGGTGTGCGTGACAGGGCCGGATCTCACGACATCGCCCGCGGCGCGGCCCACGAGTGTGCTGCGGTGTTGGATGTCGCCCGAGTGCTGGAAATGCTCGATGAAGCCACGTTCTCACGAGGCAAGACGCTTCTGCACCGGCTTGTGCCGATGCTGTTGCGGATGACGGACGCCGAGCCGTAGCGCGTTCGGCGACGGCGACGGCGACGGCGACGGCGACGGCCGCGGCAACGGCGACGGCAACGGCAACAGACTGTGGACCCGGGTGACCCGCCGCCCGGGTCGGTGGTCACCGGCGATCATCGTCCTCGGACCCGCGCGAGGACGGACGGTCGCCGCGGACCCTGCGCCGCCGGCGGCGCCCCAGCACCCGCGGCAGCAGCCCCGGCGCGTGGCGGGCCAGGCCGGCGGCCAGCTTGCCGTAGGCCGAGAGCACGACCTCGCGGCGGCGGCGGTGCACCGCCCGCACGATCGCCGCCGCCGCGGCGGCGGCGGTCCACATCAGCTTGCGCGGGCGCCGGTCCGGCCGCGCGGCGTCGTGACGGCCCTCGTTGTCCACCTGCGCGATCTCGCTCTCGACGAACGCGGGGTGCACGGTGGTGACGCTCACCCCGCTGCCCTGCAGCTCCAGCACCAGCGTGTCGCCCACCGCGCGCACGGCGTACTTCGAGGCGTTGTACGGCCCCAGCTTGGCCATCGAGACGAACGCGGCGACGCTGCCGACCAGCACCAGCCGCCCGCGGGTCTCGCGCAGCGCCGGGATCGCGTGGCGCGCCGTGGCGACCAGCCCGAACACGTTGGTGTCGAACTGGCGCCTCCAGTCGTCGACGGACAGCTCCTCGACCTTGCCCACCACGGAGAACCCCGCGTTGGCCACCGCCACGTCCAGCCGGCCCAGCTCGTCCACCACCCGCCGCACGGCCGCGGCGACGTCGTCCTCGCGGGTCACGTCGCAGATCACGGCCAGCCCGCGGCCCCCGCCGGCCTCGATCTCCGCGACCACCTCGTCGAGCCGCCCGGCCCGCCGGCCGGAGACCGCCACCGCGGCGCCCTCGCGGTGGAACTGCAGCGCCAGCGCGCGGCCGATCCCCGAGCCCCCGCCGGTGATCCACACCACCTGATCCTCGAACCGCCCCATCGCTCATCCCTCCCCGCCGCCGGTCAGCCCGAAGCCCCGCTGCAGCTGCTCGATGGCCTGCTCGCCCATCTCCACCAGGTCCCGCCGGCCGTCCACCGCGAACCAGTCGCGCAGCACCGAGCGGGTCATGCCCATGATCGCGCCGGCCAGCCAGCGCGCGTCGGCGTCCGGCAGGCCGACCCCGGCGCCGTCGCGCAGCAGCGCCGCGGCGATGGCGTGCTCCCACTCGTAGTCCAGCTGCAGCTCGTGGGCGATCAGCGACCGCGAGGCGCGCACGGCGACCTGCTGGGCCACCGCGACGCGCCGCTCGGCCATGTAGAGCGCCGCGACGTGCATCAGGCAGCGGCGCGCCGTCTGGAACCCGTCCTCCCCCGGCAGCGGCTCGGCGATCATCTCGCGGAACGCCTCCAGCCGGGACCGCTGGTTGGCGAAGAACGCCGCCTCCTTGGTGGGGAAGTAGCGAAAGAACGTGCGCCGCGAGATCCCGGACGCCTCGGCGATGTCGTCGGCGGTGGTGGCGTCGAAGCCGCGGGACAGGAACAGCTCCAGCGAGGCGCTGGCGATCGCCTCCCGCGTGCGCGCCTTCTTGATCTCCCGCCGGGTCATCGGCATCCCTTCGACGGCGTGGGGCACCAGTATCGAGCAGGTGACACCCAGTGTCCATTTCCGGGTCGCCGGCCGGCCGCGGCCCCGCTACGCCCCGTCCCCCCGGTACCGGAACAGCTGGTTGAGGAACTCCCGCAGCATCTCCTCGGTGAACCTCGGCGGCATCGCGTCGAGCAGGTGGTTGATCTCGGCCATCCGCTCGGGCAGCTGCACGCCGGTGATCCCCGCCATGCCCAGGATCGACGCGAACGCGTCCTCGTCCAGCGCCGCCGGGTCCAGGTCGGCGAGCATCGGGCCCAGCGCCGCCAGCGCCTGGGACGGCGGCATCTGCTTGACCACCTCGATGCTGGCCCGCAGGTCGGCCAGCATCTCGTCGACCCACCGCACGCACGCCGGGTTGATCGACAGGTGGAAGTTGGCCTTGCTGCCGCGGAACCCCAGCTGGGGCTGGATGTACCAGCGGCGCTGCTTCATCTCGTCGGCCAGGTGGAACACCGAGATCGTGTCCGACGAGAACGCCACCAGGTTGCTGTCCGGATCGCCGAGCACCGACAGGTCGTCCAGCTCCGCCACGCCGGCGAGGATCCGGTTCTTGCCGTCGAGCATCGTGCGCGCCAGCTCGAGGTAGCCGTCCTGCCCGAGGAACCGCATCACCGCCCACGCCGCGGCCACCGGACCGCCGGACTTGGTGCTCTGGATCGTGGGGTTGACCACCGTGTACCCGGTCCAGTCGGCGCAGCTGAAGATCTGGTGCTTGCGCAGCGCCTTGTCGCGGTACAGCACCACCGAGGCGCCCTTGGGGCAGAACCCGTACTTGTGCAGATCGATCGAGATCGACGACACCCCGGGGACGCTCAGGTCGAACTCGGGGACCGGCTCGCCGAGCTGCCGGAACAGGGGCAGCAGCACGCCGCCGATGCAGGCGTCGACGTGGAGCAGCAGGTCGTGCTGCAGCGCCAGGCGGCCCAGCGCCGGGATCGGGTCGACGCAGCCGTGGGCGTACGACGGCGCCGAGGCGACCAGCAGCACGGTGCGGTCGGTGATCGCGGCGGCCATCGCGGCGGGGTCGGCGCGGTAGTCGGGGCCCTCCACCGGCACCTGGACCCGCTCGACCCCGAGGTACTCCGCGGCCTTGTGGAACGCCGCGTGGGCGGTCACCGGCAGCACCATCTGCGGGCGCTCGATGCCCCGGGTCGCGCGGGCGAAGTCCCGGGCGGTCTTGACCGCCAGCATGCAGCTCTCGGTGCCGCCGCTGGTGAAGTTGCCGACCACCTCGGGGCCGCCGCGCAGGTGGTGGCGGCACATCTCGACGACCTCGGTCTCGAAGCGCAGCAGGCTGGGGAACACGGTGGGGTCCAGGCCGTTGTCGGAGTGGAACGCGAGGAACGCCTCCTCGGCCACCGCCGTCACCTCCGGGCCGGCGTCGTAGACGTAGGCCCAGGTGCGGCCGTCGCGCCAGGGCATGTCGCCCTCGCGGTAGGTCTCCATCGTCCGTAGCAGCGTGTCCCTGGCGATGCCGTGGTCGGGGATCTGCATGGTCCGTCCCTCCGCTCCGCAGCATAGTATTGTGGCACTGAGTGTCAAGTTTATTCCCGGGGGAGCCCGCCGCGCTTTGCGTGTCCCGTCCGAAGCGTGTACACGGGGGGAGGAGGGGCGATGGACTGGCGAGCGATCCTGCAGGACGAGCGGCTGCCCGCGGTGGTGGTCGACCTGGACGCCTTCGACCGCAACGTGGTCCAGGCCGCGCGCATCGTGCGCGGGGGCGGCGGGGGCCACGCGCTGCGGATGGCGACCAAGTCGGTCCGCGTGCCGGCGCTGATCCGCCGGGTGCTGGACCACGGCGCGCCCTACCGGGGCCTGATGTGCTTCTCCGCCGAGGAGATCCGGTTCCTCGCCGGCCAGGGCTTCGACGACCTGCTGCTGGCCTACCCCACGGTCCAGCCGTCCGATCTGGCGGCCCTGCGGCAGGTCCACGAGGGCGGCACCCGCGTGGTGGCGATGGTCGACGCAGAGGCGCACCTGGAGGCCCTCTCCCGCGCGATGGACGGGGCCGGCGCCCCGCTGCCGATCGCGGTGGACGTCGACATGTCGCTGCGGATCGCGGGCGCGGCCCACCTCGGGGTGCGGCGCAGCCCGGTGCGCACCCCGGCGCAGGTGGTGGAGCTGCTGCAGCGCGCCGAGGCGCTGCCCGGCGTGCGCCCGGCGGGGGTGATGGGCTACGACGCCCAGGTGGCCGGCCTGGGCGACCGCAACCCGTTCAAGAGGGCGATGAACCCGCTGTTCGGGCTGGTCCGCCGCCGCTCGATCGCGTCGATCCGCGCGCGCCGAGAGGCCATCGCCGACGCCGTCCACGCCGCCGGGTTCGAGCTCGAGCTGTTCAACGGCGGTGGCACCGGCAGCCTCGACCTGGTGGTCCGCGAGCCGTGGCTCACCGAGGTCACCGCCGGCAGCGGGTTCCTCTGCTCGCACCTGTTCGACTACTACTCCAACATCCGCTTCGAGCCCGCGTTCTTCTTCGCCCTGCAGGTGGTGCGCAGCTCCGACCCGGGGTTCGTCACCTGCCAGGGCGGCGGCTACGTCGCGTCGGGCGAGCCCGGCTGGGACAAGGTCCCGGTGCCCCACGCTCCCCCCGGGCTGACGCTGGTGGGCACCGAGGGCTGTGGCGAGGTCCAGACCCCGCTGCAGCTCCCCCGCGGTACGACGCTGCAGCCCGGCGACCCGGTGCTGTTCCGCCACGCCAAGGGCGGCGAGCTCGCCGAGCGGTTCGACTCGTACCTGCTGGTCTCCGGGGGGCAGATCGTCCAGCGGGCGCGGACCTACCGCGGCCACGGAGTATGTTTCTACTAGGAGGTTGCCGATGCGCCCGCTCGTGCTGATCGCCCTGCTCGTCCTGTCCACGCCCGCCACCGCCGAGGACGAGGCCCCGCGCCCGACCCCGCCCCCCGACCTGGGCGGGGCCGCGCTGGCGGAGTACCTGCGGACCACCGGGTGCCCGGGCTGCCTGCTGCAGGGCTCGGACCTGGCCGGGCAGAACCTCGACGGCGCCAACCTCGCGGGGGCCAGGCTCGACGGCGTGGACCTCACCGGCGCCACCTGCCACGGGTGCAAGCTCGAGGGGGCCCACATCGCGATGGCGCAGCTCGACGGGGCCGACCTCGACGGCGCCGACCTGCGCCGGCTGACCAGCGACTGCTCGCCGTTCTTCGCCTACACGATGTGCCAGCAGTCCACCGAGAACCCGCGCGTGACCATGCGCAAGGCCAACCTCGCCGGCGCGGATCTGAGCGGGATCGTCGATCTGGACGTCACCGGGGCGAAGGTGGAGGGGGCGACGTTCCACGTGGGCTTCCCGCCGTCGCTCGCCGCGGCCGAGTTCGACCACGTCGAGCTGGCCCCCGAGTACGGCAGCGAGGGCGGCCGGCAGACCTTCGACAAGGCCGAGATCAAGGCGTTGGCGGGGTTCGTCCAGTACTACCAGGGCTCGTGGGTCCCGCTGTCGCTGGACTTCGGCGAGGCCGGCCGCTCCCACAGCCCGTCGTTCGACTGCGCCAAGGCCAGCAGCGACACCGAGAAGGCGCTGTGCCAGCGAGCCGAGCTGGCCTTGCTCGACCGCATGCTGGCGGCGGCCTACAAGGCGGCGCGGGACCGGACCGGCGCGGACGAGGACGCGCTGAAGACGCAGCAGCTGGCGTGGATCGAGACGCGCAACGCGTGCGGCGCGGAGTGGGGCTGCCTCAGCGAGGCGATGCGGTCCCGGATCGGCGAGCTGCTGCGCCAGGCCGGCCCGGGCACCGTCGTGCGCACCGGCGAGTACGAGCCCAGCTACGCCGAGCCCAAGATCGCGGCCAGCGTGGGGAGCGCGGAGACCCGCGCCAAGCTGCGCAAGCTGATGCGCTTCGACGCCACGTCGATCGAGGTCGAGGACGCCACCGGCGGCGTGATGAAGCTCGAGGCGTTCGCGCTGGGCGGCAACGGCCACATGTGCTCGCTGGAGGGGGAGACGTTCCTGTACGACGAGGCCAAGGGCCGGTGGTACTACGGCGGCGAGGACGCGGACGGCGGCGACGAGGCCCAGTTCGGCGTGATCACGGCCGTGGACCGCTACCTGCTGTTCGACGGGGGGCAGCTGTGGTGCGGGGCGCGGGCCAGCCTGGACGGGATCTACGTGCTGCCGCCGTGATCGCTCAGGGCGCCGGCTCGAGGTTGGCGTACAGGCAGGCGTGGTCCAGCTCGGGCCCCAGCGCGCCGCCCTCCAGCGGGGCCAGGTGGATCCCCGGGATCAGGTCCAGCAGCCCGGCGGTGAGGTCGCCGACGAACATCCCGATCGCCACGTCGAGCAGCCCCGCGAGGCCCTCGCCCTCGGTGCGCTCGGCCTCCACGTCGGCCCAGATCAGCGTGGCGGTCAGGTCGTCCGCGCCGATGTCCAGATCGCCGCCGGGGTCCACCGCCAGGTCCAGCACGCCGTCCACCGCGACGCGGTAGATCGGCTCCATGTCGCCGTCGCCGTCCAGGTCGCCGCCGATGGTGACCATCAGCCCGGCGAGGTACAGCTTCGCGACCCCGTCGGGGCCGGCGGCGGCGACGCCCACCGCGGGCACGGTGGGCTCGGTCTCGAGCATCAGCGCGGCGTCGTCGTCGAGGGCGTCCTCCAGTGAGGGGAAGATCATGTAGAAGAGTCCGGCCTGGAGCGGCATCCCGGCCCCCGGGATCTCGCCCTCCATCGTCTGCTCGAGCAAGCCCGAGCCGTCCAGCGCGATGCCGATCGCGTTGAGCGCGTCGTCGTCCAGCACCAGCTGCCCGCCGAACGGCGTGCCGCCCGGGGTCTCGGTGTGCCACAGCTCGGGCAGCGCGCCCGGGACGCGGACCCGGTCGGCCGGCGTGTCGCCGCCGCCGCCGGAGATCGTCAGGTCGGTCACCACGGTGACGCCGACGGCGTCGTGGCTGACGGTGTCGAACGCCAGCTCGACGGTGATCCCGCCCAGCTCGAAGCCCTCGGTCAGCCCGGTCAGCAGGCCGTCGATCGCCGCCGCCGCCTCGTCGGTGATCAGGTCCTCGGCGAAGCCCTCGAGGAACGCCGGCACCATCCACGCGATGGCCTCGTCGATCCAGTCCCAGACGTCCTCGAAGTCGAGGGTCAGGTCGACGATCTCGACCACCACGTCCTGCACGCTGACGACCAGCTGCCCGGCCGCGGTGGACAGCACCGCCTCGCCGGTCATGTCGACCCGCGCGGCGTGGGCCGTGCCGGGCCAGATCCCGGCCCAGCCGGCGTCCACCGACAGGTCGAGGGTCATGTCCACCAGGCTGCCGGAGAGCACCAGGCCGCCGGTGTCGGCGTCCAGGTCGAGCTCCACCGAGGCGATGCTGGCGCCGTCGGCGTAGATGTCGACGATGCCGGTGTACAGCGGGTTGGAGTCGAGGATCATCTGCTCGATCATCGACGGGGGCATCATCCCCTCGAGCACCGGCTCGAGGCCGTCGAGGCCGTCGTCGGTGAGGCGCAGCGCCAGCCCCTGGTCCACCGGCTGCGAGGCCGGCGTGGCCTGGCCGATCAGCACGGTGCGGCGGTCGCGGGCCCACCCGGACTCGTCCGTCGCCTCGGCCAGCAGCGGCAGGGTCGGCGCGCCGGGGTCGACGGCGACGTCGGCCTCGAACGAGCCCCCGTCGACGGTGGCCGGCTGGCCGTTGACCGTCACCTGGGGGTCCTCCCCGGTGACGCTGCCCTGGACGTGGACCGTCGACGCGTCGGTGATCCAGCCGTCGGCGGGGCTGTCGATCGCGACCGTCAGCGGGACCGACTGGGCGCCCACGTCGTCGTCGTCGCCGGGGGGGTCCTCGGCGGGGTCCTTGCAGCCCCAGGCCGTCGCCAGGGTCACTGCGATCAGGAGCGCGAGCCAACGTGGTTCCATGGTGCTGCCGTTCCCCGGTACCGGCCGGCCCGATCGGTACGAGGCACCCGGTAGCATCGCGGCGCGGGGACGGTCAAGGGATTTCCCTTGGTACAATGGATCGATGCGGCCCCTGGTGCTGTCCCTGGCGACCCTCGCGCTGCTGTCCAGCGGCTGCCGGCCCGCTCCGCCCGAGGCGCCCACCGAGCTGGACGACCTGGTCCACTTCTTCCTCCAGCAGATCGACGGTGACGACGGCGCGCTGGTGGCCGACGGCGCGGACAACCTGGGCGACTGGTACCGCGGCAGCGACGACGTCGGCGAGGACGGCGCCAGCGGCCAGATCAGCTCGGTGACCACGGCCGAGGCCGACGCGCTGGACGACCTGCGCTGGGACCCGGACCCGTCCCGGACCGTGGGGGTCTACACCGCCCGGGTGCTGCCCTGCACGCTGGCCCAGATCGAGGCGATCTTCCTCGAGCCCGACCAGATGTCGCTGTTCCCCGACAACTACGTGGACTACGTGCGGACGTTCGACAGCGACCCGGCGTGCTACGAGGCCGGCGACTGCGACGAGTGCCGCTACCACTCGACCAACACCGACAAGCTGGTCGGGTTCGAGATGGTCTACGAGATGTGGACCGTGATGCGGCGCTTCCGCCACGTCGACGACGAGGGCGTCGAGCGCCGCGTGCTGCTGGTGCGCAACGTGATGCCCGAGCCGGCCGAGGAGAGCATCGAGACCGGCGGCTACGAGCAGAGCTACCACATCGAGGCCCACGTGCCGTGGGGCGGCGGCGACGAGGTGCTGCACCTGTACGGGCTGTGGAACTACGGCTACCTCGAGGGCATCGACGACGACATCGCGTTCTGGCCCAACCAGTACATCGACGGGCTCGTCGAGCTGGACGACCAGCTGGCGGCGCTGTGTGCCGAGGGGCGGTAGGAGGGGCGATGCGCGCCGCCGCGGTGGGGATCGGGCTGGCGCTGCTGGTGCTGGCGGGGCCGGCGCGGGCCGCCGAGCCGCTGGACGGGCCCGGGCTGGAGGCCCACCTGGCGTCGCTGGCCGAGCTGCTGGCCCTGCGCCAGGGCGGCGCGATCCCGGCGCTGTCCGACGGCGACTACGCCCGGCTCGCCGGCGGCAAGGCGGTGCTCGTCGAGCAGCTCGACGGCGCGCTGGTGCGCGGCACCGTGTTCCGCGTGGCCGAGACCGAGGCGTGGCGCATCTGGCTGGCGCTGGCGGACAACGACCACCACGAGGACTTCATGCCCCACGTCCGCGAGGGGGCCGTGCTCGAGCAGGCGGGGGGGACCAAGCTGGCCTACCAGTACCTGGAGATGCCCGCGGTCAAGGACCGCCACCTGATCACCCGCGCCCGCGACAACGGCGCGCTGTGGAGGGCCTCGGGCAAGACGATCTGGGAGTCGGTGTGGTGGCTCGAGCCGGGCTCGGAGGACGACGTCGCCGGGTACATCGAGCAGGGCCGCATCGAGCACGTCAGCGCCGAGGAGGCCGCCGGCGCGATCTTCATGCCGGCCAACGACGGCTACTGGCTGCTCGTCGAGCTGCCCGACGGGCGCACGCTGATCGTGTACCAGACGTTCAGCGACATCGGCGGCAAGGTGCCCAGCTGGGTGGTCAACGAGTTCGGTCCGCAGAGCATGGACGAGCTGACCCGGGTGATCGAGGCGCGGGGCAAGGACATCGAGGGCGTGTTCGCCAGCGCGGCGGCGGCCCCGCCGGCGCCGGACGGCACGCCGGTGGAGCAGCTGCCGTGAGCGCGCGGGGCGGGGAGAAAACCAGAAATTTCAGTAGAGTAGCGGAGGGCCGGTCCTGAGACCGGCACCTCCGCCCTCATCCCACCGG
>CAZOYV010000157.1:0-20517 GCA_964584075.1 uncultured Rickettsiales bacterium | reverse complement strand
CGTCGTCGGCCGCGTCGTCGTCGGCCGCGTCGTCGTCGGCCGCGTCGTCGTCCCCCTCCGCCGAGTCGTCGTCCCCCGGCCACTCGCGGTCGAACGAGGAGATGCAGCCGGCCAGGGGGAACAGCAGGATCAGCAACCACACCGCGGTGTTGTTCATCGAACCTCTCCATTCCCCCGGAGGATAGCCGCAAACCGGGGTGCGATGCTATCGTCCGGGGCGGCATGGGCACCGAGCGGAAGCCGCGTTCTCGACGCCGGCGCTGGATCGTCGCCGCGGTCGTGCTGCTCGCCGCGGTGGGGGCGGTGGTGCTGGCCACCGGCGGCCGCGGCCACCGCGCGACCCGGACCCTGGTCCGCCACTACTACGCCGTGATCGGCGACACCGGCGGGCCCCTGACCGTGACCGACCGCGGCAGCTGGACCGAGCTCGAGCCGGGGCTGGAGCTGCACACCATCGACGTGACCCGTCCGCGCAACCTCTCGGGGGTCACGCTGGTCGCGGTGCGCCTCGACCCCGCCCACTACGAGTTCAGGGTGGTGTCCAGCCCGAGCCACCCCGAGCGCGTCGAGCAGGCCGGCCCGCGGCTCGGCGCCGCGGCGATGATCGACGGCGGCTACTTCGACGCCCGCGGCCGCCCGCTGGGGCTGCTGATCGCCGACGGCGTGACCGCGGGGGGGCAGCTCGCCACCGCCGAGGGCCGCGCGGTGTTCGGCGTGCGCGACGGCGTGCCGTTCGTGTCCGACGCCGCCGGGCTCGAGCTCGACGGGGTCACCGAGGCGCTGCAGACCACCCCGGCGCTGGTGCGTGGCGGGGTCGAGGTCGAGGGGTTCGACGAGCCGTGGCGCGTCGACCGCCGCGCCGGCGTCTGCGTCGACGGCGAGGGCCGGGTGGTGTTCGCCGTCACCGACACCGTGCTCAACGGCCTGTCGTTCAGCGAGCTGGCGCACCTGATGGCCCGCTCCGTCGATCGCGGCGGGCTGGGCTGCGAGCACGCCATGGCGCTGGACGGCGGCACCTCGGCGCAGCTGTGGACGGCGGGCCACGAACAGGCCTCGGTGGAGGGCTTCGCCGACGTGCCGGTGTTCCTCGCCGCGATCCCCCGATCCGGACCTTGACAAAGGGCCGCGGATCCCGCACGGATCGCCCTGGTCCGGCCCGCCCCACTCCCTTCCCCGGACCCCGAGGAGGAGACATGACGTCCAGCCAGCAGATCATCGAGATCACCGAGCGGTACGGCGCCCACAACTACCACCCCCTGCCCGTGGTCGTGGCCCGGGCCGAGGGCATCTGGGTCGAGGACGTCGAGGGCAAGCGGTACATGGACATGCTCAGCTCCTACTCGGCGATCAACCACGGCCACCGCAACCCGCGGATCATCGCCGCGATGGTCGAGCAGATGGGCCGCGTGACGCTGACCTCGCGGGCGTTCCACAACGACCAGCTCGGTCCGTTCCTCCAGGAGCTGTGCGCGTTCACCGGGATGGAGATGGCGCTGCCGATGAACACCGGCGCCGAGGCGGTCGAGACGGCGATCAAGGCCGCCCGCAAGTGGGGCTACACGGTCAAGGGCGTGGCCCCCCTGCAGGCCGAGATCATCTGCTGCGAGGGCAACTTCCACGGCCGCACGACCACCGTGATCAGCTTCTCCTCCGAGGAGGACTACAAGGAGGGCTTCGGCCCGTTCACCCCCGGCTTCACGCTGATCCCGTACGGCGACGCCGAGGCCCTCGAGGCCGCGATCACGCCCAACACGGTGGGCTTCCTCGTCGAGCCGATCCAGGGCGAGGGCGGCGTGATCGTGCCCCCCGACGGCTACCTCGCCCGCGTGCGCGAGATCTGCACGGAGCACCGCGTGCTGATGATGGCCGACGAGATCCAGACCGGGTTCTGCCGCACCGGCAAGCGGCTGTGCTGCCAGCACGAGGGCGTGGTGCCCGACATGGTGATGCTCGGCAAGGCCCTCGGCGGCGGCGTCTACCCCGTCTCCGCGGTGGCCGCCAGCCAGGAGGTCCTCGGCGTGTTCCGCCCCGGCGAGCACGGCTCGACCTTCGGCGGCAACCCCCTCGGCGCCGCCATCGCCCGCGAGGCGCTGCGGATCTTCGTCGACGAGCGGCTCGACGAGCGCACCGAGGAGCTCGGGAAGTACTTCCGCGCCCAGCTCCGCGCGATGAACTCCCCGATCATCCGGGAGGTCCGCGGAAAGGGCCTGCTGATCGGCGTGCAGCTGACCCCCGAGGCCGGCGGCGCGCGCGGCCCCTGCGAGCAGCTGATGGACCGCGGGCTCCTGTGCAAGGAGACCCACGAGGACGTGATCCGCTTCGCCCCCCCGCTGATCATCACCCGCGACGAGATCGACCAGGCGCTGGCCCACGTCCGCGCGGTCCTGGCCTAGGTCCGCTACCCTACGCCCGATGTGGTGGGCGCTGACCATCCTCGCCGCGATCGTGCTGCTGCACTGGGTCGCGCGCATCGGCGACGAGCTGCGCCGGCGGCGGGAGCCGTTCCGCGTCGGGCCGGGGTCCGGGCCGGCCGCGGCGGGGGAGGGGGCCGAGCGGGTCAGCGTGCTGATCCCGGCGCGGGACGAGGAGGCCAGCATCGAGGCCTGCGTGCGGGGGGTGCTGGCCCAGGCGTTCCCGGTCCACGAGGTGATCGTGCTCGACGACCGCTCGGGGGACCGCACCGGCGAGATCGTCGACGCCATCGCCGCCGAGGACCCGCGGGTCCGGCGCCTCGAGGGGACCGCGCTGCCCGCCGGGTGGAAGGGCAAGTGCCACGCGCTGCACCAGGCCACCGCCGCGGCCACCGGCGAGTGGCTGCTGATGGTCGACGCCGACGTGGCGCTGGCGCCCGAGGCGCTGGGGGTGGCGCTCGGGGCGGCGCGGCGCCTGGACGCCGAGATGCTGTCGTGGTTCGGCACGCTGCGGGTGGTGTCGCTGTGGGAGCGCGTGCTGCAGCCGCTGGTGCTGGACTTCATCCTGACCCACAGCGACCCCCGCAGGGTCAACGACCCGGCGCGCCCGGACTGCATCGCCAACGGGCAGTTCGTGCTCGTGCGCGCCGACGCCTACGCGGAGATGGGGGGCCACGAGGCGGTCAAGGACAGCATCGTCGAGGACATGGCGCTGGCCACGCTGGCCAAGAGGCGCGGGCTGCGCTACCGCCTGCTCGAGGCCGACGGCCTGATGCACACCCGGATGTACCGCAGCTTCGGCGAGATCTGGGCCGGCTGGACCAAGAACTTCTACGCCGGCCTGCACGGCCGCCGCGACGTGGTCGCCGCCGCGGTGATCTACCTGTTCGTCACGGGGATCCTCCCCCACCTGCTGGCCGAGCTCGCGCTGGCCGCGGCCCTGCTCGGCGCGCTGCACGTCCCCTTCGCCGCCACCGCCGCCGCCGCGGTAGGTGCCCAGTTCCTGTACCGCTTCCTCGTGATCCGCCGCACCGCGCCCCCGTCGATCCTGTCGGTCCTGCTCCACCCGGTGGCCGCGGCCGTGCTCGCCGCGATCATCGCCGAGTCCGCCCGCCGCGCCGCCCGCGGGGTCCCGGTGACCTGGAAGGGCCGCGACTACGACGCCGGCGGCGGCTCGGCACAGATGCCGGAGTAGGCCTGGCAGAGACGTGTCGGTCTCCGCCAAAGAGGGGGGCGAGCGGGGGTAGCGGGCCTACTCCGGGGGATACGCCTCGCGGATCTGGGAGGGGGTCATCCACTCCAGCAGGCCGGGCTCGACGAAGTCGCGCTGGACCATCTCGACCCAGCTGCGCAGCATCGGCGTGCCCTCCAGCTCGGCGCCGGTGGCGTCGGCGAGGTTGGTCTCGCCGAGCTCGTGGATGTGGCAGTAGAACACGTTGGGGGCGTACTCGCTGCGCAGCCCCACCGAGCGGCGCAGGTAGTGGGTCAGGACCTCGAAGTCCTCGGGCGTGTACTGGATCCCCGAGGCGACGTCGAAGAAGTCGACCAGGAACAGGCCGCTGTGGTGCCACTCGGCGAGCTTGACGGTCGAGACCGGCAGCCCCGGCAGGTACATCAGCTCGGAGAACGCCGAGTCCACGTCCCACTGCTCGGCGCTGCCGAGGTACCACGCCTCGACCCGGTCGGCAGGGCTCCACGGGGCGGGCTCCTTGTTGCGCGGGTCGTTGTAGCCCACCTCCTCGGGGTAGGCCCACGCCTGGGCGAAGAAGCTGACGTCGTAGCCCTGGCTGCCGTCCGCGCGGGCCATCTCGCGGTACCCGCGGGCCCAGTCCCAGCCCCACATCCCGTGGCGGTCGGCGCCGACGATGAACGCCCCGCCGCCGTCGATGTTGCGGTCGACCACCACGTTGCGGGCGTCGACGAATTCCTTGTAACAGTCCCAGTCCCCCAGGGGGCAGAACTCCTCGTCGCCGGGGAAGCAGCAGTCCTCGGTGGCCGGATCGCAGTGCAGCGGCGAGCCCACCGCGCACTGGTCGGGGGGGACGTCCCCGACCGGGTGATCGGTACAGTGGTAGCACGGCTTGTTGTGCACCATCGAGCCCAGCTCGAAGCCGTGGCCCTGGAGGGTCTCGAAGATGTCGGTCCGCTCGCAGCGCTCGGCGGTGGCGGCGAAGTTGTAGGTGAAGCCGAGCGCCACCGGGACGCCCAGCCCGGCCAGCACCTCGGCGTTGGCCTCGATCAGCGCCAGCCGCGTCTCGAACGTCGCGCCCGCGCCGGTGCAGGGCTCGTCGATCTCGCCCTCGGAGGGCTTCTCGATCGCGGCGAACAGGTACCCCACCAGCGGCGGGCGGCCGTCGTCGCCGTCGGGCACCGCGTGCAGCACGTGCGCCGTCAGGATCCCGTCCAGCCCCTCGGTCAGGGCCAGCACGTCGCCCGCGTCGGAGGGCGGGACCAGCGCGCGGACCGGGTCGGCCAGATCGAGGAAGTCCACCACCCCGTCGGGCTGGACGAGGTACAGCCGCCAGCCCCCGTCGCCACGCTCGACGCTGAACACCGCGGTGCCGCTGCCGGGCAGCGCCACCACGTGGTGGATCGTGCCGGCCAGGTCCAGCGGGGTCGCCCCGGGCTCGTCGCCCAGCAGCTCCACGACGTGGGCCCCGCCGTCGTCGCCGTGGGCGACCCACGCGCGGCCGTGGCGGCGGTCCACGGCGTGGAGCTGCACCCGGCCGCCCGCGGGGATCGACGCGCTCTCGGTCAGGTCCACCGCCGAGACCAGCACCAGGCTGTCCTCCGACGGCCGGTCCAGCACCAGCGTCTCGCCGTCGTCCAGCAGGGTCAGCGCGGTGGGCGCGCCCAGCGGCGCCGCGATCCACTCCCCGGTCCCGACCCCCAGCCGCGCCACCTGACCCAGCTCGGGCGCGCTGAGCACCAGCACGCCGCTGCCCGGGACGTAGGCGCAGGGGCCGACGAAGGCCCCCTGCTCGGCGACCTCGGCGGGCAGCTGGATCACGTCCACGGCGTGGTTGTAGCCGTAGGCCTTGTCCCCGCCGGGGTGGACGTCGACGACCTCGACCTTGGCGTTGCTCGGCCCCTCCTTGACCAGGAACAGCTGTCCGCGCTCGCGGTCCTGGCACATCGCCGCGATCGGCGCGCCGGACTGGATCCGGCCGCTGGTCCAGAACGTGCCGCTGTCGCAGTCGGTGTCGCCCGGCGGGGCGCCCAGGCAGTAGTCGCCGGTGGGGTGGACGTAGGCCTCGGTGAGGTACCGGATCGTCCCGCCGTCCTCGTCCAGCAGGTAGGTGTACTCGTTGACCGCGCCGACCAGCCCGCCCCGGGTGCCCTGCAGCTCGGGCAACGGGAACTCGGCGGCGACCTCGAGCCGGTAGGTCAGGGCCGCCGGCGCGGCGTCGTCGTCCGCGGCGTCGTCGTCCGGGGACCCGCACTCGACGCCGGGGCAGTCCGGTCCATACGGGCAGCAGCCGCGCACCGCCAGCAGCAGCAGGCTCAGCACGGCGAGCAGCGGCGCGCGCCTCACCGCGGCACCCCCTGGGCCTCGGCGTAGCCGATCTGGCCCCCGTCCGCCGAGGTCCCGGCGTACCAGATCCGCAGGTCGTCCCCGTCGGGCAGCATCACCGCCCCCAGCGTGCTGGTGCCCTCCCAGCTGCCGGGGTCGCCCTTGGCGATCCAGGGCTCTTCGTGCTTGATCCAGCGCAGCCCGTCGGCGCTGGCGGCCCACCCGGTCTGGAACCCCCCCGAGCTGCCGCCGGCGTAGCTCGCCCAGTAGACCTGCCCGTCGAACCACACCTCGGCGGACTTGACCTGGCCGCCCTCCCAGCTGCCCGAGGAGCCCTCGAGCACCGGGTTGTGGCAGTAGCGGGTCCAGGTCACGCCGTCCGCGGACAGCGCGTAGCGGATGTCGTGGGCCGCCGTGGAGTACCACATCTCGACCCAGCCCTGCCGGACCACCACCGAGGGGTGGCCCAGGCTGTCGCCCTCCTCGCCCCCGTCGGCGCTCAGCACCGGGTTGGCCGGGTCGTCGACGAAGGTCACCCCGTCGGTGGACTCGGCGTACCCGATCGCGATGTCGCTGAGCTCCTCGGCGCGGCCGGCGTACCACATCCGCGTCGAGCCGCCGTCGAGCACCACCGCCGGCGCGTTGGTCGACCACCGCTTCCAGCTGCCCGCCTCGCCGGTGGCCGGCACGATCGGGTTCTCGGGCGCGCGGGTCCAGGCGATCCCGTCGGGCGAGGTCGCCAGGCCGATCTCGTAGTCGCCGGTCTGCGTCCCGGCGTAGTACATCCGGTAGCCGCCGCCGTCCTCGACCACCGCCGGCAGCAGGACCCCGGCCTCGTCCCAGCTGCCCGGTACCCCGGGCCCCAGCAGCGGGTTGCCGCCGTGCTTGTTGGCGTACGGCAGCCACGGCAGCTCGTCGAGCGCCTCCAGCGGCTTGTCCAGCCCCTGCGCCCAGCCGAACGGGTGCAGCTCCAGCGCGGTCTCGGCGCGCAGCTTGTCGCCCTGCCAGCGCACGGTGAACGCCGCCGCGCGCGCGCCGGCCGGGAGCCCGTCGACGCAGACCATCACGCGGCCGGCCTCGTCGGTGGTGCCCTCGTGGATCACGCCCACGCCCTCGACCTCCACCGCGGCGTCGAGGTCGGACAGCGCCGCGCCGTCCTGCTCGACGATCGCCTCGAAGCAGATCGACGCGCACTCGTCGAACGCCTCGCCGTCGGCGGGCTGCACGATCGTGATCGTCGGGGTCGGGCCCGCGGCGCTGTCGTCGTCGCCCGTGTCGTCGTCGTCGTCGTCCGCCGCGGTGGCGTCGTCGTCGTCGTCGTCGACCGGGCAGCTCGTCCCGGTGACGACGAGCAACCCCAGCAGCAGCCACGGCAGCGGGTGTGCGGGGACGGGCGGGCGGGAGCGGGACACCACGATCGCATCGTAGGTCCCGCCTCGGAGCCGGTCAACGCAGCTCGTCGCCGTTGCCGGCGACCGAGACCGTTGCTAGCCTGGCAGCCGGAGGTGTGCTGGATGCCGCGCCCTGCCGGACCCCGCGCCGCGGCGATCGCCGCGCTGGCCCTCGCCCTGGCCGCCGCGAACCCCCGCGTCCGCGCGGCCGAGGATCTGGACGGGCGCACGTTCTACTTCGGCGAGCTGCACGCCCACACCGGGCTGAGCGGGGACGGGGGGAGCACCGACCTGGGCAACTGCACGCCGGGCGGCTGCGGCGATCTGGCCGACTTCTTCGCCAACGCCCGCGACGTCGCCGGCCTCGACTTCGCCGCGATCACCGACCACGTCAACGGCTTCCACGCGATGGACCCGGCGGACTGGGAGACCACGATCGACCTGGTCAGCGCGGCCAACGATCCCGCCGGCGGGTTCGTCTCGATCCTCGGCGCCGAGCTGTGGGTCGACCTGCCCAACGGTGACAGGCTCGGCCACTGGAACTACCTGTTCTTCGGGCAGCAGGCCGACCTCGAGGCCATCGCGTTCGCGGACCTGTCGGCGGCCGAGACGCCGTCGACGGCGCAGTGCAACGAGCTGTGGGCTGCGACCGCGGCGCTGGACGCCGCCGTGGGGCCGCTGGTGCTGCTGCCCCACCACCCGGCGGTGACCAAGCCGTCGCCGACGGTCTGGGAGTGCCACGATCCCCAGTGGGCCGTGGCGGTGGAGGTCTACTCGACCCACGGCAACTCGATGTTCGACCCGGCCGACGAGTCGTGGGACCTGCCGTTCTGGGGCGTCGCGGTGGACCACACCGTCGCCGAGGCCCTGGCCCTCGACGGCTACGGCTACCAGCTCGGGCTGATCGGCGGCACGGACCACCACGACTCGTGGCCCGGCGATATCTGCCACCTGGACCTGATGAACGAGGATCAGCTGTACGGCGGGAGCCTCACCGCGGTGTTCCAGGACACCGGCGAGAGCTTCCATCGCGCCGCGATCCACGACGCGCTGCGGGCGCGCCACACGCTGGCCACCACCGGTCCCCGGATCCCGGTGCTGCTGACCCTGAGCACCGAGGGGGGCCAGGAGCTGGGCGTGGCCGGCGACGTGATCGACTCGCCACCGACGGGGACCTCCATCCTCCGCGTTCGGTTCCCCGAGGACGTCGACGGCTACGTCCTGGGGGTCGAGGTCCACGACAGCTTCGGCAGCACGCTGGCGGTGCCGCGCCTCGCCCCCGGACGCTACGAGCTCCAGCTGCCCTCGATCGCCGCGCCGTGGTTCGCCTACGCCGACGTGCGGATCGACGGCGACGCGTGGTGGAGCACCCTCGGGATCGCCTGCGAGGACGGCGGGGCCGACGGGACGGAGCGGATCTGGACCTCGCCGATCTGGGTCGACGGCGCCGACGACAGCGACGACGACGGGGACGGCTACAGCGAGGCCGAGGGGGACTGCGACGACACCGACGACCAGGTCTACCCCGGCGCCCCCGAGCAGCCCAACGGTGTCGACGACGACTGCGACGGCGCGATCGACGAGGGTACCACCGCCGAGGACGCCGACGGCGACGGCTACAGCCCCGACGACGGCGACTGCGACGACGAGGACGCCACCGCCTACCCCGGCGCGCCCAACCTGTGCGACGGGGTGGCCGACAACGACTGCGACGGCGTGCCCGACGCCAACGAGGCCGACGGCGACGGCGACGGCGTGACGGCCTGCGACGGCGACTGCGATGACGCCGCCGCCACGGTGTACCCCGGCGCCGACGACGTCTGCGACGAGTTCTACGACAACGACTGCGACCACGTCCCCGATCCCCGCGAGGTCGACCACGACGGCGACGGCTACAGCGTGTGCGCCGGCGACTGCGACGACGAGCGGGACTGGGTCTACCCCGCGGCCTACGAGTACGACGACGATCTCGACAACGACTGCGACGGCGAGGTCGACGAGGGCTACGGCGAGGAGGGCGGCTGCGCCCTGCTGGAGGCGGGGCTCCCGTTCTGCGCGCTGTCCCCGGCCGCGCGGATCCCCCGCGCCCCGTGGTCGCTGGCCGTGCTGCTCGCCCTGCTGGTCGCCCGCCGCCGCCGCGCGCGCCCCTAGCCGCCGCTACCCGATCGCCCCAAAGGTGTGTATGTTCTTGCGGATTTCCGCCATGGAGGATGCCGTGAGCCTCGATCCGATGTTGCTGTCCGTGATCGGCTACAAGGTCGGCCTCGTGCTGACCGTCAGCGCCGTGATGATGATCGCCACGCCCCGCGCCCGGGCCACCGCCCAGCCGGTCGACCGCACCCAGATCCCCGAGAAGTACCAGTGGGATACCAGCGAGATCTTCGCCGACGACGAGGCCTGGGAGGCCGCCTACGCCGCGCTGGAGGCCGATCTGCCCAAGATCGCGGCCTACCGCGGGCGCCTCGCCGAGTCGCCCGAGACGCTGCTCGAGGCGATCCAGACCTGGGAGGACTTCATCCAGCGCGCGGAGCACCTGTACCTCTACGCCCACCTCAGGAACGACCAGGACACGCGGGTCAACCTGTACCAGGGCATGCTCTCGCGGATCTTCAGCCTGTGGACCCGCTTCGGCCAGGAGTCGGCCTACATGCGGCCCGAGCTGCTGGCGATCGACGAGGCGCGGATGAAGGAGCTGATGGCGGCCCCGGAGCTGGCGCTGTACCAGTTCCACCTCGAGCGCATCGCGCGGATGAAGCCGTACACGCTGGACACCGAGCAGGAGGAGCTGCTCGCCGGCGTCGGCGAGATCGCCAACGGCCCCGGCGAGATCTTCGACCTGCTGACCAACGCCGACATGAAGTTCCCGACGATCACCGACGACCAGGGCAACGAGGTGGTGGTCAACAACAGCACCTGGTACCAGCTGCGGGCCAACCCCAACCGCGAGGTGCGCAAGGCCGCGCTGGACGGCTTCTACGGGACGTACTTCGACTACCGCAACACGCTCGCGGCGATGTACGCCACCAACGTCAAGGCCGACCTGTTCTACTTCCGCGCCCGGGGCTACGACTCGTCGATCCACGCCAGCCTGTACCCCAACGACATCCCCGTGGCGGTGTACGACAACCTGCTCGACACCGTGAACGCCAACCTCGAGCCGATGCACCGCTACTTCGAGCTGAAGAAGAAGGTCCTCGGCGTCGACGAGCTGCGCAGCCACGACCTGTACGCGCCGATGGTCGCCGAGGTCGACTTCGACTACGAGTACGACCAGGCGGTCGAGATGGTGCTCGACGCCGTGGCGCCGCTGGGCGACCAGTACGTCGCCGACCTGCGCAAGGGCTTCGAGTCCCGCTGGGTCGACGTCTACATGACCGAGGGCAAGAAGAGCGGCGCCTACAGCTCCACGGTCTACGACATGCACCCCTACGTGCTGATGAACTACCGCGGCGAGCTGGACGACGTCTCGACGCTGGCCCACGAGATGGGCCACGCGATGCACGGCTACTACAGTAACAAGGAACAGCCGTTCATCTACCACGACCACGCGATCTTCATCGCCGAGGTGGCGTCGACGACCAACGAGCTGTTGATGATCCAGAAGATGATCGACGAGACCAAGGACCCCAAGGTCAAGCTCTACCTGCTGGACTTCTGGGCCAACCAGATCCTCAACACGGTGTTCCGCCAGACCTACTTCGCGGAGTTCGAGAAGGCCGCCCACGTGTCCGCCGAGAACGGCGAGGCGCTGACCGCCGACTCGATGACGAAGCTGTATCACGATATCTTCCAGAAGTACCACGGGCCGGCGCTGGTGCTGGACGGGCACCTGGACATGTGCTGGGCCCGGATCCCGCACTTCTACCGCAGCTTCTACGTGTACCAGTACGCCACCAGCTATGCGGCCTCGGTGTCGCTGGTCAAGGGCCTCACCAGCGGCTCCAAGAAGGAGCGCAAGAACAAGCAGGAGGCCTACCTCGGGTTCCTCGCCGCGGGCGAGTCCGACTACCCGATCGAGGTGCTCAAGGACGCCGGCGTCGACATGACCAGCCCGGCGCCGATCGAGGACCTGATGGAGCAGTTCGGCGAGATCGTGACCCAGATGGAGAAGCTGGCGAAGTAGGCCGACGGGGTCGGCAGGGGAGGGGGAGCCCGGTGTCGGACACCCCGTCTGGCACCCCGAGCCTGTCCCGGGGCCTCGGCCCCGTGGACGTCGCGCTGCTCGTCGCCGGCGTGATCATCGGCGCCGGGATCTTCACCACCCCCGGGCTCGCCGCCCTGCACCTCGACCGCCCCGGCTGGATCCTCGCCGCGTGGGCGCTGGGCGGGGTGATGGCGCTGTGCGGCGCGCTGTTCCTCGCCGAGCTGGGCTCCGCGTTCCCCCGCGCCGGTGGCGACTACGTCTACCTCCGCGAGTGCTTCGGGTCGCTCCCCGCGTTCCTCTACGGGTGGCTGTTCTTCACGGTCTCGGGGACGGGCTCGATCGCCGCGCTGGCGGTGGCGGCCGGGGAGCTGGGCCACGAGCTGCTCCCGGCGGTGCCGGGGGCCGCGGTGGCGGTGGGGGCGATCGTGGGGCTGACCGCGCTCAACACGCTGGGGCTGCGCACCGGGGCGTGGACCCAGAACGTGCTGACGGTGGTCAAGATCGGCGCGCTGGTGATGGTCGTCGCGGTGGGGTTCCTGGCCCCCGCGGCGGCCCCGGACCCGGCGGTCCGCGCGTCCACGCCCGGCGGGCCTCCGATCCCGCTGCTGGGGCTGGGCATGGCGCTGGTCCCGATCTCGTTCGCCTACATGGGCTGGAACGCCGCAGGCTACGTCGGCGGCGAGGTCCGCGCCCCGGGCCGCAACCTGCCGCTCGGGCTGCTGCTCGGCACCGGGCTGGTGATGGGCCTGTACCTGCTGGTCAACGCCGCCTACCTCCACGCCCTGACCCCGGCCCAGATGCAGGGCGAGGACGCGATGGTCGCGACCCGAGCCTGCGAGGCGGTGCTGGGGGGCCAGGCCCGCGTGGTGATCGGCTCGCTGGTCCTGCTCTCCATCGCCGGCGGGCTCAACGGGATGGTGCTGTCCCACGCCCGTGTGCTCTACGCGATGGCCCGCGAGGGCCAGTTCTTCGGCGTGTTCGGCCACGTCCACCCCCGCTGGCGGACCCCGGACGCGGCGCTGTGGATCCAGGCGGCGTGGACGCTGGGGCTGGTGGCGACCGGGACCTTCGCGCGGCTGGTCGGCTACGTCACGTTCGTGATGGTCGCGATGTCGGCGCTGGTCGTGGTCGGCCTGTTCGTCCTGCGCCGCCGGCGCGGCCAGGCGCCGCGGTCGTTCCGCTCGCCGGCGTTCCCGGTGCTGCCGGCGCTGTACCTCGTGGGTTGCGCCTGGATCCTCGTCGGTGTGGTGCGCTTCGCCCCCCTCGACGCCGCGATCGGCGCCGGGCTGGCGCTGATCGGCGCGGCGATCCATCCGCTGTGGCGCTGGGCCCGGGCGCGGCGGCGGTAGGGCGCTACTCCTCGTACTCGATCGGCGGCAGCTCGAGCAGCTCGAGGCTGACCGTCGCCTGGTCGACCTTGGACAGGCTGTTCCTGAGCTCCTCGGGGTCGACCCGGGCCTCGCGGCTGATCGCGGGCATCACCACCGACCAGCCCGGCGCGTCCGCGTCGGCCGCGACCTCGGCCTGGAGCGACGGCGTGGTGGGTCCCGTCTCGGGCTTCGCCGGCGGCGGCTCGAACGAGGTCTCCTTGCCCTGGGTGCGCTCCACCAGCGAGGCGATCGAGGGTCCTGCCGGGAACTGGGTCCGGGCCTGCTCGAGGACCTGCAGCAGCGCCGCGGCGTTGTCGTAGCGGTCGTCGGGGTAGCGCGCCAGCATCTTGCGCAGGATGTGCATCAGGCCGCCGATCGACTGCTGGTGCTCGACCAGATCGGGCTCGACGTCCGAGCTGGCGACCTTCTCGATGATCTGCATCAGGTTCTTGGCGGCGAACAGGCGCTTGCCGGTCAGGATCTCGAACAGCATCACGCCCAGCGAGTAGATGTCGCTGGCCGGGGTGAGGACCGCGCCCTGGACCTGCTCCGGCGACATGTACATCGGGGTCCCCTTGGTGAACCCCTCCATCGTCTGGGTCAGCTGGAACGCGCTCTTGGCGATCCCGAAGTCCATGATCTTGACGATGTTGTTGGTCGTCAGCATCAGGTTGGCGGGCTTCAGATCGCGGTGGATCACGGTGTGCTCGACGCCGTCCTCGTCCACCAGCTGGTGGGCGTAGCGCAGCCCGCGGCAGACCTGGGTCAGGATCTCCAGCGCGGTGCCCGCGGACAGCCGCTCGCCGTGGCGGTACACGGTCTTGATCAGCTCGTCGAGGCGCACGCCCTGGATGTACTCCATGGCGATGAAGTAGTGGTTCTGCCAGCGGCCGAACTCGTAGACCTCGACGATGTTGGGGTGGGACAGCCGGCCGCAGACCCGCGCCTCGTTGATCAGCGCCTTGACCTGCTTGCTGTCCTCGGACTCCGGGGCGGTCGTGACCTTGAGCGCCACGATCTTGGTGAAGCCCATCGGGCCCTGCAGGCGGGCCTTGTAGACCTTGGCGTAGCCGCCCTTGCCGATCAGGCCGATGACGTCGTAGCGGCCGATCTGCTCGGGGAACTCATCGGGCGTGACGTTCAAGGGCTCCTCGCGACGTTCCCTGGGGGTTGCCTTCCCCCCCCCGAACTGGTCGACCATCGTAGCACAGGCCAGCGCGTCCGCGCGTGAGCGGGGGCGGCACAACCCGCGGTCCCTAACCTGGTAGACTGATGGGGTTCCTCTTCGTGGAGCGATGGCACGACGCCCGGGACGAGCGGCGACGCGAGATGGCAGACGAGACCGGCCCCAAGGAGCGAGCCCGCGGACGCCGCACGACCGGTGACCAGCCGTCGCTGCCGAGCATCCGCCCGCGGGGGCTGTCCAACCCGTTCACCCCCGCGGCGCCGGCCGACCCCGTGCCGCGCGAGGCGCCGCCGGCGCGCAAGACGCGCTACCTGTTCGACAGCTGCATCGGTCGCGGCGGGATGGGCGAGGTGTGGCTCTCCACCGACCTGCGGCTCAACCGCGAGGTGGCGATCAAGCTGGTCCGCCCGGAGCGGGCCACGGAGGCGCGCGCGGTCAACGCGATCGTGCACGAGGCGCGGTTGACCGCGCGGGTCGAGCACCCCAACGTCGTGCCGGTGCACGACATCGGCGTCACCGAGGACGGCCGCGTGTTCTACACGATGAAGCGCGTCCACGGGCAGTCGCTGAGCCACATCCTGCGGGCCCAGGCCAAGAACGACCCCAAGTTCCTCGAGGAGTACTCGCTGATCAAGCTGCTGGGGATCCTGCGCCAGGTCTGCCTCGCGGTGGCGTTCGTCCACTCCAAGGGCGTCCTGCACCGGGATCTGAAGCCCTCCAACATCATGATCGGCGACTTCGGCGAGGTGGTGCTGATCGACTGGGGCCTGGCCCGGCTCAAGATCAAGAAGGAGGGGGAGCCCCCCGAGCCCACCAGCCAGCGGGGCCTGGTCCAGGGCACGCCCGCGTACATGGCGCCGGAGCAGGCCAAGTACGGCCTGCCGGGCACCGACGAGCGCTCCGACGTGTACTCGCTGGGCGCGATCCTGTACCAGACGCTGGTGCTGCGGCCGCCCTACCGCCGGCGCAAGGGCGAGACCCTCGAGGCCTACATGCGGCGGATCATCGGGACCCAGCCGCCGGCCCCCGCGCAGGTCGCCCCGGACCGCGAGATCCCGGCCGATCTGGCGGCGCTGGCGCTGCGCTGCATGTCCAAGGAGGCCGAGGACCGCGTGCCCGACGCCCGGGCGCTGGCGCTCGAGCTCGAGCTGCACATCGAGGGCAAGAAGGCCGAGGCAAAGCGCGACGCCGACGCCACCGATCGGGTGCGCAGGGCCCTCGAGGCGGTGGACCGCTACCGGAAGCTGCAGGAGCAGCTCGAGGAGGAGCGGCAGGAGATCCACGACGCCAGCGTCGACACCCCGGCGTGGGCGGAGCAGGGCGAGCGCGAGACCGTCTACCGGCTCGAGGAGCGCTCGCGCAAGACCACCCGCGAGGTGGCCGAGACCTTCGGGGAGGCGGTCCGCCACTTCCACGAGGCGCTGACCTACCGCCCGGGGGACCGGCGCGCGCGGCTGGGCCTGGCCGACCTGTACTGGGAGCGGTTCCTCGCCGCCGAGGCCGCGGGCGACGAGGCCGACCGGATCCAGTACGAGGCCCTGATCCGCCACTTCGGCGAGGCGCGCTACGCCGACCGCATCGCCGGCGAGGGGACCCTCGAGGTGCACACCACGCCGTCCGATCTCGAGGTCGTGCTGTCCACCGTGCGCGAGGTCGACCGCCGGCTGGTCGCGGAGCAGCCACGCAGCCTCGGGACCACGCCGCTGGGGCCGCTGGAGCTGGCCACCGGGCGGTACCTGCTGACGGTCGCGGTGCGCGACGACTGGACGATCCACCGCCCGGTGTTCATGCAGCGCGCCGAGACGGTGATCGCCGACCTGCGCGCCGATCTGGAGCCGCCCGAGGGGTTCCTGCTGATCCCCGGGGGGACGTTCGCCTACGGGCCGCTGCCCGGCGAGCCGACCGAGGTGCCGAGCTACGCGATCTCGCGCTACCCGCTCACGTTCGTCGAGTACCTCGAGTTCATCAACGACCTGGACGCCCGGGATCGCTTCGAGGCCTGGCAGCGGCTGCCGCGCAGCGAGCGGCTGCCCGGGCACCGCTGGGTCCGCGGCGACGACGGCTACGTGCTGGACGTGCCCGACCTCGTGATCGACCGGCGGTCCCCGGTGGTGGGGGTCTCCCACGAGGACGCCGAGGCCTACTGCCGGTGGCGCACCGAGCGCGAGGCGCTGCCGGGGCGCACGTTCCTGCTGCCCACCGAGCACCAGTGGGAGAAGGCCGCGCGGGGTCCCGACCGGCGGCTCTACCCGTGGGGCAACGCGTTCGACCCGGCGTACTGCCTGATGCGCGACACCCGCGAGCACGGCGCCCACAACGAGCCGGTGGGGTCGGTGGAGGCCGACTGCTCGCCGTACGGCGTGCACGACCTCGCCGGCCACGTCCGGGAGTGGTGCCGGGGCTGGTTCGCCGCCGGGGTCGGCCAGCGGCCGATCCGCGGGGGCAGCTGGCTGGACCCGCCCCAGTCGTGCCTGTGCACGCTGCGGCGCGGCTCGCACCCCGCCACCACCGCCGACAACATCGGGTTCCGCCTGGTGGTCGAGTTCGACGAGGTCACGGGGGACGGGCTGCTCGGCACGCGCCAGTGAGCGACAGGCTGCTAGCCGACCTGCCCCTCCTCCTCGTCCTCCTCGCGCCGATCGCGCCGCATCCGCAGCCAGCCGCGCACGACGCTCTGCAGGAAGTACAGCACCAGCGCGATCAGCAGGATCGTCTGGATCCCGTGGACCTTCTCGCGCAGCACCGGCAGCTCGTGGCTGAACACGTAGCCGAGCACGACCAGCACCGGGATGCTGATCAGCCCGGCGATCCCGTCGGCGAACAGGAACGTCCGGTAGCGCAGCCCGGAGCGCCCGGCGACGAAGAACACCAGCACGCGGACGCCGGGCATGAAGCGGCCGGCGAACGCCATCCGCCAGCCCTTGTCCCGGAACCACCGCTCCACCTTGCGGCGCTTCTTGGGGGGCATCACCCAGCGCAGCGGCGCCCGCATCAGCCAGCGCTCGGGCAGCCGCTTGCCCATCGTGAACACGAAGGTGTCGCGGGCCAGCACGGCGACGAAGCAGAACGCGGCGTACTGCCAGACCGGCAGATCCTGGCGCTCGCAGAGGAAACCGGTGAGCAGCAGCGGGATGTCCTCGGGGATCGGGACCCCGAGGCCGCTGGATATCAGCACCACCAGCAGGACGGGGAACCCCCACTCCAGGGCCAGCTCGGTCAGGCTCTCCAGCACGGTCCCTGGAGAGTACGGTCCAGGGCCCCCGATGACAACCGGGTGCGACGACGGGAGTGGGGAATGGCGGGGCAGGTCAGTAGCGGAACATCGGGTATCCGCCGGCGAACGCCTCGACCTCGGCGCGGATCGCGTCGCGCTGGGCCGGATCGGTCCACAGCCCGGTGCCCTTCTCGATCGGGCCGCGCTTGACGAACTCGAGCGTGCGGTCGATGAACCCGGCGATGGCCGCCATCTGCTCGGGGCCCATGCCCCGCGTGGTGGTCGCCGGCGTGCCCAGCCGGACGCCGTCGGGGAACAGCGGCGTCTGCAGCTCCGAGGCGTTGGGGACGGTGTTGAAGTTCAGCACGATCCCGACCTGCTCGAGCGCGATCGCGACCCGCTTGCCGGGCAGCTCGCGGGACTTGCGCATGTCCACCAGCAGCAGGTGGTTGTCGGTCCCGCCGCTGCTGACGTGGTAGCCCCGCTCGACCAGCGCCGCGGCCAGCGCGCGGGCGTTCTCGACGACCCGCCGGCCGTAGTCCTCGAACTCCACGCTGGCGGCCTCGCGGAGCGCCACGCCCAGCGAGCAGATCGTGTTGAAGTGGGGGCCGCCCTGCAGCCCCGGGAACACGCTCTTGTCCAGCACCTCGGCGCGCTCGGCGTCCTTGCACAGGATGATCGCCGCGCGCGGCCCGCGCAGGGTCTTGTGGGTCGTGAACGTCACCACGTCGATGTGCGGCCACGGCGACGGGTGGGCCCCCGCGGCGATCAGCCCCGCGATGTGGGACACGTCGGCCAGCGACACGGCGCCGACCTCCTCGGCGATCGAGCCGAACGCCTCGAAGTCGATCGTCCGCGGGTAGGCGGTGTAGCCGCAGACCAGCACGTCGGGCCGGAACGCCCTGGCCTGGTCGCGGATCGCGTCCATGTCCAGCACGTCGTGCTCGTTGCAGCCGTAGTGCTCGATCTCGAACCACTGGCCGGTGTAGCTCACCGGGCTGCCGTGGGTCAGGTGGCCGCCGTGGTCCAGCCGCATCGCCATGATCTTGCCCGCGAAGGGCTTCATCAGCGCGGCGTAGACCGCCATGTTGGCCGGGGCGCCCGACAGCGCCTGGACGTTGCTGTGCGGGTAGCCGAACACCTCGCAGGCCCGGCGCCGGACCTCGTTCTCGAGGGCGTCGGTGTTCACCTGGCCCTGGTAGTAGCGGCGGCCCGGGTAGCCCTCGCCGTACTTGTTGGTGAAGTTGGTCGACAGCGCCGCGCGGACCGCGGGCGACGCGTAGTTCTCCGACGGGATCAGGCGGATCGAGCGGCGCTGCCGGTCGTCCTCCTTGGCGATCAGGTCGGCGAGGTCGGGATCCACCTCGCGGACGGCGGCCTGGATGTCCTCGCTGCTCATTCGTCGGTCTCCTCCTCGGGGTCGTCCGGCAGCCGCTCGATGCGGTGCCCGTGTTCCTTCTTTGCCTTCATGTAGCGCAGGTTGTGCCTCGACACGCCGGTGATCAGCGGGTCGTAGGCCTCGACCTGGACGCCGTGGTCGATCAGGTCCTGGCGCTTCAGCGGGTTGTTCGACATCAGCCGGATCCGCGCCGGGGGCCGCAGGAAGTGCAGCAGCACGAACGCCGCGTCGCGGAAGTCCCGCGAGTCGGCGGGCAGCCCCAGCTCCAGGTTGGCGTCGTAGGTGTCACGGCCCATGTCCTGCAGGATGTAGGTGATGCCCTTGGCCCACAGCCCGATGCCGCGGCCCTCGTGGCTCGACATGTAGACGATCGCGCCGCTGCCCTCGCGCACGATCCGGCGGAACGCCTCGTCGAGCTGGGGGCCGCACTCGCAGCGCATCGATCCGAAGGTCTCTCCGGTGATGCAGCACGAGTGGAGCCGGACCAGCGGAACATCCGCCTGCTCGAAGGGTCCGTAGATCAGGATCGAGTTGACGGTCATCTGGGCGGTGAGCAGCGCCGACAGGCCGCGCAGGTCCTGCTTGCGCAGCTCGTCGGCGATCTCGAGCACCTGCTCGTGCTGGGTCCGCCGCACGAACGGGAACCAGCGGAAGGTGTACTCCTCGCCGTCGACCTCGCGCGGGATCGGGATCGGGCCGAGCAGGTGGATGCGCTCCGTGCCGGGCCGCAGGCCGTCGCTGGTGGGCAGGCCGTCCTCGCCGATGGAGACGATCTTGCCCTGGTCCTGCAGCAGCTTGTAGATGTTGGGGTCGATGTAGCTGAACATGACGTCTTCCGAGCGTGAGCCGTGAGGGTGTATCTAGCACAGAACACGCGGGCGCGCCTGCGGGACGTGCGTTGCTGGGAGGAAAGATGGGCTGGTCGAGGGGGGCCGCGGCGGTCGTCGTCGCGGCCGTGGTCGTCGCGAACCCGGGCTGCAAGCCGAAGGTCGAGGAGAACCCGTTCACGGAGCCGCTGGTGGTGATGGTCGCGGACACCAAGCTGCTGATGGCGCCCGCCGACTTCGCGGGCGTGGTCGACCTGCTGCCGCTGGGCAAGCAGGTGATGGCCGTCCCGGCCGACACCGACGTCGTCTACGACACCACCTTCGCCGAGGTGGAGCTGGTCGACGGGCGCACCGGGTTCATCGAGCGCGAGCGGCTCGGGCCGCCCGAGGAGTGGCAGCAGGTCGAGGCGCTGCGGGCCGCGATCGAGGGCCAGCAGGTCCAGGCCACCGGCACGCTCACCGCCCGGTCCAACGTGCGGCTCGAGCCGCAGCGCGACTCCCGGGTGCTGGACTCGGTGCCGAGCAAGACCCCGTTCGAGATGTACCGCCGGGTCGCCTCGATGGAGGACGGCAAGAAGGAGGTCTGGTACCTCGTCGACCTGGGCAAGGGCCGTGTCGGCTACCTGTTCACCCGCCAGCTCGACTTCGAGCCGCCCGACGGGCTGCCGGGCTACACGCGCTACCGCCGCAAGGTCGCGTGGCTCGCCCTCGGTGGCGAGGAGGACCACCCCACCTGGCTGGTGGCGTCGATCGGCGACGGGGACCTCGGCTGCGACTTCGACCAGGTCGACATCTACGCCTGGGACCCCTCGACCGCGGCGTACGGCACGATGTTCCACCTCGAGGATCTCGAGGGGATCCTGCCCCTCGGCGCCGAGGAGATGGACGGTACCTGGCAGTTCGTGATCCGCGAGATCGGGGACGGCGAGACCAGGGTCACGCGCTGGTCGGACTCACGGCCGGCCAAGGTCGTCGAGACGGGGAGCGAGCCGGAGACGCCATACCTCCACTGAGAGCTTGTGAATCTATCCCCTCCCGTCGCCTGAGCACCGCATCATCCC
>CAZOYV010000156.1:0-20528 GCA_964584075.1 uncultured Rickettsiales bacterium | reverse complement strand
GAGGACAGGGGTGCTGTGGGCCACGACGGCCCCCTCTCCGGGGGGCGCGGCGGGGCGGAGGGGGGATCGGGGGGTCCCGCCCGGAGGGCGCGTGGGGCGGCTCGGGGCGCGGGCGCGGGGCGCAGGGACCGTCCGATCTCGGTCCACCGCCGCGCGCGCGCCTGTCCCGACCGCGCACGCGGCGCGGTCACGGGGTTGTCAGACGAGGGACACGGTCCCGGCCGTGGCGCGCGGGGCGCCGCGGCGGGGTCGGGGAGTCCGAGATCGGCTAGCGGTTCGGCAAGCTCGGGTCCTCTGCGGGACGGAGTGGTGTTCGGGGCGAGGGTAGTCCAGGGCGGATCGGGGGGCAACGAAAAACCGCCGGGGACGGTCAGCGCTCCTGGAAGCGGAACTGCGCCGCGCCGAGCGGCGACCCGGCCGTGGGCTGGTCCCCGGCGAAGCCGAGCTCGGCGCGGATCACCGCGGCGGCCTCGGCGGGCGGCATCCGCCGGCCGAGGACCAGCTCGAGGTACAGGAACTCCAGCACCGCGCTGGCGGCCCAGTCCACCGGCACGGCGTAGCCCGACAGCGCCATCGCGCGCCCCTCGGGCAGGCCGCCGAGGATCTGGCCCGGGACCTCGCCGCCCATCACCGCGCAGGCCGAGAAGTGGGTCAGGAACACGCCGGGGGCGTCGGCCAGCGCCGCGGTGATGTCGGCGGCGGTGATCACCTCGCCGCCGGCGAGCAGCCCCTCGGCCTCGCCGTGGCCGGCCAGCACCAGCGCCACCGGCTCGGCGAGGTAGGCCAGCTCGTCGGCGGTGCGCACGAAGTCGTCGCGGTCGAGGATCGTGGTCTGTCGCACGCGCACGTGGGGGAAGCGCGCGAAGTAGGCGCGCAGCATCTCGCCGAACGAGTACGGCTGGGTCGCCAGCGTGGTCTCCCACGGGGCCTCCATCACCACCAGCCACAGCACCCCGAGCCGGGGCTCGACGCGGCGGCCCTCCCAGACGCGCCACTCCTCGCCGCCCTCCTCGCGCCACTGGCCGCGGAAGCCCTCGCCCCCGGGCAGCAGCTCGAAGCCCCCCTCGCCGCGGGCCCGGGGCTCGGCGTAGGTGAAGGTCAGCGTGCCGTCGGCGACGGTGCCCTCGATCGTCGAGCCGCCCTCGTAGCCGTAGCGGCCGCGCACGGCGTCCCCGTCGCGCCACAGCCGCATCGGGCCGTAGGTCGTCTCGAAGACCCCCTCGAAGCCATCGCTGGGCTGGGGCCGCAGCAGCCGCGTGCCCTGCCACTCGGCCCAGGCCTGCTCGCCGTCGGCGCGCCACTCCCCGGCGAACCGCCGGCCGCCGTCGCGCAGCTCGAACCAGCCCTCCCCGGTGGCCTCGGGCTCGACGTAGCGGAAGGTCAGCCGCCCCCCGTCGACGGTGCCCTCCAGCGTCGCCACGCTGGCGTAGACCCCGGAGACCCGGTCGCCGTCCTGGACCATCTCGAGCAGCCCGAAGGTGCTCTCCCAGATCCCGCCGAAGTCCGGCTCGTCCGCGCCGGCGGGGGCCGCCACGGCCAGCGCGGCGGCCGCGGCGCAGGCCAGGAATGGAATCGCGCCTCGCATCGTCTTCCCTCCGCGACGGTCCCCGCCGATCCTACCGGGAACAACCCGGCCGGTGGTGGGGTCCGGGGAGGTGGAATGTCCGCTCACGACGATCCGGGCCGCCCGACACCGGCCCCCCGCGGTGCTCCGGCCCGCGTGGCCCACGCCCTGGGCTGGGTGCTGGTCGCGCCGCTGGTGCCGCTGCTGCTGGCGCGCCTGATCGCCCCCGACGCGGGGCTGGTGCTGATCGGCGTCGCCGCGCTGACCCCGTACCTGTACCTGCCGGCCTACCCGGTGGCGCTGGTCGCGCGGCTGGGTCGCCGCTGGGCGCTGGCCAGCGTGGCGCTGGCGATCGCCGGGTTCCACACGATCCTGGTCCTGCCCGACCTGCTCCCCGGGGCGCCGCTCCCGGACGACCTCGAGGAGCGCGCGACGATCCGGCTCGTCGGCGCCAACCTGCTGATGGTCAACCCCGACACCGACGGCATCGCCCGCGAGATCCTCGCCGCGGACCCGGACGTGATCCTCGTGCAGGAGTACTCCCCGCGATGGGCGACTTCGTTCGAACGCCACGGGATCCTGGCGGCCTATCCTCACGCGGTCGGTGTGGTCCGGGAGGACTCCTTCGGCATCGCGATCCTGTCCCGCCTGCCGCTGGAACGAGCCGAGCTCGTCGACGTCGCGGGGCTGCCGGTGGCCCGGGCGACCGTCGTCGTCGGGGAGCAGCGCCTGCGCCTGATCGGCGTCCACACCCTGCCACCGCGGCTCCCGGAGTACACCGCCACGTGGCGGGAACAGATGGCGTGGCTGCGGACGGCGGCGCTGGCCGAGCCCCGCCCCCTCGCCGTCATCGGGGACCTCAACGCCACGCAGCACTCGCGCCGCTACCAGCGGTTGACCCACGCGGGGCTGGTCTCGGCCCACCGCCGCTGCGGACGGGGCTGGGCCACGACGTTCCCCAACGGCGTGTTCCCGGTCCCGCCGATCCGGCTGGATCACGCCCTGGTCAGCCCGGAGCTCGTCTGCGTCGCGATCCGAGAGGGCGAGGGCGCCGGCAGCGACCACCGCCCGCTGATCGTCGACCTGGCGCTGCCCCCGCGCGAGCCGGCCGCGGACGCGACCCGGTAGCGGCTCGCTCCCAGCCCGCTGCGGCGGTTGCCGCGACCCGATTCGTCCTCATCCGTGTCAATGAACGAGCCCGTCGCACGTCCATGAGGGACAGGAGGCGGGATCGAGCGCGCCCGCACCACCTGGCACGGGTCTTGTATCGGTGTCGGGGCGACTTCGCCGGGGCCGGGGCGCTCGTGGCGAGAGGAAGGACGATGGGACCTCGAGGGGCCAGGACGGCCGACGGCGGCAACCCGGCCGCCACCACCGCAGCGCTGCAGCTCGTCAGCGAGATCCGGGAGACGGTGCCGATGCAGACCTCGCCGGCCGGATCGCTGCGGCGGCTGTGGCGCCGTGCCCTCACCGCGGTGCGGGCGCTGGTGGGCTGGCTGCGGCGCGAGCCGGCGCTGGCGACGCCCCGTCCCGCCGGCGGGCAGCAGGTGGGACCCTACCGCCTCGAGGAGCCGCTGGGCGCCGGCGGGATGGGCGAGGTGTGGCGCGCCCGTCACGTGGCCCTCGGCCGCCCCGCGGCGGTCAAGCTGATCCGCGCCGAGGCGCTGGCCGGCGGCGGGGGCGGGGCCCGCCGGGCGCGGCACCTGACCGCCCGCTTCGAGCGTGAGGCGCGCGCCACGGCGGCGCTGCGCTCGCCCCACACGATCGAGGTCTACGACTTCGGCGAGGCCGACGACGGGTCGGTCTACTACGCGATGGAGCTGCTCGACGGGATCGACGTCCGCACGCTGGTCAAGCGCTTCGGGCCGGTCCCCCCGGCGCGGGCGGTGCACCTGCTGCAGCAGGTCTGCTGCTCGCTGGCCGAGGCCCACTCGCGGGGCCTGCTGCACCGCGACATCAAGCCCTCCAACGTGCAGGTCTGCCGCCTCGGCGTCGAGGTCGACGTGGTCAAGGTGCTGGACTTCGGCCTGGTCAAGGACCTGTTCGGCGGCCTGATGCAGGGGGCGACGATCACGCTGGACGGGGTGGCCCCCGGCACCCCGGCGTACATGGCCCCCGAGGCCGCGCTGGGCAGCGCCGCGGTGGACGCCCGCGCCGACCTGTACTCGGTGGGCTGCCTGGCGTACTGGATGCTCACCGGCCGGCACGTGTTCGACGACGACGGCGAGATCCCGACCAGGCTGCGCCGCGTCTACGAGGACCCGATCCCGCCGTCGCGGTTCACCCACACCGACGTCCCCGAGGCGCTGGAGCGCATCGTGCTGCGCTGCCTGGCCCGGGACCAGGACGACCGCTACCCCGACGTGGCGGCGCTGCTCGCCGCGCTGCGGTCCTGCGACGTCGGCTCCTGGACGCCGCTGCAGGCCCAGGCGTGGTGGGTCGCGCACGTCCCGCAGGAGACGTACGACGAGGCGGCCAGCGGGGAGGAGTCGGTGCGGCCGCAGGCCGGTCCCGCGGCGCCGTGCGCGCCGGTCACGGCTGGTAGACCTCGACCGACGTCAGCGCCGCCCCCCCGGCGCGACCGCCGACGACGACCACCCGGCCGTCGCCGAGCACCGTAGCGGCCGCCTGCTCGCGCGCCTCCTGCAGCGGGGCGCCGAGCTCGTCGAGGCTCCACGTCGCCCCCTCGCGGTGGACGCGCCAGACCCCGTCCGCGGCCGCCCCCGCGCGCCCCCCGATCAGCCACACCCCGTCGCCGTCGACGGACAGCAGCGTCCCGCCGGCGTCCAGCCCCGGATCGGAATGCCACTCCCACACGCCGTCGCCGTCGAGCTCGAGCCCGTGCAGCGTGCTGCCGCCGCCGTGCTCCAGCAGGGCCACGACGCTGTCGTCGTCGAGCCGCGCCGCGTCGCGGGCCACGCCGACGAGGCTGGGGTCCTCGTGCTCCAGGGGCTCGATCGCGGTCCCCGGTCCGGCCTGCAGCACCGACGAGGCCGGGACCCGCCACCAGGTCGTGCTCCCGTCGTCGGCGCCGACGAACACGCAGGCCGCGCCGTCCTCGACGCACGCGGCGCGGTGGCCGGCCCGCCCCCCGCCGTGGACCACCGGGCCCTCGAGCAGGGCGTGCTGCCCGGCCAGCACCAGCGTGCTGGTCAGGTCGAGCTCGTCGCCCCCGCCCATCCACCACGCCGCGGAGCCCCCGTCGAGGATCGCCAGCGCCCCGTCGCTGCGGGCGCTGTCGCCGGTGGACAGCAGCGTCCCCTCGTCGTGATCGAACACGTCGAGGACCCCGCCGCCGTCGCCGGCGACGACCACCGCCCCGTCGTCGAGGGCGCCCCAGCGGCAGTCCTCGTGGAGCCCGACCAGCTCTCCCGCGACCTCGACGGTGGCCCGATCGAGGTCCAGCCGCAGCAGCCCCTGCTCGCCGCCCCCGGCGATCCACAGGCCGCCGGCCCCCGCGGGCACGGCGCAGGCGTCCGCCCGGCCCGCGTCGAGGGCCACCCCCGCGACGGTGCTGAACACGCCGGTGCGGAGCAGGACCACGTCCTCGTCGCGACCCTCGCCGGGGGGCGGGGTCAGGTCTCCCCAGCGGGCGCCCCGGGCGACCACCTCGCCGCGGTCGTCGAGGGCCTCGAGGCGGAGGTCGCGGACGTGGTCGCCGCGGATCCCGGCGTCGCCCCCGATCGCCCCGTCGAGCACCGCCAGCTCGACGCTCTCGTCCCCCGAGCCGGCGTCGTAGGTCAGCCGCAGCGCCGCCACCCCCTCGAGCGGATCGGGGTCGACCTCGACGAGGTGCAGCCGCAGCTCGTCACCCGCGCCGCAGCCGGCGAGCCACGCCACGCACGCACCGGGGACCAGGCTCGCGAGTCGTGGGCGCATCGGGCGGATCTTCTCAGAGCTCGAGCCGCAGGTGCAGGTCCCGCCGGGCGCGGAGCTCCTCGAGCTGCTGCAGCAGCTCCATCCAGTAGGGGTGATCGGGGGAGAACACGATCTCGCGGATCGGCTCGAGCAGCTGCGGGTGGTGCTCGCCGAGGATCCCCTCGAGGTTGCGCCACGCCACGTCGTCCTCGCCCTCGACGGCCACCGGGTAGACCCAGATCGTGTCGGCGTGGTCGGCCACCTGCTCGATCAGGGCGACGACGTCGGTCAGGTGCGGGATCACGGGGCAGATCAGCGCGTAGGTCTCCACGCCGGCCTCGTGCAGCGCCTGCAGCGCCGCCACGCGGCGGGCGTTGCCCGGCGCGGCCCGCTCGAACTGGCGGCGGATCGCGTCGTCGTGGAACGCCAGCGACGTCCCCGCGCTGCTGCCGGGCATGCGCTGCAGCAGGTCGATGTCCCGCGTCACGAGGTCGGACTTGGTCAGCGTGCACACCGTGCAGCCGAGCTCGGCGAGCAGCTCCAGCACGGCCCGCGTCTGGCGGTACTGCTGCTCGACGGGCTGGTACGGGTCCGAGTTCCAGCCGACGTAGATCGCCTGGCTGCCGGTGGCGGCGAGCTCGCGGTCGAGCTTCCCGACCACGTCCTCGTGGATCCGGATCTCCTCGGACCAGTCGGTCTCGGCCTCGTTGAGCGCGTAGCAGTACTGGCAGTGGTGGCCGCAGCCGATGTAGGGGTCGACCTGGAACGCATACCCCTCGAGCAGGCATGGCTCGAGTACCGCCCTGTTCTGGCAGGTGCGGACCCGCATCGCTCTCCCTCGCTCGGCCCCGATCCGATCATACCTCGTCGGCGCGGCGGTCGGGGAGCGGCGTGATCAGCGGGGAGGGGTGGACTGGCCGTACCCCTCGGAGCCCCAGCACTCCAGCGTCCCGTCGGGGTGCACCCCGCAGGTGTGGTAGATGCCGGTGCTGACCTGCTCCCAGGGGCCCGACGGGGCGTCGCACTGGCCGCGGCGGTCCTCGCCCCAGCAGCGCAGCTCGCCGTCGGCCTGCAGCGCGCAGGCGTGGCTGGCGCCCAGCGCGATCCCGGTCGCCCGCAGGTCGTCCGGAGGCGCGACCTCGGGCTCCTCCCGGCCGAAGCAGTAGATCCGGCCGTCGGGCCGCACGGCGCAGGTCAGGAAGCGTCCCGCCGAGACGTCGAGGAACCCGTCCCCCATCGGGCGGTCGGCGGGACGGCCCCAGCACTCGACGCGTCCCTCCTCGCGCAGGCCGCAGGCGTGGTACAGCCCCGCGACGATGTCGCGGAACGGACCCCTGGGCGGCGTGGCCTCGCCGATCCCGCTGCCCCAGCAGGTGGCGCCGCCGTCGTTCTGGCGCAGCGCGCAGGTGTGTGTCCCGCCGGCGGCGATCGTCGCGAACGGCCCCCACGGGGCCTCGGCGTAGCTCTCGGGGCGACCCCAGCACACGGCGTCGCCCTCGAGCGTCAGGGCGCAGGTGTGGTAGCCGCCGGCGGCGATCTGGCTGAACGAGCCCTCCGGAGCGTCGCACTGGCCGAAGCGGTTGTCGCCCCAGCACAGGGCCTCGGCCTGGTCGGTGATCGCGCAGGTGTGGTACCCGCCCGCGCTGACCGCGAGGAACCGGTGGTCGTGGACCTCGAGGCCCGCCGTGGGCTTGAACTGCTGCAGCATCGAGCGCGCCTGCGCGACCTCCATGACCTGCACGTCGCGGGTCTCGTCGCCGACGGTCACGGTGGCGCGGGCATAGCGCTCGATGAACGCCTCCAGCGCCGCGATCGCCTCGTCCTCCCCGTGCATCACCTCGGCCTGGGCCGCGCGCCAGTCGCGGCTGGCCGCGAGCCACACGTCGCGCATCGCGTGGTGCATCTCCTGCTCGTGCCGGCGGTGGGCCTCCCAGGCGGCGATCCGCTGGGCGGGGGTCGGCGGCGGCGCCCCCTCGGCGCGGCCGTTGCGCAGCGCCTCGAGCAGCATCGCCCGCTTCGGGGGCGGGGCCAGCTCCCCGGCGGAGATCGGCCAGCCCAGGTCGGCCCCCCGCATCTCGGGGCGGAAGGCGGTGTTGCCCGCGCCCTGGACCAGATCGTCGACGTAGGCCTGGGCCTCGGCGGCGGTGACCATCCCGTCGCGCTCCCCGCCCAGCGCGCCGTCGGCCCAGCCCCGCAGCGCGCCCACCACCAGGTAGCTGAAGGCGCCGTGGCGGGCAGCGTAGAGCAGGTCCGGGGCGCCGTCGGCGGCGGCCGCGGTCCACAGCACGATGCGCGGGTCGGGCTCGGGGAACACCGCCCGGGCCTCCCCCAGCGCGGCGATCGTCGCGCCGTCGCGGCCGATCCCGCCGAACCCGCAGTCGAGCACCGCCACCACGCGGGCCCCCCCGTCGGTGAGGATCGTCAGCGCCTCGGACAGCGACACGCCCTGCTCGGACCACGCCGCGGGGTCGGTCCCGGCCTCGCCGCCGAGCAGCAGCGGCTCCCCGCCGTCCGCCGCCACGGCGCCGTGGCCGGCGAAGTACAGCCACACCACGCTGTCCTCGCTGGTGGCGGCGACCGTGCGCCACAGCATCTCGACGATCTTGGCGCGGTCGCCCTGCCACAGCGTCTCGATCTGCTCCTCGGGGATGCCGCGGCCATGGCGCAGGAACGCGAGGAAGGCGTGTCCGTCCCGCCGGGCGTAGGGCACGTCGGGCAGCTCGGCGTAGCTGTCGATGCCGATCACCAGCGCCGCGTCGTAGGGCGACTCCACGCCGCCGTCCCACGGCTCGTGCAGGTCGGGCAGCCGTCCCTCGCCGGACGCCGCCGCGGGCGCGATCGCGAGCACCGCCAGCGCGATCCACCAACCCAGCCGTCTGGTCCGCTCCACTCCCTGCTCCCCGTCGCTACAGGTCGTTGATCTGCTCCTGGTCGAGCCCCCCGGGGTAGGCGTACGAGTCCCACTGGTCGAACCCGACCACCACCACGCCGAACGGCTCGCTGCCCTCGAGCAGCCGCACGCCGTCGGGCACCAGCAGCCGCACCGCCTCGTAGCTCCCGCCGCCGATCGCGGCGATCTCGGACCAGGTAGGCCAGGCGTCGACGCTGGTCCCGTCCACCGACACCGTCGCGCCCACGGGACGCGTGATGATCAGGTAGTCATTCTCCCAGGTCCCGGGTACGAGCACCACGTAGCTGTCGAGGTACTGCTCCACGGGCACCGCCTGGACCATCGCCGGGTCGCCGAACAGCGGCTGCGGCGAGGCCTCGGAGCTCATCATGTACTGGGTCAGCAGGAACGCGTCGCTGCCGGAGACCTCGAAGTCGCCGGGGTTGGCCGGGGTGCCGCTGACCTCGAACCGGATCTTGCCGCCGGCTGGCAGCGTGGTCGGCCCCGGCAGGCCGGTGACGTCGGCGTGGGCGGTGAACGTCAGGTCCACCGGGTCGTTGCCCGCCACGATCTGCCACACGCACGGCTCCACCGGCGGGCCGCGGTGGGGGATCCGCGCGGCGACGTAGCCCTCGCCCCACGTCTGGATCCCGAAGATCTGCTCCTCGAGGTGGTCGCAGCAGCACAGGTTGGTCGGGATCAGCGCGCACTCGTGGCCGACGAACACCCCCACCGGCGTGCTCGAGGCGGTCTCGACCAGCGTCCCGCCGAGGTTCTGCTGGTCGGCGTTGCTGGCGATCTGCACGTAGTCGCCGGCCAGCGGCAGGTGGACGGTGAACGGCGTCCCCGGCGTCCCGGCGGGGACCGCGGGACCGCCGCCGAGGGTGGCGATCGACGGCGTGATCGTGACGTCGGTGGCGTCGGCGCTGGCGACCACGTCCAGCGAGCAGTGCTGCACGGTCCCGGTGTTGTCCGTCGCCTGGTCCCAGCCGGGGACGCGGTAGACGCTGTCCCACGCCGAGACCGGCAGCAGCAGGGAGGCGTCGGAGAGGTAGGAGCTGGCGCCGTCCACCGGGTTGAACTGGTAGGCGATGATCGGGATGTGGCTGGTGACCCGGTAGGCCCCGCCGTCGTTCAGCGCCGAGTCGTCGACGTGCCGGTCGGGGAGGTTCACCGTCGCGAGGTCCTGCGCGCCGATCGTCCCGGACCACTCGACGTTCCAGGTCGCCCCGCTGCGCGACTCGATCGTCGCCTCGGCGTCCAGCCAGTCGTGCACGTTGCTCAGCGCCACGGCGTACTGCACCGTCTCGGGGCCCATGTCGTGCTGGTCGGTGTCGACGGCGTAGAACAGGCAGCCCACCGTGGAGTGCTCCAGCTCGGCCTGCTCGCACAGCGAGATGCACTCCCCCGAGGAGCACACCTCGCCGTTCTGCTCGAGGCAGCTGTCGACCACGGCGAAGGACTGCCCGTCCGGGTCGCACTCGACGACGTCGTTGCCCTCGCACCACTGCGTGCCGGGGTAGCACAGCACGCAGCCCAGGCCCCAGTGGCAGTAGTAGTCGTTGGCCACGTCGCAGTCGTCGGTCTGTGCCACGTCGCCCGCCGCGTCGCAGGTCACGGCGGTCTGGCCGTCGCAGATCACCTCGCCGGGGAAGTCGTCGCACACGTCGGTGGGACCGGAGTCGTCGTCGGCGCCGTCGTCGTCCGCGCCGTCGTCGTCGTCGGCGTCGTCGTCCGCGGCGTCGTCGTCGGGGGGCGTGGGGCAGCCACCCGCGAGCAGCGCCAGCGCCGCGACGAGGGCGATCCAGGTGGGTCGGTGCATGGTCCCTCCCGCGGTCAGGTGTCGGCCGCGACCCGGGCGAAGGCGTCCAGCCGGGCCATCGGCGCGTGGGGATCGCCGACGTCGTACTGCGGGTCGGCGAGCGTCGCCCCGCTCAGCTGGCCGAAGTCCAGGCCCTGCGCCATCGCGAAGCTGTAGCAGTCCACCACGTACTGGGTGATGCCGCGCTGGACGAACGAGCCGACCCCGGTCACGGTGCCGAGCTGGCGGATCTCGGGGGTGTAGCCGTACAGCAGCGCGTAGGTGCCCTGCGCGCGCCGCACGCTGCGGTACGCCGTGGTCCCCGGCGGCACGCCGAGGTCGTGGCTGATCCGCGGGCATTCGAACAGGCAGCGGACGTCGACCGCCGAGAGGAACGAGCTGCGGTAGCGCAGCGCCACGGCGACCACGAACGGCTCGCCCCGCGAGCAGAAGTACGTCGTCGAGACCTCGGTGCGGTCCCGCTCGCGGTAGTACGTCGAGACCAGCTCGCGGAACTGGCGGCCGACCATCCCCAGCCGCCGCAGGTGGCGGCCCATGTTGTGCACGACCGTCTTGGCCAGCACCTGGCGGTGGAGCGCCTTGTCCGGGGGCAGCGTCAGCGGCGGCGAGTACTCCTGGCCGCCGAGCGAGGCCTCCTCGTCGAGGCTGCGCTCCTCCTCCTCGGGGTCGAACGAGATCTCCAGCGACATCTCGTACACGAAGGTGGCGGACTCGTCCTCGGTCGAGCCGCGGTCTTCGAAGTCGTCGGAGGTCAGCCGGTCGCGGTCGACCTCGATCGGATCGTAGGACGGGATCAGCGTCTCGTCGGTGTCGTCGAGGCTGCCCCCCAGGGACTGGATCGCGATGTCGTCGAGGGACATCGGGACGGGCGTCCCGTCGGCGTGGAGCGGGGGCGGGAGGTCGTCCAGGGTGTGCGGCTGCGGCGTCTCGTCGAGGGTCCGGGGCGTCGGCGTGTCGTCGAGGAACTGGATCGCGTGGTCCCCGAGCTCGGTGTGCTCGTCGAGGCTCTCGCGTCCCCCGTGGACGACGAGCGGGTCCTGGCCGATCCGCGCCGCGGGTTCGGCGTTCGGCTTCTTGCTGCGGGCGTGTCCGCGCTTCGTGGGACGGTCTTCGTCGCTCATCGCATCCCCTCGGGTCCACGGTAGTGTGGGCCCCGGGGGACGTCAACTGCCCAGCGTCAGCCGCCGGCGATGGGGGGCAGGATGCCGATCTCGTCGTCGGGCTGCAGCGGCGTGCGGCGGCCCCGCCCGAGCCCCACGTTGGCCCCGTTGACGTAGACCTTGCACAGCTTGATCCGGTCCCGGAACGGCTCGCCGAACCGCTGCTCGAGCGCGCGGAGCATCTCGCCCACGGTGCGGGCCTCGACCTCGGCCTCGGCGACGCCGAGGGCCGCGCGCAGGTGGGAGTAGAAGTGGACCTTGATCATCGCTTCGCTCCCTTCTTGCTCGCTGCGGCCTTCTTCCTGGGCGCGGCCTTCCTGGCGGTCGTCGCCTTCTTGTCGGGTGCGGCCTGCGGCCCGATCGCGGCGGCGACCTCGCGCCGAACGGCGTCGGCGCTGGCCTTCTGGTCGCGCAGCCGCGCGCGGAAGCGGTCCGGGTTCTGGCGGATCTGGTCGGCGATGTCCACCAGGTGGGCGAGCCCCAGCTTGCGCAGCAGCCACCCCTCGGGGATCCCGTCGCGGTCCCAGCCGCGGGTCTTGTAGTACACCGGCAGCATCCTGCTCAGCGGCACCCGCGAGCGCGGCTCCTCGGGCCGCTCGGGGACCTCGGTCAGCCGCGGCGGCAGCCGGTCGGTCTCGCCGAGCAGCCCCTCGCGCAGGTTGATCATCCGCTCCAGCGTGAAGCCCCGCTCGCCGGCGACGAGGAAGTCGCCGACCTTGAACGGCGCGCCGAACAGCGCCTCGACGGCGTCGCTCTGGGGCAGCCCCGGCAGGTGCAGCGGCGCCATCCCGGGGCGCACGTACTTCAGCGGCGACATCGCCAGCCCGCCGCCGAGCAGCGCCTTGCTGGTGACCTTGGCCATCGCCCCGACGTGGTCGAACAACCCCGCGGGCAGGTCGGGGATGAACGCGTAGGTGTTGAAGATGCAGTTGCCCACCGCGCTGACCGCCTCGAACGCGTTCTGCTGGAACACGACCCACTGCGGCTTGCCGGTGGGGGACAGCGGGTCCATGTTGATCGGCCCGGTGGCCTCGAAGTAGATCACGTACCCGCCGTTGATGTGGCACCCGCCGCGGTTGCTCACCGCGTAGCCCAGGCCGTGGCCCACGGCGTTGCGCGGCTCGTAGGCGGCGAACTCCAGGCCCTTGGCGCTCATCGACAGCTCGGGGACGCCGTGCTCCGCCGCCAGCCGCGCGCTGCCCTCGGCCAGCTCGTCGCCGATCCCGCGGCGGTGGGCGATGTCCTCGATCAGCTGCTCGACGCCGCCGTGGTCGTCGAACCGGATCGGCAGGTCGGGGAGCAGCCCGCGGTCGGCCATCTCCATCGCGCAGGCCATCGTCGAGCCCAGCGAGATGGTGTCCATCCCCAGCTCGTCGGCCAGGTGGTTCCAGTGGATGATCTTCTTCAGATCGCGGTTGAGCATGCTGGGGCCGAACATCCCCAGCGTCTCGAACTCGGGGCCCTTGATCGGCTTGCCCTCGTGCTCGACGACCCGGCCGCAGCGGATCGGGCAGCTGCGGCAGCCGTCGTTCTTGACCAGCAGCGTCTCGGCCAGCGTCTCGCCGCTGATCTCGTCGGCGTGGGCCCAGTGCCCGTGGGTGAAGTTGCGGGTCGTCAGCGTGTGGCTCGCGTTGGTCAGGTTGACCAGGCCCGCGGTGCCGTAGTTGGTCAGCTGGTCGCCGGTGATGGAGTGCTCCTTGAGCATCTTCATCCACTTCTTGATCACGACCTTGAGCTGGTCGGGATCCCCCACCGGCAGCTTCTTCTTGCCGGCCGCGGTGACCAGCTTGAGGTTCTTGCTGCCCATCACCGCGCCGACCCCGCAGCGGCCCAGCGCGCGGTCGCCGGAGAGGATGCAGGCGAACCGCACGAGGTTCTCGCCGGCGGGGCCGATCACCAGCTCCGCGACGCCCTTGGGCAGCCCCGCCTGGACCTGCTGGGTGGTCTGGCCCCACAGCGCCGTGGCGTCGCGCAGCTGCACGCCGTCCTCGGTGATCTCGATGTGGGTCGGGCGCTCCGCGCGGCCGCGGACCATCAGGCCGTCGTAGCCGGCGCGGCGCAGCCAGATCCCGAAGTCGCCACCGCAGTTGCTGGTCGCCACGCCGCCGGTCAGCACGTTGCGGGTGGACAGGTTGAAGCGGCTCGACGACGGGCAGTTGGCGCCGTTGAGCGTCCCCGGGGTGAAGACCATCGGGGTCTCGGGGCTCAGCGCGTCGGTGCCGGGGATCAGGTTGTCCCACAGCAGCTTGGCGCCCAGGATCTTGCCGCCGAGGTAGTCGCGCCGGTCCTCGTCGGACAGCGTGAAGGTCTCGATCCGCCCCGTGGTCAGGTCGACATCGAGGATCGGGCCCATGAATCCACCGCGGATGGCGTTCACGTGATGCTCCTCTGGTCTATTGGTCGGACCACCATGCCATAGCGGGCCGCGGACGGGAAGCGGAATCGGCGATCAGCGGCCGCAATCGTCGATGCTGTCCATCAGCTTCTTCCACTGGGATCGGGAGGGGGTCTCGTCCTGCCAGTCGGTGAGGTAGATCCACAGCCCGTGCTCGCGCAGGTCGATGCTGGCCATCCCGCGGGGCTCCCAGCGGTAGTTGTACTTCTTGGCCAGGTGGTCGGCCTTCTGGTGCTCGCTCTTGCCGAACCCCTTGGAGATGCAGTTGCGCAGCGACTTCTGGTGGGTGAACTGGTTGTCGGCGATGGGCGTCATGTAGACGTACTCGAGCGAACCGCCCTCGCGGTTGTCGTAGTAGAAGTTGGCCTCGCCGATCCAGGGGTGGTCGACGGGGATCGTCCAGCTCTCGCCGTGGTCGTCGCTGATCGCCCCGGGGAACCGCTGTGGCACGCTGCGCTGGGCCTCGTCGACGGTGTCGGTGACGTCGAGCTTGGCCAGCTGGCCAGGGGTGTAGCCCTGGGCCAGCCAGCGGCGGCGGGTGTCCTCGGGGATCTCCAGCTGCTGGCCCATCACCGACGCGATCGCCACGGCCCAGTACCACTCGATGCGGGTCTCCCAGCCCTCGTCGCGGTCCGGATCGACGTAGAACCCCATGTAGGACATGTCGTCGGCGGAGTGGACGTGGGAGCCCGCCCAGTACATCTGGTAGCCGCTGTCGGACCAGTGCAGGCGCGGCCCGAGGTAGTGGTCCAGCCACAGCTTGACCGCCTCGGCGTTGGGGTTCTCCTCGGTGAAGTAGATGTTGAAGTCCTTGACGTGAGCGGGGTGATCGTCGTGCCAGCCGAAGCAGACGTAGTCGATCGTCCCGCCCTTGGTGTAGACGCACAGGCTGCCCTCGCTCCACGCCTCGTGCCGGGTGGCCTCGGCGATCTCCTCGAGGGTCGACGCCATCGACAGCGACGCGATCGTCTCGAACGGGGGCCGCCTGCGGTCGCCGCCGTTGTCGCCGAACAGGATGCCCATCACCGCCGGGACGATCCCGGTGCACAGGATGAAGCCCACGATCACCCACGAGAACAGCAGGTTGCGGGGCCGCACCTGGGTGCGCACCGCGGCGACCTCCTCGGTGACCTCCTCGGTCTCGACGTTGACGTGGGTCTTGCAGTAGCGGCACTCGACGACGGGGGCCTGGCCCTTCCAGCGCATCGGCGCGCCGCAGCTGGGGCATTGCAGGACTTGCTTGGCCATGGGAAGCAGTCTACCGCGACCCGGGCGGGTCGGGCATCCACGGAGGCGGGATCGCGGGGCCGGGGACGCGGCGGCCCCCGGCCCGGCGTGGGATCGGCCGGGTGTGGCTTACTCGGCCTTCGTGATGCAGTCCACCGGGCAGACGGGGACGCACTGGGGCTCGCCCTCCTCCTTGCACTCGGTGCACAGGTCGGGGTCGATCACGAAGACGTCGTCCTCCTCGGAGATCGCCTCACGGGGGCATTCGGGCTCGCACACGCCACAGGCGGTGCACTCGTCGGGGTCGATAACCATGGCCATCTTGAAGTTCCTCCAGCTCCCCGCTCCCAGCGGGGAAGGAATGAATTAGCGGGCTCGCGCGCGTGCGTCAAGTCGGGAGGGGTGCGGACTGCCGAATCGGCTCAGCCGAGCTCCTGCTTGAGCGCCCGCGTCATCAGGTCGAACAGCGCCTGGCGGGGGTCCTTGTCCTCGTAGAGGATCGCGTGGACCTGGTCGACGATCGGCATCTCGACGCCGAGCTGGGCCTTGAGCTGGTGCACCGATCGGGTGGTGCGGACCCCCTCGGCGACCTGCTTCATCTCGGAGAGGATCTCGTCGAGCTTGTGGCCCTCGCCGAGCTTGGTCCCGACGGTGAAGTTGCGGCTCAGCGAGCTGGTGCAGGTCAGCACCAGGTCGCCCATCCCGGCCAGGCCGGCGAAGGTCAGCGGGTTGGCGCCCATCCGCACGCCGAGCCGCGTGATCTCGGCCAGCCCGCGGGTGATCAGCGCCGCGCGGGTGTTGGCCCCGAACCCGAGCCCGTCGGCGATCCCGGACGCCAGCGCCATCACGTTCTTGACCGCGCCGCCGACCTCGACGCCGATCACGTCGTTGGTCGTGTAGATCCGGAAGTAGGGGATCGTCATCGCCTCCTGGACGCGGGCGGCGAGCTGCACGTCCTGGGCGGCGACGGTGACCGTGGTCGGACTGCGGGTCATCAGCTCCTTGGCGAAGCTCGGGCCGGAGAGGAACGCCAGGTTCTTGTGCAGCGGCAGCGGCAGCACGGCGCGCTGCACGTCGGCCATCGTCTGGAGGGTGTCGATCTCGATGCCCTTGCTGACCGTGCACACCACGCAGTCCTCGGCCAGGTGGGGGCCGGCCTGGCCCATCACGCCGCGCAGGAACTCGGTGGGCACCGCGACGATCACCAGGTCGCGGCCAGCGGCGGCCTCGGCCAGATCGGTGGTCGGGTGGATCGCCGCGGGCAGCTCGAACCCGGGCATGAAGGTGGTGTTCTGTCGCGTCTCGGCGATGGCACGGCAGACGTCGTCCTCGCGGACCCACAGCGTCACCTCGGCCCCGGCGTCGGCGAGGATCTGGCTCAGGGCGGTGCCGAAGGCGCCGGCTCCGATCACGGCGGCGTTGCGCATGGGGGCTCCTCTCACCGCCCGCGGCGGTGCTCCCAGACTGCGGGGTTGACGAGGTTGGGGGGCTGCTCGCCGCGCAGCACCGCCACGACGGCCGACGCGGTCAGGCGCGCCATCGCCGCGCGGGTCTCGACGGTGGCCGAGCCCAGGTGGGGCAGCAGCACCGCGCCGGGCAGCGCCGCGAGGCCCGGGGCCAGCGCCGGCTCGTGCTCGTAGACGTCGAGGCCGGCGGCGGCGATGGTGCCGTCGCGCAGCGCCGCGACCAGGGCGGCCTCGTCGACCACCGGACCGCGGGCGGTGTTGATCAGGATCGCCGTGGGCTTCATCCGCGCCAGCTCGGCCGCGCCGATCAGGTGGCGGGTCTCGGGGGCCAGCGGCACGTGCAGCGAGACCACGTCGCTGCGCCGCAGCAGCTCGTCGAGCTCGACCCGCGCGGCGCCGGTCTCCTGCTCGAAGGCGGGGCGCGGGGAGCGGTTGGCGTACAGCAGCTCCATGCCGATCCCGCGGGCGATGCGGCCGGTGGCGACGGCGATCCGGCCGGCGCCGACGAGGCCCAGCGTCTTGCCCCGCAGCAGCACCCCGAGCATCAGCTCCGGCTGCCACCCGCGGAAGCGGCCCTCGCGCACGAGGGCGTCGGCCTCCACCACCCGCCGGGCGGTGGCGAACAGCAGCGCGACGGCGAGCTCGGCGCTGGCGTCGGTCAGCACGCCGGGGGTGTTGGCCACCGCGATGCCGCGCTCGGTGGCGGCCGCGACGTCGACGTTGTCGACCCCCACGGCGTAGTTCGCCACGACCCGCAGCGAGGGCCCGGCGGCGTCGAGCACGGCGGCGTCGACCGGGTCGCCGAGCAGCGAGATCAGGGCGCGGCAGCCGTCCACCGCGGCCAGCAGCGCGTCCCGGGTCGGGGCCTCCCCGTCGCGCAGCACGCGCACGTCCAGCGCGGCCTCGGACAGCAGGGTCGCCGCGGGCTCGGGGATGCGCTGCGTGAGGACGACGTCGGCCATCGGGGCCCTCCCTCCGGGCGTGCGAGGGGACCATCATACCGCCGCACCGCGAGCGCGGCACGCACCTCGACGCCCCGGCCGCGAGGTGAAAGGATGGGGGCGAGAGGAGCCGAGACGATGGGCACACGCGGGGTCGAGGGTCCGATCCGGGCACCGGCGGTGGAGGGGTCGTGGTATCCCCGCCAGCAGGGCGCGCTGCGGGACCAGATCGAGGGCTTCCTGGCGCGGGCCGAGGCGTGGGACGGGGACGCGCCGCGGGCGCTGATCGTGCCCCACGCCGGCTACGTCTACTCCGGCGCGGTCGCCGCGTGGGGCTTCGCCGCGATCCGCGGCCGCCGCTACGCGCGGGCGTTCGTGCTGGCGCCGGCCCACCGCGCCTACCTCGACGGCGCGGAGGTCGGGGACTACGGCGCGTACCGCACACCGCTGGGGGAGATGGTGGTGGACCGCGAGGCGGGGCGGCGGCTGGCCGCGGCCAGCGACGCGATCGCGCTGGGCCAGCGGGCCCACGACCGGGAGCACGCCGTCGAGGCCGAGGTCCCGTTCCTGCAGCACCTGCTGCCCGACGCGGCGCTGGTCCCGATCGTGATCGGCCAGGTGGACCGCGCGGCGGTGCGCGACATCGCCCGGGCGCTGGCCGGCGAGCTGCGCGGCGACGACCTCGTGGTGGTCTCCACCGACTTCACGCACTACGGCCAGGTGTTCGGCTACACGCCCCCGCTCGACGACGTCGAGGAGGGGCTGCGCGCGCTGGACATGGGCGCCTGGGAGCGCATCGCCGCCGGCGACGCGGGGGCGTTCCTGCGGCACCGCGCCGAGACCGGGATCACGGTCTGCGGGGCGCGCCCCGTGGCGGTGCTGATGGACCTGCTCGGCCAGGACGCCGCGTACACGCTGCGGCGCTACGACACGTCGGGGGCGATGACCGGGGACTGGTCCCACAGCGTCAGCTACGTCGCGGCGGTGGCCACCGGGCCGGCCTGGGGCGGGGGCGCGGGGGACGGGGACGCGGAGCCGGACGGTCGCGACGGGGAGGCCGGTGGGGGAGGGGTCCCGCCGCTGGCCCGCGACGAGCAGGCCACCCTGCTGCGCCTGGCGCGCGACGCCATCGCGGCCCACCTCGCCGGCGAGCCCGCCCCCGAACTCGCGGACGACGAGCTGACGCCGCGGATGCAGCAGGACGGGGGGGCGTTCGTGACCTTGCGGCGCCAGGGACGGCTGCGGGGGTGCATCGGCGAGATCGTGCCGCGGCGCTCGCTGGCCGAGAACGTTTGCCAGCGGGCGGTGGACGCCGCCACCCGCGACCCGCGGTTCCCGTCGATGACCCGCGAGGAGCTCGACGACGTGCACATCGAGGTCTCGGTCCTGACCCCGCTGCAGCCGGTCGACGGCCCCGGCGAGATCGTGCTCGGGCGCGACGGGATCCTGCTGCACCACGGCTACTCGCGCGCGGTGTTCCTGCCCCAGGTCGCGCCCGAGCAGGGCTGGGATCGCGAGCAGACCCTGCGCGCGCTGTCGCGCAAGGCGGGCCTGCCGCTGGACGCGTGGCAGGACCCCGAGGCCCGCTTCGAGGTGTTCCAGGCCGAGGTCTTCGAGGAGGACGAGCCGGACCGGTGACCTCCCCCGTGGCCGCGCCCCGCCCCACCCGTCGGTCGCGCCGCGCCACCACCGTGGCCGTGCTCGCCACCGGCGCCGTCTCCGCCGTGGCCCAGGTGCTGCTGCTGCGCGAGCTGCTGGTCGCCTGCGCCGGCAACGAGCTCGCCGCCGGGATCGGCCTGACCTGCTGGATGCTGTCCACCGCCGCGGGCAGCGCGGCGGCGGCGGCGGTGCTGCGCCGTGCGCGGCGGGGCGTGGGGGTCGCCGCCGCGGGGGTGGCGGGGGCGCTGCTGGCGGCGCTGCCGGCGGCGCTGTGGCTGCTGCACGGGGCGCGCGGGGCGCTGGGGCCGGAGGCCGGGGAGGCGGTGGCGCCCCACCAGGTGCTGGCCATCGCGGCGGTGGCGCTGGCCCCGCCGTGCCTGCTGATCGGCGCGCTGTTCCCGCTGCTGTGCCGCCGCGTCGAGGGGGAGGGGGCCGGGCCGACGACGGCCTCGGCGCGGGTGTTCTGGCTCGAGGCGCTGGGCTTCGGGGCGGCGGGGCTGGGGCTCGCCGCGGTGCTCTCGGCCCCCGGCGGGCTGGCGCTGCCCTGGGCGCGGGGCGCCGCGGGGGAGGCGGTCGCGACCCGCGACACGCCCTACGCCCGCGTGGCGCTGGTGGCCGCGGAGGGCCAGCACGACTGGTACCTCGACGGGGTCTTCAGCGGTTCGTTCCCCGACCCCGAGGAGGCCGAGCGCACCGCCCACTACCCGCTGCTGCTGCACCCCGCGCCGCGCACCGTGCTGCTCCTCGGCGGCGCGTACGGCGGGGTCCCCGCGGAGCTGCTGCGCCACCCCACGGTGGAGCGGCTCGACGTGGTCGAGCGGGACCCGGTGCGCACCGCGCTGGCCCGCGAGCACCTGCCCGCGGAGGCCACCGCGGCCCTCGACGACGGTCGGGTGGCGCTGCACCACGGCGACGCCCGCGCGTTCGTCCGCGCCGCCGAGCCGGGGCGCTACGACGTGGTCGTGGTCGACCTGCCCGACCCCCACAGCGGGCAGCTGAGCCGGTTCTACTCGGTGGAGTTCTTCGCGCTGGCGGCCACGCGGCTGGCCCCCGGGGGCCTGCTCGCGGTGGGCATCGGCGGCTCGCCCGACATGCTCGGCCCGACCCAGGCCGAGGTGGTCGCCGCGCTGCGCACCACCCTCGACGAGGTCTTCCCCGCCGTGGCGACGCTGCCCGGCGCGACGATCCGCTTCGTGTGCTCCCCCGAGGCCGGCGGCGTGGCGCGCGATCCCGACGCGATGGCGCGGCGCCACACCGAGCGGGGCCTCCAGACGCGCTTCGTGACCCCGTTCGGGCTGGCCTTCGATCTGGGCCCGCTGGGCACCGAGTACCTCGACGCGGTGGTCGCCGGGGCGGCGGCCACCCCGCCCAACCGCGACCTGCACCCGCGCTGCTTCCACCAGGACGCGCGGCTGCGCGCCACCGCGGGGTCCCCCCGGCTGCGCGCCGCCTACGAGGCCGCCGGGCGCCTGCGGAGCGGGTGGCTGCTGGCGCTGCTCGGCGCCGGCGCGCTGCTCCACGCCGGGGCCGCGCGGGTGGGGCCCCT
>CAZOYV010000155.1:0-20543 GCA_964584075.1 uncultured Rickettsiales bacterium | reverse complement strand
TGGTCCGACTCGCCCTGAACTTCCCGATTCCGGAAGTTGGGCTCCACTCGGATGGCCCGACACGCCCTGAACTTCCCGATTCCGGAAGTTGGGCTCCACTCGGATGGTCCGACTCGCCCTGAACTTCCCGATTCCGGAAGTTGGGCTCCACTCGGATGGTCCGACACGCCTCCGCCAGGCACGGTCCGGGAGAATCGCGGGCAGGGTGGCGGCGCCAAGTGGGGGGCCGGAGGGCGAGGCCCTATGCCCCGCGGGCCGGGGGCTCTACGATCGGAGCGATGGCCCGCGATCCCGACCGACGCTCCTGCTCCCGACGCGCGTTCCTGCGCGGCGGCGCCGGTGGGGCGCTGGTCGTGGTGGCCGGGGGGCGGCTGCTCGGCGGCTGCGTCGAGAGCGGCTGGGCGCGGGGGGTGATCGTCGCCGACCCCGCGCTGTGCGGGGCCTGCGGGCGCTGCGCGATCACCTGCTCGGCGCTGCGTGGCTGGGCCCCGGGAGCGGCCCGCGCGCGGGTCGGCCCCGACGCCTCCTACCAGGCCCACCAGTTCGCCGACGCGGCGTGGGCCGCGGCCACCTGCCACATGTGCCCCGAGATCGACGGCGACGGCGGGCTCGCCGAGCCCGCCTGCGTGGCGAACTGCCCCGTGGGAGCGGCGCGGATCGCCGAGCCGGGGCACGCCGCCTACGGCGACAGCCGCGTGCGCTACGTCGACACCGAGGACTGCATCGGCTGCGGCACCTGCGTGGCGGTCTGCCCCCACGACCACCCGTTCCTGTTCCACGGCACCAGCTCCAAGTGCGACCTGTGCCTCGGCGAGTACGACTCCCCGCCGTGCGTCGAGGCGTGCCCGTCCAGCGCGCTGGTGTACCTCGAGGTGTGGAGCGATCGCCCGCCGCGGCCGTTCCCGTGGGAGGCGGAGTGATCGGCCCGTACGGCTGGACCGGCCGGCTGCTGACGGTGGACCTGACCGCCGGCGAGGTCGTCTTCGAGGACACGGCCCAGTGGCTGCCGGCGCGCATCGGCGCCATCGGCCTGGGGCTCCAGCTGCTGTGGGAGCGGGTCCCCGCGGGCACCGGGCCCTACGACCCCGAGAACCTGCTGTACGTCGGCGTGGGCCCGCTGACCGGGACCTGGGCGCCCTGCGCCGGGCGGGCCGTGGCGGTGTCGCTGTCCCCCCAGGCCTACCCGGTGGGGCACGTGATGCAGGGCTCGGTGGGCGGTCAGTGGCCGGCGGAGCTCAAGTGGGCCGGCTACGACGGGATCGCGATCACCGGCGCGTCCGAGACCCCGGTGTACCTGGCGATCCGCGACGACCACGCCGAGCTGCGCGACGCCGGCGAGCTGTGGGGCCTGGACACCTTCGCGACCCAGCAGGCGATGCAGCAGCAGGTGGGCGACCCGCGGGCCAAGGCGCTGGTGATCGGCCCCGCTGGCGAGCGCCGCGCGCGCAACGCCTCGATGATCCACGGCACCGGCCACGCGCTGGGCCAGGGGGGCTTCGGCGGGGTGGCGGGGGTCAAGAACCTCAAGGGCATCGTCGTGCGCGGCTCCGGGGTGGTGCCCACCGCCACGCCGCTGGCCGACTTCCGCGGGCGGTTGCGCGAGATGCGCGGGATGCTGGCGCTGATGCAGTCGGTGGTGCCGTCCACCGAGGACCCGCGCAGCCGCTGGCGCGCCGACGACGCGCTGTGGTGGGACGGCGGCGACGAGTCGATCCCGGTGGGCGACATCCCCGCCGGCGACCTGGCCCGCCAGGGGCTGCGGCACTGCGGCAGCGACTTCTACATGAGCGGGCTGATGCGCCCGTGGCACGTCAAGAACAGCGGCTGCACCGGCTGCGTGATGAACTGCTTCAGCGTGTGGCGCGGCCACGACCTGCCCGCCGGCGTGCCCGACCACGGCGAGGCCCACTGCGTGCAGAGCCACACCGCGTGGTTCTCGCGGCGGCGCGACGGCGAGGGCGTCGTCGCCGAGCCCACCAGGCAGGTGGTGATGGCCGGCAAGCAGTGGGCCGACCTGCTCGGGATCAACGCCTTCGACCTGAAGATGCTGCTGCCGCTGCTGGTGCAGGCCCGCCATGGCGACGGCGGGGCCTACCTGGCGTCCCTGCCGGCGGACCTGCGGGCCGAGCTCGAGGCGCTGCCGTGGGACAGCATCGACGCCGGCGGCGACGGCGGGATGGCGTTCTGGGCCGCGGTCTACGAGGCGATGGGCGCCGCCCCCGGCCCGGACGGGGACGGGCTGGGCAGCCTGCTGCTGCGCGGCACGCCTCGCGCCGCCGTGGCGCTGGGGATGGCCGACGACCTGTGGACCGGGGCCCACGGGCAGCTGGAGGGCTTCGAGAACTTCCGCGTCTCGTACTGCGCCCACGGCCAGCGGGACCACTACGGCCCGCGGACCTACGGGTACCCCGCCGGCCTGCACTGGGCGGTGTGGAACCGCGACCCCAACCGCCACGAGCACAACGGCCTGGTGAGCTGGAGCGGGCTGAGCTGGGAGCAGAAGCGCCGCGTCGCCGAGATCCACTTCGGCGACCCCGACGTCCTCGACGACCCCTACGCCGACTGGCAGGTCGGGGAGCCCACCCCGGCCAAGATCGAGCTGGCGCGGCTGCTGGTGGTGCGCTCGATGCTCAAGGACTCGCTGACCGTCTGCGACTGGGTGTTCCCCAACTACTGCTGCCCCGACCCGGCGCGGGAGTACGCCGGCGATCTGGGGCTGGAGGCCGAGCTGTACCGCGCCGTGACCGGCGACGACGTCGACGCCGACGAGCTCGACGCCCGCGCCGAGGCGCTGGTCGACCTCTACCGCGCGATCACCGCCCGCGACTGGAACACCACCGACCTGCGCGGCGGCGAGGGCTACACCGGCGGCGGCCAGGGGCACGACCACGGCGGCGACTACCGCGGCCACGACAACCTCGCCGCGTGGTACTTCGACCAGGACGTGGACCCGCCCCACCTGGAGCGGGCCGGCTTCGAGGAGGCCAAGACGCGGTTCTACGAGCGGCTCGGCTGGGACCCGGACGGCGGCGCCGTGACCCGCGCCAAGCTGGAGCAGGACGGGCTCGCCGCAGTGGCCGACGGGCTCGAGGCGCTGGGGCTGCTCCCCGAAGAGGAGTGACCCCCGAGAGCGCCCTCCGTGCGGGCGCGAGTTGACGATTCCTCGACGTTCACCACTGGTTTCATCGTCGCCCACGGCAGCTCCGTACCATCGATCCGGGCCGCGGAAGGCGCGGCGGGCCGGAGGACGCGATGGGCATCCGCGAGTGGTTCGACGCCAACGTCTTGCAGCGGGATCACATCGGCGACTGGGCGACGCTGGGGGCCGGCGGGGCGATCCTGCTGTTCCTGCTGCTCGCGGCGCTGACGCTCGCCTCGTGCATGGACTACGACGTGCTCGAGGACGACGGCGACTGGCTGCCGCCGGCCGGCGACGACGACGCGGGCGACGACGACGCCTCCCCCGCCGACGACGACAGCGACGACCCCGGCGACGACGACGCCGACCCCGCGGACGACGACAGCGGCGACCCCGGCGACGACGACGGCGACCCGGCGGACGACGACTCCACCCCGTGGGACGACGACGAGACCCCGGACGACGACAGCGAGGAGGACGACTGCCCCGACGGGATCCAGTTCACCGTGATCGACCCGAACAACGACGGGCAGGTCGCGGTGCTGTCGTGGAGCCCCACCGAGGACGAGGCGATCCTCCAGGTGTCGTTCGACGGGGTGTACGAGATCTACGACGCCTACACCGCCGAGAGCGGCGCCAGCCAGCAGAACGAGACCGGCTGGGTCCAGATCACCAACTCGGTCAACCCCCAGGGCTACCCGGTCACCGGCAACTGCGGCGACCTCTACCTGGTCCAGGACAACGACAACAACGGCGCCCCGACGCAGCCGGTGTACCTCGGGACGTTCCCGCTGATGGCGGGCGAGGACAACATCCTGACGCTGTACCACTACTGCCCGATCTACCGCGCCGGGCAGTGCCCCGGCTTCCACATCGGCGATCCGAACAGCGGCACGGGGTGCAACACCAACGACGCCAACAGCATCCACCTGGACCTGTCGGGCCTGTGCATCGCGCCGTGGTAGCGGTGGTGCGCGGCTATCGAGGGGCGAAGGGGGCGGGTCATGGCGTATGGGGCGGTCAGGGGCAGCGGCCGAGATCCGGGGCCGTGGGGGCGTGCGAGGGTTCAGCCCGTGCCTCCTGGGGCTCGGGGGGTGGATCGGGCGCTTGGTGCGAGGCGAAATCTGGCGGAGGGTGACGGCCTTCAGAACCCCCCGCTGGCCCCCATGATCACGACCATCACGACGTAGGCGATCATCCCCAGGCAGAACAGCCCGCCGAGCAGCAGCGTGGTGCCGCCGCCGAGCCCCGCGGCGATGGCGCCGAGCAGCTTGCCGTTCTCGGCCTTGCCGCGCAGCGCCACGTCCCACTCGCCGGCCTCGATCTCCTCGAGGGCCTGCTTGCCCAGCACGTAGCCGTAGCCCCCGAGCCCACCGGCGATCAGCCACACCGGCAGCGCCATGACCCCCATCACCATCCCGCAGCCGCAGCCGAGCAGGTAGGTCCCGAGCCCGGCGATGCCGAGCACCATCGCGCGGTCGGGCGTCCGGGCGAAGTCGATCTCGGAGGTCGGCGTGGTCATCGTGGCTCCCCTGGCCGGCGTCAGGTCCGCCGGGCCCCGATCGCGGCGATCTCGCGCAGCGCGCGGACCGCGGCCTGGACGTGCTCGAGCTGGTTCATCGGGCCGACGCTGAGCCGCACCGTACCGCGCGGCGAGGTGCCCATCCGGTCGTGGATCAGCGGCGCGCACTGCAGGCCGGTGCGGCACGCGATGTTGTAGTCGGCGTCGAGCATCGTGCCCACGTCGGAGGGGTCGAGCCCGTCGACGGTGAGGCTCAGCACCGGCAGCCGCTGGTCGAGGCGGCGGGTGCCGTGCAGGTGCACCCCGGGGATCTCGGCGACGCCCTCCTGGAGCACCGCGAAGATCTCCATCTCGTGGCGGTAGATCGCGTCGAGGCCGCGCTCCTCGATGTACTGCTGGGCCAGGTACAGCCCGACGATCCCGAGCACGTTGCCGGTGCCGATCTCCAGCCGGTAGGGGTACTGCTCGAGCTGGTACGGGTGGGCCGACTCGACGCCGGTCCCGCCGGCGCAGGTGTGCCTCACCTCGACGCCCTCGCGGACGTACAGCCCGCCGATCCCGGTGGGGCCGAGCAGCGACTTGTGCCCGGTGAACGCCAGCGCGTCGACGTTCATCGCGGCGACGTCGATCGGGACCACGCCGGCGGTCTGGGCGGTGTCGAGGATCAGCCGTGCGCCGTGCTCGTGGGCGATCCGCCCGAGCTCGGCCACCGGCTGGATCGTGCCGATCACGTTGGAGCCGTGGTTGACCACCACGAGCCTGGTCTCGGGGCGGAACGCGCGGGCCACGGCGTCGGGGTCGGTGTAGCCCTCGTCGTCGCTCGGGACGTAGGTCACGTCGGCGATCTTGCCGTCCTTGACCAGGTGGTTCAGCGGCCGGATCGTGCTGTTGTGCTCGACCACCGTCGAGATCACGTGGCTGCGCGGCTCGGCCATCCCCTGGATCAGCAGGTTGAGCGCCGCCGAGGCGTTGTACGCGAAGCACAGCCGCTCGGGGTGGCGGCCGCCGAAGAACGCCGCGAGCTTGGCCCGGCACTCCTCCACGAGGTCGCCGCCGACGAGGCACAGGTCGTAGCCGGAGCGCCCCGGGTTGACGCCGTACTGCTTGTACAGCGCGACCATCCGGTCCATCACGGCAGAGGGCTTGGGGAACACCGTGGCGGCGTTGTCGAGGTAGATGATGCTTTCTGTGAGCTTTTGCGCTTCTTGCAGGTCCATCGAAATACCCAGAGCCATGTGTTGCGTATGATTCGAGGGCGGTCGCCAGCGACTGCGCACCCTACCACGATTCGGGAGAGCGGCCCATGTGGCACAGACTGCGGCGGTTCCTCGACCGCGCGCGCGGCTCGACCGTGGAGCACGACCTGTCGGCGGCGCGAGCCCGGGTGGCCGAGATCCGGGCCCGCGCGGCGCCTCTGGAGGGGGTCGCGGACGACGAGCTGGGCGCGCGAGCCGGGCAGCTCCGCGAGCGGGCCAGGGGCGGGGCCGGCGCCGAGGCGCTGCTGGTCGAGAGCTTCGCGCTGTGCGTCGAGGCCGCGCGCCGCGAGCTGGGCCTGCGGGCCTACGACACCCAGCTGCTGGCGGCGGTGGCGCTCCAGCGCGGGGCCGTGATCGAGATGGGCTCGGGGGAGGGCAAGACGCTGGCGGCGGTGCCGGCGGTGGCGCTGCACGCCTGGTCCGGTCGCGGCGTCCACGTGCTGACGTTCAACGACTACCTGGCCCGCCGCGACGCGGAGTGGATGGGGCCGGTGTACCGCCGGCTGGGGCTGCGGGTCGGCCACGTCCAGGAGGGGATGGGGCTGGCCGAGCGCCGCGCCGCCTACGCCGCCGACGTGACCTACGCCACGGCCAAGGAGGTCGGCTTCGACCTGCTCCGCGACGGGCAGCGCAGCGATCCCGCCGACCGGGTCCAGCGCCCCTTCCAGATGGCGCTGGTCGACGAGGCCGACTCGATCCTGATCGACGAGGCGCGGGTCCCGCTGGTCATCGCCGGCGGGGACAGCCCCTCGCCGCTGGAGGCGCGGCGGGTCGACGCGCTGGTGGCGACGCTGCAGGCCGGGCGCGACCACGCCACCGGCGAGTACGACCGCGAGGTGTACCTGACCGACGCCGGGCTGCGGCGGGTCGAGGCCCAGCTGGGCGTGCCCGACCTGCACGACGAGGCCCACCGCGCGCTGTTGACCCAGGTCAACCTGGCGCTCCACGCCCGCGTGCTGCTCCACCGCGAGGTGGACTACATCGTGCGCGACGGCGTGCTGGAGCTGGTGGACGAGTTCACCGGCCGGGTGGTCGCCGACCGCCGCTGGCCCGACGGCCTGCACCCCGCGATCGAGGTCAAGGAGGGCCTGGAGCCCACGCCGGACGGGACCGTGCTGGGCAGCGTGACGCTGCAGCACTTCCTGCGGCTGTACCCGCGGGTCTGCGGGATGACGGCCACCGCCGAGGCCGCCGCCGAGGAGCTGCACGAGTTCTACGGCACGCCGGTGGTGGTGATCCCGCCCCACCGCCCCCGCGCGCGGACCGACGAGCCGGACGAGGTGTTCGCCACCCGGGACGCCAAGGAGCGGGCGGTGGTCGCCGAGGTGGCGCGGGCCCACGCCGCGCGCCAGCCGGTGCTGGTCGGCACCGCCAGCGTCGCCGAGTCGGAGCGGCTCGCGGCGCGGCTGGGCGCCCACGGCGTACCGTGCCGGGTGCTCAACGCCCGTCGCGACGAGCACGAGGCCGCGATCATCGCCGAGGCCGGCGCCCCGGGGGCGGTGACGATCTCGACCAACATGGCCGGGCGCGGCACCGACATCCGCCTCGGCGGCGCCGACGAGGCCGGCCGCGACGAGGCCCTCGCCGCCGGCGGGCTGCGGGTGATCGGGACCAACCGCCACGAGAGCCGGCGGGTCGACGACCAGCTCCGCGGGCGGGCCGGCCGCCAGGGCGACCCCGGCACGTCGCGGTTCCTGGTCAGCCTCGAAGACGACCTGGTGCGGCGCTACGGGATCCACGAGCTGCTCGGCGAGCTCGTCGACGGCGCCGCCGGGGACGAGCCGCTCGCCGATCCGCGCGTCGCGGACGAGATCGCCCGGGCCCAGCGGATCATCGAGGGCCAGCACTTCGCGATCCGCAAGGTGCTGTGGCAGTACGCCACGATGGTCGAGGCCCAGCGCCGGGTGATCGCCGCGCGGCGGCTGGAGGTCCTGCTCGGCGAGGCACCCCCGTTGCTGCGGGAGCAGGCCCCGGAGCGCTGGCACGAGCTGGTCGAGGCGCTGGGCGAGGGGGTCGTCGCCGCGGTCGAGCGCCAGGTCGCGCTGGCGGTGATCGACCGCCACTGGGCCGACCACCTGGCGTTCGTCGCGGACCTCAGGGAGGGGCTGCACCTGCGCTCCCTCGGCGGTCCGGTGCTGTTCTACGGCGGCCCGGCGCCGCTGGACGACTTCAACCGCGAGATCACCGCGCCGTTCGAGCAGCGGCTCGCCGCGGTCCCGCGCGACGTGGCCGCGGTGCTGTGCCGCGCCGAGGTCACCGCCGACGGGATCGACCTGGCCCGCGAGGGGCTGCTGCAGGCCACCTCGACGTGGACCTACCTGGTGCAGGAGAACCCGTTCGGCGCGTGGCTCGAGCGGTTCTTCGCGGACCTGAAGAAGACCTTCGCGACCTCCGTCCGATAGCAGCCTGTCGCAGATTGGCGCGTGCCGAGCCGCGCTCGACTGGCGAGTCGGATCTGGACCGCCTCGACCGACGCATATCGGGCATATGGGGAGGGAGGGGCTGTTCAGAGGCGGCCGGCAGGCGAGATGCGGGCGGTGCGTGGCAATGTGCGACAGGCTGCTGGCGGTCGTCCCGGCGCCACAGCGCGTAGCAAGAATCGGGACGCCCGGCGGGGTGGGATCCCGTCACCACAATCAGGGATGGACCGATATGACCCGTTGCCACGCGGGAGGACACTGATCGGGCAGCGGAGGAGCGCGACGGGTCGCGCCCACCGCCACGCCGGTGCTCTTGCCACGGGGAGGAGGGAGAGCATGCCCGGGACGACGGCCCTGGTCCGCGCGAGCGACGTGACACCGCTGGTGACGTGGAGACGGCGAAAGGGGATCCGGGGGGAGCCGCCCACGAACCCCCGGCAGGAGCCGCCGGGCGGAGCCTGGTCCGGAACCGTTCCGCCGCGACAGGCGGCCTGGTCGCGGCCGGCGCCGCTCCTCCGCTGCGAGTCCCACCCGCTGACCAAGGCGGTGCGGATCCGGATCGACGTCCAGCTGATCCGGATGGCGCGCCGGGTGGGCTCGTCGCTGATGGAGCCGCCGTTCGTCCGGATCCGCGAGCGCGCGACCCGCTCGCTGGGACGGATCGCCGACCACCTCCACGCCGGGGCGATCGACCCGCGGACCCCGCTGCGGCTGTGTGCCGCCGACGAGACCCCGCTGGCCACCGAGCGGACGGCCCGGCTGGGCGTCTACCCGGTGACCGGCAACCCGCTCCACTGGGGTCACGTCCTGTGCGCGCTGGAGGCGATCGCGGAGCTGCGGCTGGACACCGTGGCGCTGGTGGTCCAGGGGATCGACCGGCGCAAGCGGGCCGCCACCGAGGAGACGCAGGGGCACCGCCACGAGATGGCCCGCCGGGTGGTGCGGCTGCTCGAGCCGCTGGTGCGCTACTCGGACGTGGGGTGGCGCAACGAGCGCGTCGGCGAGGACAACCTGTTCCAGCTGCTGCGCTGGAACGGGCACCAGCCGCTGGTCGCCCACTACCTCGTGGGCGCGGACCACTACCGCCTCAGCGACCCCAGCGGGAACCCCGACACCCTGCCGCGCCTGGAGCGCAACATGGCCGATCCGCGCTGCGGCTTCGACGGGACGCGCCACGACGTGCGGGCGGTGTTCGTCGCCCGCGGCGAGCGCGGCCCGGAGGTCCCCACGACCCTCGAGGTGATGTTCCTCGACGAGACGCTGGACAGCTCGTCGACCGCCGTCCGCGACGGGGACATCGCGCTGACGCCCTACGCCGCCTACCGCTACATCGAGGTCCACCGCGCGTATGCGCGGACGCTCGGGATCCAGACCCGGGCCTGACCACCTGTTTCTTGCTACAGCTTGAAGATCAGCCGGGTCATCACGGCGCCCTCGAGGCTCGTCGGGCGGCCCTTCCGCGCCGGATCGGCCTGCCGGGAGAGGGCCCCCGAGCACAGCAGGTTGTCGTTCTCGCCGTCCCCGTCGCGATCGTCCGACGGGGCCCACAGCAGCACCCCGTTGACCTGCAGCCGGACCATGTTGTTCAGCGTCCAGTTGGTCCCGACGGTCCACTCGTGGACGTCGTGGGCGCCCTCGAGCACCGCGGCGGTGACGCCGTTGCCCGCCCCCGGCGTGGTCCCCTCGTAGTCGGCGGGGAGCGCGGGATCGTCCGGCGCGAACCCCGCGACCGGCACCGCGTCGAACAGGTCGGGATCGGTCCACGTCCGCGAGTAGCGGACCAGCAGCTCGACGGCGCCCGGGCCCCCCTCGTGCACCGGACGCCGGGGCTTGGCCGTCTTCCAGCCGCTGTCGGTCAGCCGCTTGGCGTCCCCGGTGAGGTACACCGAGGCGAACACCGACAGGGAGCGGACCCAGCCGTCGCGGTCCAGCACCGGCTGCTCCGCCAGCGTGGTGCTGCCGCGGGTCAGCGCGTGGGTCACCGCGATGTCGGCGTAGTGCAGCTCGAGGTACTCGCCCGAGATCGCCAGCGGGCCGAGCAGGTAGTGGACCTCGAGGCCCCAGCGGTAGCGGTGCCCGGCGGTGGCCCGCAGCGCGTCGAGGACGCGGCCGTCGGTCCCGATCGTCTGCTCGGTGCGCCAGCGCCACAGCGCGGTCTCGTAGTCCGCCGCGCGGTACCCCTCGAGCTCGGCGCGCGCGGTGGGGACCGACATCATCCCCCAGGTGCCCTCCGCGACGACGAAGATCCCCTGCAGCCCCGGCGCCTCGACGGTGCGGAACGGCTGGAGGAACAGCCGGCCGGCGAGGTCCTTGAAGTCGTCCTGGTCGCCGCTGCGGTAGTCCGCGTCGATCCCGGCGCCGGTGAACACCCCCAGCGACCAGACCACCGACTCGTGGCCCAGCGCGCCCCAGACCTTCACCCCGCGGTCGAAGAACGGGTACAGCGGCGAGGACGCCCCGCGCTCGATGAAGTTGACGTTGTTGTCCAGCGTGGCCCACGACGAGCTGAACGGGATCTTCATCTGGCCCGCGCGCACGTGGAACGCGTCCACCGGACCGAAGTCGACCCACGCGTTGCGCAGGTAGGGCGTGCCGGCGAGCTCCGGCTGCAGCCGGAACGAGAACACCCGGAACAGGTGCCCCTGCAGATCGATCCGCCCCCGGCGCAGGTCGAACGACAGCGGCGCCCCGCTGTCGGGGCCGAGGAACACGCGCATGTCCAGGTGCAGGTTGCCGCGAATGCGTAGCTGGAACATCCCGTCGGTGGTCTCGAGCACGAAGTCGTCGCGGTAGACGCCGCGCAGCTCGGGCTCGGCGCAGGACCCGCCGGCGGGCATCGCCAGCGCGACCAGGACGGTCCAGATCAGGAGCGGGCGCATCGGCACCTCCCCGCGGCGCGGCCGCGGCGCGACGGTCAGCTGGGGTCGGACAGGAACTGGTCGTCGAACCGGTCCTCGAACCGGTCGTGGTGGTGGCGCCGGCGATCGTGCTGGTGGCAGTACGCCTCCTCGATCGCGGCGGCGAGCAGCTCGACCTCGATGGGCTTCTCGAGGTAGCAGAACGACCCCATCCGCGTGCAGTCGACGGCCGAGGCGATCGAGCCGTGGCCGGTGAGGATGATCACCTCGACGTCGGGGCGCATGCGCTTGATCCTCGCCAGGGCGCGCTCCCCCCGCAGCCCGGGCATCCGGCGGTCGAGGACCACGACGTCGAACCGCTCCCACTCCAGGCGCCGGACCGCGTCGTCGCCGGACAGCGACGTCCGGACCGTGAACCCGCGCCGGACCAGGACCCGGGCGAGGGACTCCAGCAGGCTCGGCTCGTCGTCGACCAGCAGGACCCGTATCCGTGGTCGCATCGGACCTCCCCTCTCCGGCGCGTGGGGCGCCGGAACACCGATATCCGTTGTACCGGTGCGCGAGCTCGGGGCCCATCGCGAGCGCCATGAAAGGGCACCGGTGGATTCGCCGGTAGCGCTGTAGCAAAAAAAACGGCGACGTCTCCGCGATCCTCCGAGCCGCGGAGACGGGAAACCGCTGCGCTGGTTTGGCGACCCGCCCGATACCGACGCCGTGTCCTCCGTGGCCTCCTGGTAGGGACGGCGCGGTGGCCCGGGAGGGAGCCCGATGAACGACCCGACGACGCGGCGCGACACCCCCGATCCCCGGCCGCGGTCCGGCCCGCTGCAGGCCCGCATCGTCGCCCTGCTGCTGCTCGTGTCGCTGCTGCCGCTGGCGATCGTCTCGGCGGGCGCCTGGATCACCGCGGGCCGCGTGCTCGAGGAGCACACGCTGCAGCGCCAGGAGGCGATCGTCCGCGACCACGCGCGCTCCATCGAGCGCTACCTCGAGGAGCGCGAGCAGGCGCTGGAGCTGGTGGCGCGGACCCACGGGATCGATCAGCTGGGGGCGCCCGGGGCGCTGGAGGCGGTGTTCGACGACCTGCGCGCGGCCTACGGCCTGACCTTCGTCGACCTGGGCGTGATCGACGCCACCGGCGCCCACGTGGCCTACGTCGGCCCCTACGACCTGCTCGATCGCCGCTACGAGAACGCCCCGTGGTTCGGCCAGGTCCTGGCCGAGGGCCGCTACGTCAGCGACGTGTTCCTCGGCCACCGCCAGGTGCCCCACTGCGTCATCGCGGTGCGCCGCGACGAGGGGCACCGCGCCTGGATCCTGCGCGCGACGATCGACAGCGCGGCGTTCGAGCGGATCGTGCGCCGCGACCGGGTCGGGGAGGCCACCGAGGCGTTCCTGATCGACGGCACCGGGCGGCTGCAGACCCCCTCGGCGTCCGCCGACGTGCTGGAGCCCTCCGGCGTCGAGCTGGCGCCCCACGGAGGCGTGCACCACCGGCGGGTCGTCGATCGCGGCGTGCCGATGCTGCAGACCACCACGTGGCTGCAGGACGAGCGCTGGATGCTGGTGGTCCAGCAGCGGGAGTCCACGATCCGCGCCCCGGTCCGCCGGGCGACCACCTGGGGCGCGATCGTGATCGGGCTGGCGGTGCTGCTGGTGGCGATCACGACCACCCTGTCGACGCGCCACCTGATCCACTACATCGAGCGCGCCGACGAGCAGCGCGACGCGCTGTCGCGGGACCTGATGCGCTCGGCCCGGCTGGCCTCGCTGGGCGAGCTGGCCAGCGGCCTGGCCCACGAGATCAACAACCCGCTGGCGATCATCAGCGCCGAGCAGACCAACGTCCGCGACCTGGTCGGCGAGGCGATGCCCGCCGGGGAGGCCCGCGACGAGGTCCTCGAGTCGGTGGCCAGCACCCACCGGCAGGTCGGCCGCTGCGGGCAGATCACCGCCAAGATGCTGCAGTTCGGGCGGACGCCCGAGCCGCGCTCGGCGGCCCACGACGCGGGCGAGCTGGTCGAGGAGATCGCCCGCCTGATGCGCAACCAGGCGGCGATCCGGGACATCGCGCTCGACGTCGAGATCGCGCCCGCGCGGCCGCCGGTGCGGATCGATCCGACCGAGCTGCAGCAGGTCCTGGTCAACCTGATCCACAACGCGATCCACGCGATCGGCGAGCGGGGCCGGATCGAGATCGCGCTGCGCCCCGCCGACGGGGGCGTGGCGCTGGTGGTCCGCGACGACGGCCCCGGCATCTCGCCCGAGGACCTCGAGCGCGTGTTCCAGCCGTTCTTCACCACCAAGCCGGTGGGCCAGGGCACCGGGCTGGGCCTGTCGGTGTGCCACGGCCTGGTGCGCGGCTGGGGCGGCACGATCACCGCGAGGAGCACGCCCGGCCAGGGCGCCGAGTTTCGCATCTGGGTCCCCGCCGCCGACGGCGGCGAGGGCGGCCCCGATCCCCAGGAGGTGTCGCGATGAATACCCCGATCACGCCCAAGATCCGCCTTTTGCTCGTCGACGACGAGGTCGGGTTCCTCGACTCCACGGCGCGGGCCCTCTCCCGGCGCGGCTTCGACGTGCGCCGGGCCCAGGACGGGCGCGCCGCGCTGCTGATCCTCGAGCGCCAGACGTTCGACGTGATGGTCACCGACGTGAAGATGCCCGGGATCGACGGCGTCGAGCTGTTCCGCGCCGTCCGCCGGCGGTGGCCCACGCTGCCGGTGATCGTGCTGACCGGGCACGGCTCGGTGCAGCAGGCGTTCCAGACCTGCCGCGAGGGCCTGTTCGAGTACCTGACCAAGCCGTGCGATCTGGAGGACCTGGCCCACGTGGCTCACCGGGCCGTCTCGCAGAGCCTCCACGCCCCGTGGAGCGGCGACGCCCCGCCGCTGACGGGCGCCCAGGTCCTGCTGGTCGACGACGAGCACGAGCTGCTCGCCTCGACGGCGAAGGTGCTGCGCCGCCGGGGGGTCCGCGTGGTCACCGCCGCCGGCGGCCACGAGGCGCTCGACGTGATCCTCGAGCAGGGCTTCGACGTGGTGGTCCTCGACATCCAGATGCCGGAGCTCGACGGGCTGGAGCTGTGCCGCCGGATCAAGCGCCTGGACCCCACCACCGAGGTGCTGTTCCTCACCGGCCACCCCTCGGCGATGACCGCGCTGCAGGGCATGGAGCAGGGTGCGTTCGACTACCTGGTCAAGCCCCAGGACATCGACGTGCTGCTGGGCCGCATCGAGCAGGCCTACCGCAAGCGGCTGGCCGTCCGGGAGGAGGCCCAGCGCGAGATCGCCGAGCAGATCCGGGAGCGGTACCCGGACTGATCCCGGTCCGCACCACCGGTCGCAGCGCGAGAGGAGGCAGCGATGGAAGGCCCGGGTCCCCAGGAAGGCACCGCCTACGACAAGTACGTGGACTACCCCAAGCTGGGCATCGCGGCGGCGCTGTTCGCGATCCTGCTGGCGATCCCGATCCCGCGCAGCATGCTCGACGTCGGCGTCGAGTTCGCCGCGGGCCAGCAGCACGTCTACGAGTTCTACACCCAGCGGCTGTTCGGCCAGCCCTACGGCGAGGTCGAGCAGTGGCAGGCCCGCACGGTGGAGATCCTCGAGGCCAACATGCGCCAGGGCGCGTTCGGCCGCGAGATCGTGCTGGGCCGGGACCGCCGCGCCACGCGCAAGCTCGGGGTCGCGGTGCGGGCCGACCACTTCGATCGGTTCCGCGCCGAGGTCGAGGGGATCGAGCCGGAGCGGTTCTTCGCGCTGATGGAGGAGGCCCACCAGGTCCGCCACGAGGCCCTGACCTTCGACGCGCTGGGGGAGGCCGAGCAGGACGCCGCCCGCCGCCAGGCGCGCCAGATCAAGGTCTGCCTGGCGATGGTCGCGTTCGTCGTGGTCTGCTTCCTCACCGAGGCGATCCCGCTGCCGGCGGTGGCGTTCTGCATCGGGCTGATCCTGGTGGGCAGCGGGATCGTCGGCCGCCAGGAGGTCGCCTCGCTGTTCTGGTCCGACGCGGTGTGGTTCATCATGGGCAGCCTGATGTTCGCCGCGGCGTTCGTGAAGACCGGGGTCGACAAGCGCATCTGCCTGGCGATCTTCCGCGTGCTGGCCCGCCCCCACGTCCGCTGGATCACGCTGATCCTGATCCTCGTGATCGCCCCCTCGGCGGCGTTCATCTCGGACCACGCGCTGGCCGCGATCTTCCTGCCGATCGCGCTGATCCTCTACACCAACAGCCTCGGCGGCCGGGTGGGAAAGGACCCCGAGCTGGCCAAGATGCTGCTGATCGGCATCGCGATGGCCTGCAACATCGGCGGGTTCGGCTCCCCGTCGGGCGGGGCGCGCAACGTGATCATGATGACCTACCTGGAGGACATGTTCGGGATCACGATGGGGTACGCCCAGTGGATGCTCTACGCGTTCCCGTTCGTGCTGATCATGATCCCGATCCTGTGGGCCCTGCTGAACTGGCGGTTCAAGCCGGCGATCACCGATCTCGGGCCGGCGCTGGGGACCCTCAAGCGCGACATCGCCGCGATGGGGTCGTGGAACCGCCACCAGATCCTGGCGGTGGCGGTGTTCGCGCTGATGCTGCTGGGGTGGATCACCGAGAAGAACCTGCTGCTGTCGCTGACCGGGGTCCGGCTCGGGATCGGCGTGATCGCCGTCGCCGGGGCGGTGGCCTACCTGCTGCTCGGGATCGTCAACTGGCGGGACTACCAGGAGAAGGTCGACTGGGGCGTGGTGTGGCTCTACGCCGGCGCGATCATCTTCGGGCGCGTGCTGGACTCCACCGGCTGCGCCTACTGGATGGCGCGCTCGGTCGTGGAGGGGATGTCGGGCCTGGGGATGGACAGCGGCTACGCGCTGCTGGCGCTGGGCAGCGTCGTCACCGCGGGGCTGACCAACCTGATGGCCGACGGCCCCGCCGCGGCGTCGGTGGGGCCGATCACGCTGAACATGGCGGGGGTCGCGAGCCCGGGGACGGTGCTGGTCCCGTTCATGGGGATGGCCACCGCCGCGGCGTCGTCGTTCGCCTACCTGCTGGTGATCGGCACCCCGCCGAACGCCATCGTGTACGCCAGCGGGCTGCTGACGCCGCGGGACTTCCTGCGCGTCGGGATCCCGTGCTTCGTCGCGGCGTTCGTGGTGCTGATGCTGCTCAGCCTGGTCTACTGGCCCCTGCTCGGCTTCGCCGGCATGGAGCCGCTGTGATGCGCCGGTGCGGGGACGCGCGGCGGCGCGGGAGGTGACGATGGACGAGATCACCCTGCTGCTGGTGGACGACGAGCAGCCGTTCCGCGAGGCCGCGCTGCCGGTGCTGCGGCGCCGCGGCTTCCGGGTCCGCGAGGCGGACAGCGGCGAGGCGGCGCTGGCGTCGCTGGACGAGGCCGTCCCCGACTGCGTCGTGCTCGACCTGAAGATGGAGGGCATGGACGGGCTCGAGACGCTGCGCCGGCTCCGCGAGCACCACCCCGACCTGCCGGTGGTGATCCTGACGGGCCACGGCGGCTTCGACGACGCGCTCCAGGGGATGCGCCTCGACATCCTCGACTTCGTGCAGAAGCCGGTGGACATCGGGTTGCTCGCGGTGCGGGTCCGCGACCTGCTGCGGCGGGGCACCACCGGCGCGCTGCAGGAGCCGACGATCGAGCAGCTGATGATCCCGGAGGAGAACTACCCGCGGGTCAAGACCACCGCGCCGCTGCGCGAGGCGCTGCAGACCCTGCGCGCGACGCTGTACCCCCGGCTGCTCGTCGACGCCCTCGAGCCCGGCCACCGCAGCGTGCTGGTCTACACCCCCGAGGGCGTCTTCGAGGGGATCCTGCGGCCCCAGGACCTGCTGCGCCAGCTGATCCCCGAGTACCTGCAGTACTCGCCCTACACCACGTACTTCTCGGGGATGTTCCTGGCCCAGGCCAAGGTCGTCGGCAACGTCTCGGTCGGCGAGGTGATCCGCCGCGGCCGGCGGCTGGGCGAGCAGCCGTTCGTGTCGCCGTCGCAGACCCTGATGGCGGCCATCGACCTGATGGTCTCGCGCCACCTGGTGAACCTGCCGGTGGTCCGCTCGGGCGTCCTGCTCGGCGTGCTGCGGGACAAGGACGTGCTGCACGAGGTCTCGCGCTCGGGGCTGGGGCTGCAGTAGGGAGGACCGGGCGCGCCGGCGGGTCAGGCCTGGGCGATGGTGTCGCCGGAGCCCTGGCCCATCCGCAGGCGCAGGAACGGATCGACGGGGACCCGCTCGCAGAGGATCACCGGCGGGCGGCCGGCGAACTTCACCACGATCTTGTTCTTGTGCATCTTGCGCTGCACGGTGCCGAGCCCGAACAGGTGGTGGCGGATCCGCATCCCGGGCCGGTAGTCGCGGTAGGGGTCGTACTCGATGCCGTGGACGAACTGCTCCAGCGCGCGGTGCACGTCGGCCCGCACGAAGGTGGCGTTGCGGTCGTAGTAGATCCGGCTGATCGTCCCGGGGCGCGCGCCGATCTGCTCGTCGAGCGCGCGGAACATCGCGCCCTTGTGCTCGTGGGCGCCCTCGGACAGCAGCTCCTCGATCAGCTCCAGCGTCAGCGCGCGCAGCACCATCGGCCGGCCGCCGGCGCTGCGCCGGAACTGGACCGCGTCGTTGCGCGTCAGGTGGCGCTCGAGCTCGTCGATCGCGTCGAGCAGGGCACCCGGGGCGGTGCGCAGCTCGCCCTGGTGGTAGCGCAGCACCGTGGTGGGGTGCAGCCCGACCTTCTCGGCGAGGTGGCGGTAGAGGTACTGCTGCTCCTCGGCACACACGGTCTTGAGCACGTCCTCGATCCGGTCGCGGACCTCCTCCACCGGGACCCGCCCGGTGCGGCCGGTGGCGGGCGCGGCCGGCGGCGTGCCGTCCGGGCCGCCCAGCGGCGTCGGCTCCCCGCGGCGGATGCGCTCCAGCAGGCCCTGCGTGGCGTCGACCACGGTCGCCCGCACGGTGGACAGATCGCCGCGGTGGGCGCGCATCACCGTGGTGGCGTGGACCCCGCTGGACTCGGCCACGTGGCGGTACAGGCCGTAGGTCTGCTGCAGCCCCAGCGCGTCGACGATCTCGTCGAGCAGCGAGGCGAGCTCCTCGGCCGGCACGCGGCTGGACCGCCGCAGCGATCGGTCCGTCGACCGGCGGGGAGGCGTGCTGGTGCGGGTGCTGGGGTGGGTCGGAGAAGATGTCGGTACCGTCGTGGTCCGTAGCATGGCGGTACTGTGACCTCCGGGCCGGACCACGGGCATCCCGGGTTCAGTGAAAAGGCTATGGCAAGTTCCCGGTACTCGAGCGTCGGACATTCTGCCATCGCGCTGTAGTGTTATTCGCCACATCGCCGTAACTGAATGATCATTCAGCAGGTTCTCCGCACGAAGACCGGTCCTCGAGCCCTCCGCGAGGGTCTCCCGATCCGTCGGAGCCCTCCTCCGCGATCGCTCGGCTCGGGTCCACCATCGGGTCTACCATCGGGTAGGTACGAGCCGGCTCGAGGCCGCGCAGGACCCGGAGCGCCCCGTCGCGCAGCGCCTCCTGCTCGCGGACGCGCTGTGCGGCGTCGGCGCGGGACAGCTCCCAGCGGGTCCCACGGCTCAGCCGCTGCAGCCGCACGCCGAGGGTCTCGGCCAGCGGCTCGGTGTGGGGATCGACGAAGCGCACCGACGCGAAGAACCGCGACTCGGAGCACTCCAGCGAGGCGTCCCCGCGGGCGATGCTGTCCCGGGCTCGCTCCGCCGAGCCGACGAGCACCACGTGGGCCAGCTCGAGCAGCCGGGAGGCCGCGGTGACGATGCGAGGGTCGTCGCCCTCCGGGAAGATCAGGGTCTGGCGGGCGTCCAGCGTGTCCCGCAGCTGCTTGCGGAGCATGCCGTCGATATCGAACATCGCTCGGTCCCTTCGTGCGACTCGTGCCTGTCCTCGATCATCCGCGAACGGCGAGGCGGGACCATCGTCGTCAGCACCCTTCCGGTAGGGCGAATACCGCTCGTGATGTGTAGCAAGTTTTTCTAGCCAGCGTTGGTTTGGACGCGGGGATGAGGGACTTCCCTACAAGGTTTTCATGTGACAGTCGATACACGGCTCGCCGCGGGTGGGAGAGATTGGACGCTGAGGGTGCGGGATGGAGGGCCGGAGGATGGAGTCCAGTCCGGAGCGCACGTCGGAGGGGATCACCCCGCGTCAGTGGGAGCGGGTGGACGAGGTCCTCGAGCGGCACCGGGGACGCCCGGGGGGGCTGATCCCGGCGCTCGCCGAGGTCCAGGAGATCACCGGGTTCCTGCCCGAGTCCGTCCAGCGCCGGGTCGCGACCGGGCTGGGCCAGCCGCTGGCCCGGGTCTACGGCGTGGTCACGTTCTACTCGTTCTTCACGATGCGACCCCGCGGCCGCCAGGTGATCCGGGTCTGCACCGGGACCGCGTGCCACGTCCGGGGCGCGGCGGAGAACCTGGACCGCCTGGAGGAGCTGCTGGGCATCGAGCCCGGTGGCTGCACCGCGGACCGGGCGTTCGGCCTCGAGGTCGTGCGCTGTCTCGGCGCCTGCGGGCTGGCGCCGGTGATGACGGTGGGGGGCGAGCCGTACCGGCGGGTCCGGCGCGTCCGGATCCCCGAGATCCTGCGCAGCCGCCGGTCCGAGCCTGCCGGGGAGGCAGACCACTCCGTGGAGGACGAGGGATGACGTCGCACCAACCGAGGAGGCGGCGGCTGTCGCGGCGCGAGCTCGACGAGCTGCGGGACCGCTGGGTCGCCGGCCGCAGCCTGCGCAACGGCCGGGACCGGGTCCGGATCACGGTCCACATGGGGACCTGCGGGCTGGCGTCGGGGGCCCAGGCGGTCCACGACGGGCTGACGGTCGAGGTCCTGCAGTCGGGGCGCGACGACATCGCGATCCGGACGTCGGGGTGCATCGGCCTGTGCAGCGAGGAGCCGCTGGTCACCGTGGAGGTCCACGGCCAGGAGCCGATCGTCTACCGCCAGGTGACCCCCGAGGTGATCCGCGAGGTCTTCCGCCGGCACGTGCGCGGCGGAGAGGTCGTGCTGGAGCACGCGCTGATGCGCGGCCTGGCGGTCGACGAGGAGCCGCCGCCGGCGTCGTCCCGGCTCGCCGGGGTGCTGCCCCACGTCTCGGAGTTCCCGTTCTTCGCGCTGCAGACGTCGTGGGTGCTGCGCAACCGGGGCCTGATCGATCCGGACTCGATCGAGGACGCCGTCGGGCGCGACGCCTACCAGGGGGCGGCCCGCGCGCTGCTCGATCTGGAGCCCGACGAGATCATCGCCGAGATCAAGGAGTCCGGGCTCCGGGGCCGCGGCGGGGGCGGGTTCCCCACCGGGATCAAGTGGGAGTTCTGCGCC
>CAZOYV010000154.1:0-20568 GCA_964584075.1 uncultured Rickettsiales bacterium | reverse complement strand
TGCCGGGACCGGCACTGCCCCACGTGCCAGGCCCTGGACCAGGCTCGCTGGATCGCCGGGCGACAGGAGCGGATCCTCCCGGTCCACCACTTCCACGTGGTCTTCACCCTGCCGTTTCAGCTGCGAACGCTGGCCCGGTCCAACCCCAAGCTCGTGTACGACCTGCTCTTCAAGGCGGTGTCGCAGACCCTGCTGACGCTGGGCAAGGACCGGCTCGGGGCGCTGCTGGGCATCACCGCGGTGCTGCACACGTGGACACGCGACATGCAGCTTCATCCCCACGTGCATTGCATCGTGACCGCTGGAGGGCTGTCCCTCGACGGCGAGCGGTGGGTGCCGTCCCGCCCCGACTACCTCTTCCCCGTCGAGGTGATGCGCGATCTCCTCCGCGGCAAGGTCCTCGACGGGCTCAAACGCGCCTACAAGGCCGGCAAGCTGGTCTTCCACGGTACTTCGGCTGGCCTCGCCAATCCGGATGCCTTCCAGGCGATGATCGATCACCTCTTCGACACACGATGGGTCGTGTACGCCAAGCGCCCCTTCGGTGGCTCGGACCAGGTGCTGACCTACCTGGGGCAGTACACCCACCGCGTCGCCATCTCCAGCTACCGGATCGCCGAGGTCAACGACGACCGGATCACCATCCGCACTCGTGACGAACGGACAACGCAACTGAGCGGCGACGAATTCATCCGGCGCTTCCTGCTGCACATCCTGCCCAAGGGCTTCCGCAAGATCCGGCACTACGGCCTGATGGCGTCCACCCACGTGCCTACGCGGCTGGTCAAGGCGCGGCAACTCCTCACACCTGAAGAGGACGCCCGAGAGGGACAGGACGAGCCCGGTGGGGACGAGGACATCGAGACCTGGGAGCATCTCCTCGAGCAACTCGTCGGGGAGCACGCGCGGCTGTGCCCCCGGTGTCGCAACGCTCGCATGGTCCGAGTCGCCAAGATCCCGCCCACCTCGACCGCCGAGACCCCCCTCTACCTGGACTCCTCATGAGCGCGACGACACCCACGGCTATGGCGACCACGCTCGACGGGCGGGGATACGTGTATCCGCGCCCGCGGATCGGGTGGCGACAGCGCGGCAAGGCCGCTCCAGAAACACCGCGAAGGGGGCGTCAGCGGCGCATCCTGACCATCCGACACCGGACCGAACGGCCCACCGACCTCGCGTCAAATCCGAAACGTCGGCTTTATTGACATACCTCGGACCGCCGCTGCCACGGAGCGGCTTCGCCCAAACCAGCAGAAGAGCAGCGCCGCGGCAGACCTACGCACCGCGATACATCGGTAACGGGCTGCTCCTCTGCTACTCTTTTCCGGAAGGGGTGGACGTCCTCGATGGCCCCGATCTCGGCCGCGTACTTGAGGGCTTGCCGGTAGGCGTTCTGGGCGAGGGACTGGCTCCGGCCGCTCCACGTCGTCTGGGACGCGAGGAAGGCGGTCCAGCGGACGGTGGACAGGTCCTTGAGCCGGACGTTGCCGAGGGCGTCGAGGATGGCCTTCCAGTAGGGCCGCTCGGAGCGGATGGTGCTGGCCGCCGCCTCTTGCTTGCGGAGCGGAAGCCACATCTCGTCGCGGAACTCGCGGAGCGTGAGCCGGGAGTAGTCGCCCTCGGCGATCTTGCGGGTGGTCTCCCGGCGGGCCTCCCGCGCCCACGCCTCGAACACCGACTCCGCGATCTCCACGCTGTCGTCGAGCAGGCGGTAGCGGGCGGCCCAGGTCATCGCGGCCTTGCTCGGGGGCGGCGGGGGCTCGCCGCCTTCGGGCGCGGGTCCTGGATCCAGCAGGTGTTCGGGACCTTCGAGGGAGCCAAGCCGGGATCTCGCCCGGGCTTCCTCGTCGTCCGACAGGTAGCCCAGGGTCAGGGCGACCCGCTTCGGGCCGACGCCGTGGACGATCTGGAAGTACCAGCCCCTGGCCCTGCGGCTGCGTTGCAGCGTCCAGCCCATAACTCACCTCACGGGCCACTCTACCTCTGTATGAAGTATGTATGAAGGGAGAACTGGTGGGTGTGGGGTGGGAAACCGAGTGCTGGCGGGAGGGAAAGGGTGGTGAGCCGGCCGGGACTCGAACCCGGGACCCGCAGATTAAAAGTCTGCTGCTCTACCAACTGAGCTACCGGCCCGGAAGGGTGTCCAGCGTGGGCTAGGGCTGGAACTCGTTGCGCACGCTGGTGTACGTCTCGCCGGCTTTGACCGAGAACGTCAGCGTCTTCTCCTGGGGTTCCGCACACGGACCGCACTTGAGCAGCACGGTGTGCGATCCCGCGGGGATCTCCACCCGCTTCTTGGGCGTGTTGCCCAGCAGGTTGCCGTCCAGCCAGATCGTGGCCCACGGCTTGGCGTTGATCGTCAGGTACGCCGTCCCGCCGGTGTCCGGGGGCGGCGTGCTCGGCTCGGGCGTGGGGGTCGCCACCGTCGGCGTCTCGACCTTGCCCACGCGCTGCATCGTCTCCCGCACGGTGACCGTGCCGTCGTCGGGGAACACGCCGCTGACGGTGATGTCCTGGTAGCCGGACTTCTTGTACGTGGCGGAGTAGCGCTTGCCCGGCGAGCCGCTCTCGAAGCGGTACGCCGTGCGCCCCACCCGGCTGCCGCCGATGTACACGTCGGCGCCGCTGGGGCTGGAGGCGAAGATGATCGCCGGCTGGACGGTCGCCGCCGGGGTCGGGGTCTCCGACTCGGAGCCGTCCTCGGGCGTCGCGTCAACCACCCCGTCCTCGGTGGTCGGCTCCGGCGTCTGGTCCTCGGCCGGGGTCGGCGTGGCGTCCGCCGACGGGGTGTAGTCCTCGATGCTCACGCCGCCCGCGAGCAGCTTCGGGATCACCGCGACCCCGACCACCCCGCCGAGCAGCACCACGATCAGCACCACGAGGATGCCGATCACCAGCCCCAGCCGGCTCTTCTTGCGCGGCTCGGGCTCGGACGACGGCGGCGGGTAGACCGGCGATGGTCCGGGGATCGGGGTCGCCGGACTGCTGCTCGGTGCCGGGCCCAGCTGGGCCGCCTCCGGGGTCGCCGTCGCGGGCGCCGCCGAGGCGTCGGTCTGGAAGAACTGCTTGGTCAGCTCCCCCATGTCGCTCTCGGCCGGGGAGCCTCCCTCACCCCCCGCGCCGGCGCTGGTCGGCGTCAGCTGGGAGGCCCCGGCGCCCCCCTGGTCACCCTGGCTGAAGAACGCCTGGGTGAAGCTGCCGAGCTCGTCCTCGGTCTCGCCCATCCCGGGCAGCGACTGGGTCCCCGCGGGGTGTCCCTTGCCGGGCGCGCCGTCGCCGCCGGTCTTGCGCTCGATGCTGCTCTGGTACTCCTGGAGCCAGTCGAAGATCCCGACCTGGCTGGGTAGCTTGTCCAGCAGCGACTGGAGGTCGCGTTCCATCTCGCCGGCGGACGCGTAGCGGTCCTCCGGCTTCTTGGTCATCGCCTTCTTGAGCACCTCCTCGAGGCCAGGGATGCGCTCCTTGACGTTCTGCACCGCCTCGCGCGTGTCGGCCTGCAGCACCTTGTGCATGATCGCCAGGAGGTTGTCCCCCTTGAAGATCACGTCGAGGCAGACCAGCTCGTGGAGGATCGAGCCCATCGAGAACAGGTCGGAGCGGCCGGTCAGCTTGGAGCTGCCCGTGACCTGCTCCGGCGACATGTAGATCGGCGTGCCCTTGGTGATGTCGGCGGCGGTGGTCTTGTACAGGTTGGAGTCGGCCTTGGCGATCCCGAAGTCCATGATCTTGGCGTCGCCCGCCTTGCTGATCATGATGTTGGCCGGCTTCAGGTCCCGGTGGACCAGGTTCATCGGCGAGCCGTCCTTGCTGCGCAAGGTGTGGGCGTACTCCAGCCCGCGGCAGGTCTGGATCGCGATCTGCAGACACACCGACGGGGGGATGTGCTTCCCGGCGTTGCGGCAGTTCTTGACGATCGTGTCCAGCGTCCAGCCGTTGACGTACTCCATGGCGAGGTAGTAGTCCTCGCCGACCTGGTTGAACTCGTAGACCTCGACGATGTTCTTGTGGCGCAGCTGGCCACCGAGGCGGGCCTCGTTGATCAGGGCCTTGACGAAGCGGTCGTCCTGGGTCAGCCGCGCATCGATCTTCTTGAGCGCGACCTCCTTCTCGAACCCCATCGGACCGCTGAGGACGGCCAGGTACACCTTGGCCATCCCCCCCTCGCCGACGAGGGAGACCAGCTTGTACCGGCCGAAGTTGACCGGATCCATCACTCCCCAAACGTTCGCCCGGTCTCTCGCATGCGCCGGGCACACCAATCGGCCCCAGATGGAGCCGCAGCTCTACTCTGTCGAGACAACCCATTATAGGGGCTGTTCCCGGCGAGGCAAAACGCGCCCCCGCGATCGAGAGCGCGCGCTGGGGGGACGCCCTGCTGCATGCTATCTTGAGGCGTCCGGCCCCGGCCGGGCCGCCGAAAACGCGATGCAGATCACGCTCGTCCACCCGTTCCCGGATCCCGCCGTCCACGGCCTGCGCGTGCTGCGGGCGGTGCTGCGCGCCGACGGCCACCGCGTCCACCTCGTGCACCTCCCCGACCACTCCGCCGAGGGGACCCTGCGCGGCGGGGGCCCGCCGCCACCGCCGTACCCCCGCCGGGCCCTCGATCAGCTCGCCGCGATCGCCGCCGACTCGGATCTGGTCGGCGTGTCGCTGATGACCAACTACCACCGCGCTGCGGCGCAGATCTCACAGGCGCTGCGGGCCTCTTGCCCCGACGCACTGCAGGTCTGGGGCGGCGTCCACCCGACGATCCGCCCCGAGGAGTGCCTCGCGCACGCCGACGTGGTCGTGGTCGGCGAGGGCGAGGCCTCCCTGCGGGCGCTCGCGCGGCGCCTCGAGGCTCGCGAGCCGTGGCGCGACGTGCCCGGCCTGGTGTTCCGCGACGGCGACGAGCTGGTCCGCACCCCGCTGCCCCCGCTCGAGACCGATCTGGACCGCTTCGGGCTGCCCGACATCGAGCTGCGGGACCAGTGGGCGCTGTGGGACGGCCAGCTGCAGCCGGTGGACGAGGCGCTGCTGCGGCGGATGATGGCCAGCGCCACGGTCAGTGCGCACTACGGCAAGATCGGCTACCAGACGATGACCAGCCGCGGCTGCCCGCACCGCTGCAGCTACTGCGTCAACTCCACGATCCGCGACCTGTACCCCGGCCAGCGCTACGTGCGGTTCCGCTCGGTGGACGCCGTGATCGCCGAGTGCGAGCAGGTCCTGCGGCGGTTCCCGTTCGTCGACTACCTGTGGTTCTCCGACGACGTGTTCGTGGCCCGGCCGCTGCGCGATCTCGAGGCCTTCGCCGAGCGCTACGCGGCGCGCATCGGCCTGCCGTTCTACCTGCTGGTCAGCCCCGCCAGCGTCACCGAGGACAAGTACCGCGTGCTGGTCGAGGCGGGGCTGCACACCGTGCAGATGGGCGTGGAGACCGGCAGCGCGCGGATCCAGGAGGTGTTCCACCGCCAGCGGATGGGCAACGAGCGCGTGCTGCGGGCGGCCGAGATCCTGGCCCGCCACGCCGCCGCCACCGAGGTCCCGCAGTACGACCTGATCACCGACATCCCGTGGGAGGACGACGCCGACCGCCGCGACACGCTGCGGCTCGTCGCGAAGCTGCCACGCCCCTACCGCCTGCAGCTGTTCTCGCTGGTGCTGTACCCCGCCACCGTGGCCCACCAGCGGGCCTGCCACGAGGGCCGCCTGGACGACGAGCAGGCCCAGGTCTACCAGCACATGTACACCCACCGGGACGAGGACTTCCTCAACCTGGTGCTCTCGGTGGCGTCCCGCGGCGTGCTGCCCGGCTGGCTGATCGAGGTGGCCGCCGACGAGCGCTGGGACGCGGTCCTGCACCACCCGGCGGCTCGCCCCGTGGGGGCGGCGGCCCGCCGCGCGATCCGGGCGCTCAAGCGCGCGCGCGACCTGCGACGACGCTCGCTTCCACGCGCTTCTTGACGTCCCGCGGACACCCCCGATACCGTGCTAGCGAGGGGATCCGTGGTCTCGTGCGGGTCCGGAAGGAAGACGCCGTGACGGTTCGACGCGCCTGGCTCGTGCTGCTCGGGCTGCTGCTCGTCCTGGGGCTGGCGGGGTGCCCCGATCCGGTCCCACCGGGGGACGACGACGACGACTCCGCGGGGGACGACGACGCCGGCGACGACGACGCCGGCGACGACGACGCGGGCGACGACGACGCGGCCGACGACGACACCCAGAGCTACGACGACGCCGACGGCGACACGATCACCGACCAGGACGAGGGGCTGACCGACCCGGACGGCGACGGGCTGCCCAACATGGAGGACCCCGACAGCGACGGCGACGGGATCGACGACGCCGACGAGGCCGGCGACAGCGACCCGTGGACCGAGCCGGTGGACACCGACGGCGACGGCGTCCCCGACTTCCTCGACGACGACAGCGACGGCAACGGGATCCCCGACAGCGAGGAGACCGGCGACCACGACGGCGACGGGATCCTCGACGCCAACGACGACGACGACGACGGCGACGGGATCCCCGATCTCGCCGAGTGGGGCTCCGACCCGCTGACCCCGGCCGACACCGACGGCGACGGCATCCCCGACTACCTCGACGACGACAGCGACGGCGACGGCCTCTCCGACCTCGACGAGGGGTACGGCGACGCCGACGGCGACGGGCTGCTCGACTCCCAGGAGGAGGACGCCGACGGCGATGGGATCCCCGACGCGGTCGAGGGCCTCGGCGACCCCGACATGGACAGCGAGCCCAACTGCCAGGACCTCGACAGCGACAACGACGGCCTCCCCGACGACAGCGATCCGTTCCCCGTCGACCGCGACCACGACGGCGACGGGTTCAGCGACCTGGCCGAGGTCACGGTCGGCACCGATCCCGGCGACCCCGGCGACTTCCCCGGCGACGAGTACTACTACGTCGAGATCGAGGCCCGCCTCGAGACCCAGCTCGACGTGGACTTCACGCCCCAGGTGACGATGGCCGACGTGCTGTTCCTGCTCGACGCGACCTGCTCGATGCAGGGCACGCTGGACAGCGTGGCCAACGACTTCGCCCAGATCGTGACCGACATCCAGACGTTCATCCCCGACCTGACCTTCGGAGTCGCCTCGGTGCGCGACTACTACTACGCCGACTACGGGATCTACGGCGACAAGCCGTTCGTGCTCGAGCAGCAGCTGACCACCGACAACACCGCGGTCCAGAACACGCTGACGGGCCTGGTCGCATCGGGGGGCTGGGACCCGCCCGAGGCGACCCTCGAGGCGCTGTTCCAGGCCGCCACCGGCTTCGGCTACGACCAGGACTGCGACTTCGTGTACCAGAACGCCCACGACATCCCGCCGTTCATCCCCTTCGGCGGGGACCCGTTCGGCGGCACGGCGTTCGGGACCTACGACCCGGCGGTGCCGGGCACCGGGGACGGCGGGGGGGCGGGCTTCCGCGACGGGATCGTGCCAATCCTCGTGTACGCCACCGACGCCGAGATCCGCAACGCCGACACCGACCCGGCTCCCCCGGCGTGCAGCTTCCCGGCCGGCATGAACGACACCGCCGACAAGCTCAACATCTTCGGCGCCAAGGTGATCGGCGTGGCCACCACCCCCGAGCCGCTGCCGGTGATGCAGGGGCTGGCGACCCAGACCAACTCGATGGCCGACCTGAACAACGACGGGATCCCCGATCCGCTGGTGTTCGAGAGCCAGAGCGTCGACGTCGTCCAGGAGGTGATCGACGGCATCACCGCCCTGGCCCAGGGCGTGACCTACGACATCAGCCTCGACATCGACGACCCCAGCGGGCTGGGCTTCATCACCGCCGTGACCCCCACCGAGCACCTCGGGGTCCCGGTGGGCACGACCGTGACCTTCACCCTCGACATCACCACCTTCCCCGCCCCGGTGTCCCACGAGGACCAGCTGTACCTGATCGGCATCACGGTCCTCGGCGACGGGGTGGTGCTGCTCGGCGAGTACACCCTGATCCTGATCATCACTCCAAATTAGCGGAACGCGGACGGCGCGCGGCGCCGCAGTGTTTCGCGGCGCCGTTGCAGCTGACGACGCGCACGTCGCAGCTGAACGCCGCCCCTCAGGCCGGGTGGGCCTGCAGCCAGTGGAGGATCCGCGGGAAGACCTCGCGCTCGGCGTGGATCCCGTTGATCAGGTCGAAGTGGCCGTAGTGCCCCTCGTGGCCGTGGTGGCGGCCGAACGGGGCGTAGAGGTGGCCGTCGCCGGGCAGCGACCGCAGCGTGCGCGCCGGGATCACCGCCGGGCACTGCAGGTCGCGGTCGCCGGAGAGCAGCATCGTCGGCGTGGTGATGCGGTCCACCAGGTCGGTGTAGCGCAGCGAGCGGTCCAGCGAGCGCAGCCCGCCGGGCTCGAACAGCGAGGCGAGCTGGTACAGCACCTCGCCGGAGACGTCCTGGGTCGTCCCGCGGTACATCGCCCGCGACGCCGCGGGGGCGGTGCTGCCGGGGTAGCTGTTGACCATCTCCACGCCGTTGCGCCAGCGCCCCACCAGCGGCGAGAACAGCTTGCTGATCTGGCCCGAGCGGATGTGCCCGACCTTGCGCCCGATGTGGCGCAGCGGGACGATCAGCTGGTAGCTCGAGGCGGTGCCCGACCAGTCCAGGCCGGCGGCCACCACCGTCGACGAGGCCAGCCGCGGCGAGCCGTGCAGGCAGCAGTGGGCCAGCGCCAGCACGCCGCCCATGCTGTGGCCGATCCAGTGGACCCGCTCGTGGTCCGAGTGCTCCAGCAGGTAGGCGAGGAACGCCGGGTCGTCGCGGTGGATGAAGTCGTCCATCGACCAGTCCCAGCGGTGGGGCGCGCCGCGGTCGGGGCGCTCGCTCCAGCCGGCGCCGCGCAGGTCGCAGACCCATACGTCGTAGCCCCGGTCGGCCAGCCAGTGGGCCAGCGACGGCACCGGCAGCAGCCCGTCCTCGACGCCCAGATCGAACAGCGTGTGATTGGCCCCGAGGCCGTGGTGCAGCAGCACCGGCTCGTGGTGGGCCGCGGCGTCGTCGCGGCGGTAGCGGAACAGCGCCAGCCGCCAGCCGTCGTCGGCGCGGGTGAAGTGGATCTCGTCGGGGGTCGGCTCGGGCCGCAGCACCAGGTTGGAGACCTTGCGCCGCCCGAAGCCGACCTGGGGCGTGATCGCCTCGTCGAGCAGCAGCTCAGTCATCGCCAGGCTCCGGTAGCGGATCGGCCCCGTCATCGTCCTCCTCGGGCTCCCCGGGCTCCTCGGCCGGCGGCGCGTCCTGCTTGGAGGTCGGCTCCAGCGCGGTGCGCAGCTCCTCGGCGAGGTTGAGGTACGCCTGGTACAGATCTCCATCACCGTAGCGCGCCTGGCAAGTCTCGAACGGCTCCTTGCGCGGCGCCGGGATCGGCTCGGGGTGCTCGGGGACCACGGTGTCGAGCCACGCCACGGGGTCCTTGCGCCACCGGCGGCGGCGCTTGCTGGGCAACCCATCGTCCTCCCCGACGCGGGCCTGCAGCAGCCCCAGCGGGCGGATCGTCTCGCCGATCTGGTCGGAGAACGCGGCCACCCCGCGGGCGATCCGGCCCACGCCCCACGACGCCATCTCGTCGGGTGAGACCGGGATCACGTAGCCGGTGGCGAGCCGCAGGCCGTTGAGCGCCAGCAGCCCCAGATCGGGGGGCAGGTCGACCACGACGTAGTCGTACTCGTCGATCACCCCGGCCAGCGCGTGGGCCAGCACCGCGGTGGGGTCGACGCGGTACTCCGGCCCCGCCGGCGTCCGCTCCCAGCGGCGCAGCACCTCGGTCAGCTCCAGCGTGGCGGGCAGCAGGTCGAGGCTGCGCGCGTCGGCCACGGGCGAGGCGCCGCGCACGATCAGCGACTCGGGCTTGATCGGCTTGCGCCCGGTCTCGTCCAGCGCGTCCTCGATCAGCCGCGCCACGGTGCGCCCCTTGTCGTGCAGCTTGCGCCAGCGCTCGGCGCCGAGCAGCCGCAGCGAGGCGTCGGCCTGCCGGTCCAGGTCCAGGACCAGCACCCTGTGTCGCAGGTCGCCGGCCAGGATCTCGGCCAGCGCCACCGCCGAGGTCGTGGTCCCCACGCCGCGCTTGAGGTTGGTCAGTGCGATCACGCGGGCCACCCCGCCGCGGCGCTTGCCCAGCCAGCGGCGGACCTGGGCGCGGTGGAACACCGGCCCCGAGCGGAGCTCGGCGGCGGGCGCGGGGAAGTCGCGGAAGCGGTTGCGCCAGTTGGCCACCGCGGCGCGGGTCACGCCCGCCATCTCCGCGATCTCGTAGATCCCGATCAGGTCCTCGGGTGGGGTCACCTCGGCCTCCCTGTGAACGTCGTACACAGTGTTAACCTCGTTCACAGGAGAAGTCAACACCCCGCCGATCGGCCCCGTGCCCGCTACACTGGTGCGGACCGTGCAACGCCCCCCCCCCACGGGAGGACGAGATGGAATCACGCACCCCACGGCTCGTGGTCATCGCGCTGTGTCTCGCCGTGCTGGGCTGCAGCGAGACGCCCGGGGGCGACGGCGACGGCCTCGACGGCTGGGCCGTGATCCTCGGCGGCGCCGCGCCGGACGAGGGCGGCTACCCGCAGCACCCCCACTGCCTGTACCGCGTCCCGCTCGGCGGCGGCGCGTCCGAGGAGCTGTACTGCCCCGACGAGGCCCGCTGGATCGACTGGGCGCTGCCCCCCCAGCCCGGCGCCGACGAGCTGCTGTTCATCGCCGAGGTGGACGCCCACTCCGGGATCTACGGCGCCGAATTCCCGATCTACGAGCCCTGGGTCCAGGAGCTGTACCGCCTCGATCTCTCCACCGGCGAGCCCCACCTGCTGGGGTACTACCTCGCCGACTCGTTCGACGGCACCGGCCCCTACGGCGGCGTGTACGCCGCGCGGACCCTCGGCGACGGCCGCGTGGCCGTGCACTGGCTGCTGCCCGTCGAGCACGGCGGCCGTGGCGAGGAGCTGGTGGTGGTCGAGGCCGACGGCAGCGTCGGGCCGGACCGGCTCGGCGGGCTCGATGCGCCCGGGCTGCTGGCCGTGCTCCCCGACGGGGACCTGCTGCTGCGCCACGCCGACCCGGGCGGTCGCCTGCAGTTCCTGGCGCTGGACCCGGACAGCGGCGCCACGGTGGACTACGCGATGCCCGCGGACGGACCGCTGTCCGCCGACGTGGAGTCGGGCTTCGTGCAGCCCGAGCCCGCCGGCACCCGCGTGCTGCTCCGGGGCGGCGGGACCCCGACGATCGCGTCGCGCGACGGCCCGGCGCAGATGGGTGCGGCGCTGGAGTTCGGCGAGCACGTGATGGGCTGGGCCGGCGACGGCGGCGTCCTGATCGAGCGCGACGACGTGGTGTGGTGGTGGGACGGCCTCGACGGGAACGGCCCCGTGGAGATCGGCACGCCGGACGGCGCCGACGGCGTCGCCTGGGACGCCTACCCCCACCCCGACGGCGATCAGGGCGCGTTCTTCCGCGCCTACGCCGGGTCCGGTGATCGCGACACCCCGGTGTGGTACCGCGACGGCGCGCTGGTGGTGGGCGACACCTCGGTTCGGTCCCTGCAGGGCGAGAGCTTCGCCCATGGCAGCGACGAGCCGCTGGCGCTGTTCCACGACTCCGACTGGGAGAGCTCGACCCGCAACCAGGTGTTCGCCTGCCGGCCCTCGGGCGAGTGCGAGGAGATCCTCACGCGCCACGACCTGCGCGGCGTGCTGCTCCCCTCCGGGCAGATCTGGTAGCCGGTCCGGCGGGCGTCACGCAGCGGGATCGTCGTCCCACGGCTCCATCGGCGGGATCGAGTCCTCGAACGACTCCAGGCGGACCCGCGAGCGCCTCAGCGCCAGCGCGGTCCCACCCACCGCGATGAGGGTCGCGAGCACCAGCCAAGCCACCATGATCCACAGTCCCATCGGTCGTTCCTCCCGGCGCTGCCATCAGCACGCGGAGGGGAAGCAATATTCCGGCCACTCCGGAGGCGAATCTGGGGTCGCCCTTCGCGGCCCCGGGGGCTCACTGGGTCTGCGGATCCGTCACCGGCGTGGTGTGCCACTGGAAGTTGTCGACGAACACCACCGAGTCCCACACCCCGTCGCCCTCGTCCCACAGCGAGAACTTCAGCGTGATCGTCTCGCCCGGGCTGACCGGCGCGGTGGTGGTCAGCCAGCCGGTGGCGCCGGCGTCGTTGCTGTTGCCGGTGGGGCCCCCGCAGGCGAAGCCGAAGCCCGGGATGTTGTACATCGTCGAGCACGCGGTCACGACGAAGAAGTCGTTGTTGACCGTGATCGGCAGCCCCACCCCGTCGAACGCGATGTTGCCCTCCTGGACCCCGTCGCCGTCGTGGTCGGGGTAGTCGGCCGGGTTCAGCGCCGAGCTCTCCAGGTAGATCTCGAAGGTGTCGTTGAACGCGGTGCAGACCCACTCGGGGTACTCGGTGGTGGCGAAGAAGAAGTCCACCGAGAACGAGTAGGTGTTGGCCGGGACCTGCAGCGTCATCGTCAGGTACGTCAGGTCGTACTTGGTGTCGTTCTGCGGCGGCGTCGGCGAGCCGCAGCTGGCCGCCCCGGTGAAGTCCCACTCGGTGACCGAGGTGCCGGAGACCCACTGGCCGATCTCGGCCGGGTTCTCCCACATCGCGCCGGTGTGCAGCACCAGCAGCTGGCAGCCGAAGTGGGGCGAGATCGCGGAGCCGTAGGCGTTGTTGATCAGGTACTGCTGGGCGTTGCCGTAGATGCTCTCGCCGAGCAGCCCGATGCAGGCGTCGACGGCCGAGGCGTACGACCCGGTGGTCGGGCAGTCGCACTCGGTGGGCTCGTCGACCTGGCCGTCGCAGTCGTTGTCCATCCCGTCCCACGGGTCCTCGTAGTTGCCCGGGAAGTTCAGCGGGTTGAAGTCGTCGCAGTCGCCGGCGTCGTCGCTGTACCCGTCGCCGTCGTCGTCGTAGCCGGTGGTGCCGTCGTCCACCACGCCGTTGCAGTTGTCGTCGATCCCGTTGCCCTGGAACGTGCCGGTCCCGCCGTCCTCGGGGGCGTAGGGGTGCACGTCGGGGTCGGCGTCGTCGCAGTCGCCGAGCAGCTCGGTCCAGCCGTCGCCGTCGTCGTCGTACCAGTCGGTGCCCTCGTCGATCGTCCCGTCGCAGTCGTCGTCGATCCCGTTGGGCAGCTCCATCATCCCGGGCAGCACCGACGGGTCGTAGTCGTCGCAGTCGCCGTCGAGCTCGGTGTAGCCGTCGCCGTCGTCGTCGTAGACCTCGGTGTCGTTGTCGATCACGCCGTCGCAGTCCTGGTCGACCCCGTCCACCGTCTCCTCGGCCTCGGGGCTGATCCAGGGGTTGGCGTCGTCGCAGTCGCCGTCGGCCTCGCTCCACCCGTCGCCGTCGTCGTCGAACGTGTCGCTGCCCTCGTCGATCAGGCCGTCGCAGTCGTTGTCGACGCCGTCGACGACCTCGGTGGCGCCGGGGTTGACCGCGGCGTTGTGGTCGTCGCAGTCGCCGTCCTCGACCGACCAGCCGTCCATGTCCTCGTCGGTCGGGCCCGCGTCGTCGTCGGCCGCGTCGTCGTCGCCGCCGCCGGTGTCGTCGTCGCCGGCGTCGTCGTCCGCCGCGTCGTCGTCGTCCACGTCGGGCCAGCTGTCGTCGTCGCCGGGGGGCTCCACCGGACACCCCGCCAGCAGCACGCCACACGCCAGTCCACACCACAGCTGGAGGATCCTGATGCTCATCCCGATCTCCCCACACACACCCTATCGGGGCCCGGGGGAGGCGTCAACGAACGCGTCACGCGCGGGAAGGCCCGAGGCCGGGGTGGCGGGCCACGGTGCGCCTAGGGATCGCGGCGGGGGGGCGCCTTGCGGCCGTGCTTGGCGCGGACGTACTGCTCGATCCGCTCGGCCTCGGTGGCGTCGTCGCCGTCGTCGCGGCGGCGGCGGCGCGCGCCGAACACCAGCGCGGCCCCGCCGAACCCGACCAGGACCAGCGGCACGGCGACGAACAGCGCGTCGCGCACCGTCGCCGCCGGCAGCGGGCCGGGGCCCGCCAGCGAGTTGTTCATCGCCCGGGGAGTGGGACGCAGCGCGGCCGGGGCCGCGGCGGCCACCCCGGCGCTACGGGCCGACGAGAGCGGCGACGCGATCGTCTGGGTCAGGGCCGGTGGCGCCACGGCCGCGAGGCCCTCGTCGAGGGTCCCGGCCTGCTCCGCGGCAGGTGGCGCCGCGACGTCGGGGGCGACCACCGAGCCGGCAGCGCGGACCCCCAGCTGTGCGAGGCTGATCTCGCCGCTGGGATCGTACGCCAGCCGGAACGGCCACCCGCGCTGGTGGGCGGTGCGGACCGCGATCTCGGCGGTGCAGCCGGCGCCGACGCACACGGCGAGCAGCTCGCCCGAGGACCGCTCGGCGAGCTGGTCCAGCAGCTGCAGGCTGCGGGCGTTGCTGGGGTGGAACAGCGCCACCGCGCCGGGGGCGTCCTCGAGCAGCTCGGGGGTCAGCGGGTCGGCCTGGCCCGCGGCCGCCGACGCGCTCCCCGCGACGGAGATCGCGAGCGAGATCGACAGGATGGTGAGGATCCGATGCATGGTTCGGCACCTCCTCCACCCCAACCATAGCACGGGATCGACCCCGGTCCCCATTGATAGAAAAGGCAGTGGTCGCCGGGCCCGCGGCTCAGGGTGCGACGAACTCCACCGTCAGGCCCGCGTCCAGCGGGTGGCACTCGTAGCGGTGGTACGGCTCGTCCGGCGGGCCCGGATCGATCAGCTCGGGCAGCGTCACGACGTTGAAGCCGCGCCAGCACTCGTCGATCGACCAGCGGAACAGCGACTCCCAGTCCATCGGGCCGTCCAGGTACCACAGGCTCAGCAGCCGCCCGTCGGCCGGGTGGATCCCCACGTGGGTCACCGGCTCCTGGTAGCTCGCGACCTCGTTGCCGTCCAGGTCCCGGTAGAGGTGCAGCGCCTCGTGGGCCGCCACGTCGGCGAAGTTGGGCCAGCCGTGGTCCTCGACCCAGTGGGTGCTCTTGATCCAGCCGTCTTCCACCGGGATCGTCACCTCGGTGGGGACCTGGTCGAACGGCACCGAGACCATCTCGTAGTTGCTCGACGGGATCGACGGCCCCTCGACCAGCGGCATCAGCCCGCAGCGGTGCGGCTGGGCGTCGATCGCCGGGACTCCGACGCCGAGGACCACCGCGCCGTCCTCCACGGGGTAGCCCTTGAGGTGGATCGGCACGTCGGTGTCGATCGGCGCCGTGGCGATCGCGGCGTCGGGGTCGAACACGTCGAACTCCAGGACGTGCCAGCCCTCCTCGATCCAGTTTCCGGTGGGCCGCAGGTAGGCGACCAACCGTCCCGCGGAGACCCCGACGAACGGGTCGCCGGCGGCGTAGCTGCCCGAGCCGTCGCCGTCGCTGTACACCGTGGGCAGGTAGAACGCGGCCTCGCCGTCGCCGCCGGGGGTGGCGTCGTCCAGCGGCACGAAGTGCCCCTCGGGCGGCGGCGTCGGCAGCGCGTACTCCCAGCTGTGGGGCGGGCCCTGCTCCTCGATCAGCGAGTACCCGCCGTCCAGGACCTGCTCGGTCACCACGACGCCGTCGGAGGAGACGTCGAGGTTGGCCAGCATCACCCGGATGAAGCCCCACTGCGCGCCCTGCGCGTTGGGCCGGTCCACGAACCCCCCGCCGACCACCACGTCGCTGGTGACCAGTGGGATCACCAGGTGCTGGGGCGGGCCGGGCTCGGTGGCGTCCTCGACCTGGAAGCGCAGCAGCGCCCGGGTGGCGCTGGCCCCCTCGAGGTCCACCGCGGTGTCCCACACCATGGCGTACTCCTCGGCGGTCTCGGGGCACGCCAGCTCGTGCAGCGTGCCGCCCGTGATCTGGGGAACCGTCGCGGGCTGGTAGCTGGCCCCGTCGTCCAGCGAGAACTCCACGGTCAGCGCGCACAGCTCCCCGTCCCCGTCGCGGATCTCGAGGTTGATCGACGCGCCGTTGTCGAACGGGTCGCCGTCGTTGAGCTCCGCGTGCACCTCGGGGAGCTCGTTGAACGTCGGGGGCGGTACGGTCTCCTCGGGGCACCCGAGCAGCACCAGGGCCGCCGCGACCAAGCCCGATCCGATCGTCCTGCGCATGGGTCCCACCTCGCTCCTGTCGCAGTATACCAACCGGCTCAGCCCCGCCACCGCAGCCGCCGCATCACTGCGCCGAGGACCAGCACCGCCAGCGCCGCCAGCGACGGGGGCGGTCCGTCGAGGCGGGCGACCCGGCAGCTGCAGTCGTCGTCGTCCGCGGCGTCGTCGTCGTCCGCGTCGTCGTCGTCGCCGCCCTCGCAGGCGCTGTCCTCGCCGTCGATGTCGCCGTCGCAGTCGTTGTCGATCCCGTCGTCGCAGACCTCGCTCGCGCCGAGGTGGACGGCCGGGTCCGAGTCGTCGCAGTCGTCGCCGCCGCAGGCCTCGGCCACGTAGCCGTCGCCGTCGGCGTCGACGTCGTCGGCGACCCCGTCGCAGTCGTTGTCCACGCCCTCGTCGCAGACCTCGTCGGCGCCGGGGTAGACGGTGTCGTCGGCGTCGTCGCAGTCGGGGGGCTCGTCGCAGGTGCTGACGCCGTCGCCGTCGGCGTCCCCGGGGTTGAGGGCGGCGTCGGTGTCGTCGCAGTCGGGGGGCTCGTCGCAGGTGGTCCAGCCGTCGCCGTCGGCGTCGTCGAGGTTCTGGCTGGCGAAGCCGTCGTTGCAGTCCCCGTCGCAGGTGGTCCAGCCGTCGCCGTCGACGTCGTCGAGGTTGAGCTGCGAGTCGGTGTCGTCGCAGTCCCCGTCGCAGATCATCCAGCCGTCGCCGTCGGCGTCGGTCTCGTCCGCCGGCACGACCCCGTCGCAGTCGTCGTCGAGGCCGTCGCACAGCTCCGGGGCGCCGGGGTAGACGTCGGCGTTGGTGTTGTCACAGTCGCCCTCGCAGGCGTTGTAGCCGTCGCCGTCGCTGTCGATCCCGGTGCCCTCGTCGATCACCCCGTTGCAGTTGTTGTCCAGCCCGTCGCACAGCTCCGGGGCCAGCGGGTAGACGGTGTCGTCGTCGTCGTCGCAGTCGGCGTCGCAGACCATGAACCCGTCACCATCGGCGTCGACCTCCGTGGCCGGGATGAAGTCGTCGCAGTCGTTGTCGATCCCGTCGCACAGCTCGACGAACCCGGGGAACACCAGGTCGTCGCCGTCGTCGCAGTCGCCATCGCAGATCGAGAACCCGTCGCCGTCGTCGTCGATCAGCTCGTTGGTCGCGGGATCGCAGTCGTTGTCCAGCCCGTCGCACAGCTCCTCGGCGCCCGGGTAGACCGTGTCGTCGTAGTCGTCGCAGTCCCCGTCGCACTCGTGGAACCCGTCGAGGTCGTCGTCCACCAGCTCGTTGGTCGTGACGTCGCAGTCGTTGTCGATCCCGTCGCAGACCTCCGGGTTGCCCGGGAACCGCTGGGCGTCGCCGTCGGCGCAGTCCCCGTCGCAGGTCGAGAACCCGTCGCCGTCGTCGTCGGCCGGGTCCAGCGAGTTGTTGAAGTCGTTGCAGTCCCCGTCGCAGGTGCTGTAGCCGTCCTGGTCGACGTCGTCGAGCTCCAGCCCGGCGTCCCCGTCGTCGCAGTCCCCGTCGCAGGTGTCCCACCCGTCACCGTCCGCGTCGTCCAGGTTGTACCAGGCGTCCTCGTCGTCGCAGTCCCCCTCGCAGATCCGCCAGCCGTCACCGTCGGCGTCGGCCTCGTCGGCGGGCGTGGTGCCGTCGCAGTCGGTGTCCTTGCCGTCGCACAGCTCGGCCGGGGCGCCGGGGTTGACCGTCGCGTCGTTGTCGTCGCAGTCCCCCTGGCACGGGTTGTAGCCGTCGCCGTCGAGGTCCTGCCCGGTGTCCTCGTCGACGTCGTCGTCGCAGTCGTTGTCCAGCCCGTCGCACTGCTCGGGGGCCCCCGGCCAGGTCTGCGGGTTGGCGTCGTCGCAGTCGCCCTCGCACACCAGGTAGCCGTCACCGTCGAGGTCGACGTCGTCGGCGGGCACCGACCCGTCGCAGTCGTTGTCCAGCCCGTCGCAGATCTCCGGGTTGCCGGGGAACTTGGCGGCGTTGGCGTCGTCGCAGTCGCCCTCGCACTCGGTGTGGCCGTCGCCGTCGTCGTCGACCTCCAGCGGGTCGTCGGTGCCGTCGCAGTTGTTGTCCAGCACCCCGTCGCAGACCTCGGGCGCCCCGGGGTACACGTCCGCGTCGCCGTCGTCGCAGTCGAGGCACGGGTTGAACGTGTCCCCGTCCCCGTCCGCGGGATCGTCGACCACGCCGTTGCAGTCGTTGTCCAGGGAGTCGCACAGCTCGGCCGCCCCGGGGTAGACCGTGATCTCGCCGTCGTCGCAGTCCGGGACCAGGTCGCACTCGGTGACGCCGTCGCCGTCGTCGTCGGTCTCGTGGGGGTCCACGACGGCGTCGCAGTTGTTGTCCAGCACGCCGTCGCAGACCTCCTGGGCCCCGGGGTGCACCGCGGCGTTGGTGTCGTCGCAGTCCTCGCACGCGAGGTAGTCGTCGCCGTCGCCGTCGACCTCGTCGGCCGGCACCGCGCCGTCGCAGTCGTCGTCGATCCCGTTGCACGCCTCGGTGGCCCCCGGGAAGATCTCGTCGTCGCCGTCGTCGCAGTCGTCGTCGCCGCCGCCGGGCAGGCCGTCGGTGCCGCACTCGCTGAACCCGTCGCCGTCGTCGTCGACGAGCTCGTCGGTCAGCCCGTTGCAGTCGTTGTCGACCCCGCCGTCGCAGACCTCGGGGTTGCCCGGGAACGCGTCGGCGTTGGTGTCGTCGCAGTCCCCCTGGCAGTCGTTGAACCCGTCGCCGTCGAAGTCGTCGTCGACGTCCTCGTCGATGTCGCCGTCGCAGTCGTTGTCCAGCCCGTCGCAGACCTCGGGGTTGGTCGGGAACACCGTGGCGTCGCCGTCGTCGCAGTCCTCGTCGCCGGTGTCCGGGGTGCCGTCGGGGCCGCAGATCGAGTAGGTGTCGGAGTCGCCGTCGACCAGCTCGTCGGTGGTCGCGTCGCAGTCGTTGTCGACGTGCAGCGCGTCGCACTGCTCGGCGTTGCCGGGGAACGCGGTGGCGTCGCCGTCGTCGCAGTCCTCGTCGCCGGTGGCGGGGCTGCCGTCGGGACCGCACAGCGAGTAGCCGTCGTTGTCCACGTCGGCGTTCTCGTTGTTGGTCGGATCGCAGTCGTTGTCGAACCCGTCGCAGACCTCGGTCTCGCCCGGGTTGCGCGCCGCGTCCCCGTCGTTGCAGTCCTCGTCGCCGGTGCCGGCCAGCCCGTCGGGGCCACACTCGTCGTAGCCGTCGCCGTCGTCGTCGACCAGCTCGTCGGTGAGCGGATCGCAGTCGTTGTCGATCCCCCCGTCGCAGATCTCCGCGGCGCCGGGGAACACGCCGGCGTCGGCGTCGTCGCAGTCCCCGTCGCAGATCGTCAGCAGGTCGCCGTCGCCGTCCACCAGCTCGTCGGTCAGCGGGTCGCAGTCGTTGTCCAGCCCGTCGCAGATCTCCGCGGCGCCGGGGTGGATCGCCGCGTCGGTGTCGTCGCAGTCCTCGTCCCCGGTGCCCGGCGTCAGGTCCGCCCCGCAGGTGTCCCAGCCGTCGCCGTCGTCGTCCCGGCAGCACACCGGGTTGACCGCCCCGGGGGTCCCGCGATCGCCGTCCCCGTAGGTCCACGAGGCGTGCGTGTTGCACCAGTTCAGGCCGTCGTTGTTGTCGACGTCGTCGTAGTACCCGGGGGCCAGCGCCAGCGAGGCGCCGGCCACCGCGTCGACCCAGTCGCCGTTGCCCAGATCCCAGGCCACCGCGTCGATGGTCACCAGCGAGGCGTCGACCACCTGGATCTGGTCGACCCCGCTGTCGAGCTCGAAGCTCGAGGGGTAGACGTAGTCCACGGTGACGCCGCCGTTGAGCCCCGCGTCGCCCTCGACCGCGAACACGGCGGTGTCGCCGGGGGACAGCACCACGGAGCTGCCCACGGTGAACGACTCGAAGTGCAGGTTGTCCTGGAACTGCCAGTTCAGCAGGTCCAGGGCGTTGAGCGAGACGTTGGTGACCTCGAACCACTCGCCCGCCGCGTCGTCGACGGCCAGCGGGTCGTGCATGATCTCGGTCACGATCAGCGCGCCGGGGCTGGCGGCGCGGGCGGCGGCGGGCAGCAGCAGGGCCAGGCACAGCGCGGGGATCCACGAAGACGAGGGGCGAGTCATGCGTCCTCCAGGAGGACCGCCTGCGCCGGGGCACGCGATCCTTGCGAACTGAGATTGTAAAGCGTCGGGGCGCAATCCGCATGGGCACGCGTGGGGCACCGCGTTCGATTCCGGCGTGCGCGCGCGCGAGGACTCCGCTATGGTGAGCCCGCTCTGGGAGGCGTGATGAAGACTGGCTGGCCCGCGATCGCAGTGGTCCTGGGGGTGCTCCTGCTGTGGGGCTGCCCCACCGGGGTGGACGACGACACGACCGGTGACGACGACACGACCGGTGACGACGACGCCGGCGACGACGACACCGGCGACGACGACACCGGCGACGACGACACCGGCGGCGACGACGACACCGGCGGCGACGACGACACCGGC
>CAZOYV010000153.1:0-20582 GCA_964584075.1 uncultured Rickettsiales bacterium | reverse complement strand
ATTCGCGGGTGTCTACCCGCTCAACCGGTCATAATCCCTGAAACGGCGTACTAGGGAGGGATCAGGGATACGTGCCGTCGCCGAACTTCTGCAGCACGTCGGCGAGCCACTCGCGCTCGGCGAGGATGTGGGCCCGCGAGTGGTCGAAGATCGCGTGGTACACCGCGGGGACGTGGGGGCGGCCGCGGAACTCCTCGCGGTGGGCGTCGAGGTGCTGCACCGTGCGGTCCATCGCGGCGAGGCGCCCGTGGAGGTACCCGACGATCTCCTCGCGGGGCAGCTCCTGGGAGAAGTACAGGCCGATGTCGAGGGGCTGGTAGACCCGCTCCGGGGTGCGCCACAGCTCGCGCAGCAGGTGCAGGAACTCGGCGCTCCCGGACGGGGTGATGCGGAACACCGAGCGGGACGGACGGTTGCCCTGCCGTTCGGTCCCGATCTTCTCGATGTGACCCTCCTGCTCGAGCTTGTTCAGCGCGTGGTAGATGCTGCCCACCGCGATGGAGGTCCAGTCCCCCATCCGCTGCTCGATGCGCTGCTTGAGCTCGTAGCCGTGCAGGTCCCCCATCCGGAGGTGGCCGAGGATCACGAGGCGGACGGACATGCGGGATACTCCCGGTCGAATATTCCAGCTCGAGCATAGAGAGCGCGGCCGGGCGGGGCAAGCGCCCCGGCCGTGTCGTGGGGCGCTCAGCCCTTCACGCGCTTGGGCCGCCGCTTCTGGGCGACGATGTCCTTGGAGCGCACCTCGGGGTGGTGGTAGCGGGGGGTGCGCGGGGTCTTCTTGCCGTGCTGGACCACCTGGTGGGGACACCACTGCATGCAAGCCATGCACTGCTCGCAGCGCTTGTTCCAGGTGGGGCGCCCGTCGACCAGCTCGATGTTGTCCACGGGGCACACCAGCGCGCAGATCCCGCAGCCGTCGCAGCCCTCGGAGAGCCAGTAGCTCTTGTCGCTGACCGGGATGTACTTGTAGCCCATGCCGTACAGCAGCCCGGGGTGGATCTTGGCCTTGAACCAGCTGTACTCCCGCTCGACCACGGCCTCGTCGCGCTCGAGGACCCCCGCGATCTCGTCGAGCCGCGCGCGGGCGGCCTCGAGCCGCGGCGCCGCTGCGGCCTCGTCGGGGGTGTTCCCGAACGGCGTGTAGTTGTCGACCACCGACAGCGACAGCCCCGCCCGGAGCTTCAGGCCCCGCTCGGCGAGCAGCCGCTCGGTGACGACGAACAGATCCCCGCAGTACCCGCCCTGGGTCACCACGATGAACAGCGGCGCCCTCGTCTCCAGCCGCTGCAGGAAGCGCACCACGATGTGCGGCAAGCGGTACATGTACACCGGCGCGACGATCCCGACGCGGTCCTCGGCGGGGTGGGTGTCGCCCTCGGCCAGCGCCCGCGCGATGGGGGTCGGCGTGGCGCCGCCGAGCCGCTCGGCGAGGGTGCGGGCCGCCCACAGGGAGTTCCCCGTTCCACTGAACCAGTAGATGCGCGTGCTCATCGGGGCCTCCGTCGCTGGCGAGCAAGGTAGCACGGCCCGGTGACGGTGGCGTGGCGCGGGGGCAGGCCTTAGGTCAGCACTGGAGAGAAGTGCCTTGAGTCGCATGACGGACCACGGGGGGGCACGCCGCGCGGGCGAGCGCGGGCTGATCGATCGCTACATGCACTCGGTGGGCGGCGTGCCGCTGCTGTCCCGCGCCGAGGAGCTGCGGCTCACCCGCCGCCTGGAGCGGGCGCGGCTGGAGCGCCGCCTGGCGATCTGGGCCGCGCCGTGGGAGACCCCCGCGCTGCTGCCGCTGCTGGAGGCCGGCGACGCCGACGCCACCTCGGTGGACGCCGCCCGCGCCCGCCAGCGCGAGCTGGCCTGCGGTGTCGACGAGGACGCCCAGGACGAGCTGTACGAGCTGGAGCAGGGCTCGCCGGTGGCCCCGGAGCGGGTCGACGCCCTGGCCGATCGCGTGGTGGCCTGGGCCCACGAGGCCCGCGGCGAGCCCTCCCTCGCTGCATTGATCGAGGCCGAGGCGGGGCTGCCGCTGCCCGAGCTCGAGGGCGTGGCCGACGCCGTCGCCGGGGCCGACGACCGCATCGCCCGGACGCGCAACGAGATCGTCGCGGCCAACCTGCGCCTGGTGGCCCACCTGGCGCTGCGCTACCGCGGGATGGGCCTGCCGCTGACCGACCTGATGCAGGAGGGCAACCTGGGCCTGATGCACGGGGTCGAGAAGTTCGACCACCGCCGCGGCCACCGGCTGTCGACCTACGTCAGCTGGTGGATCCGGCAGTCGATGACCCGCGCGCTGAGCGACCAGTCGCGCACCGTGCGGGTGCCCGTGCAGGTGCTGGAGCGGATCACCAGGCTGCGCAAGGCCCGCCAGCGGTTCGCCCAGCGGCGCGGGCGCGCGCCCCGCGAGGAGGAGCTCGCCACCGACCTGGAGATGCCGGTGCCCGAGATGCGTGCCCTCCAGCGCGCCTCCCGGGTCGCGGTCAGCCTCGACGCCCCGGTGGGGGACGACGGCGACACCCTCCTCGGCGATCTGCTGGCCGACCCCGCCGGGCGCGACCCCGCCGAGGTCGCCGAGGTGCGCGACCTGCAGGACCGCACCCAGCGCGCGATGGCGTCGCTGACGCCCCGCGAGCGGCTGGTCCTGCGGCGGCGCTTCGGCATCGGGATGGAGGGCCGCCGGACCCTCGAGGAGGTGGGCGCCGAGATCGGCCTGACCCGCGAGCGCGTGCGCCAGCTCCAGCAGGAGGCGCTGGCCAAGCTGCGGGCCCGGGGGGTGCTGGACGATCTGGTCGAAGCCACCGAGGAGTGACGGCCGCCCCTACGCGCGAGCGAGCAGCGCGGCGTGGCTGCGGGCGATGGTGGGACGATCGAGGACCTCCTGGCCGGCCTCCTCGGCCAGCCGCAGCGAGCCCTCGAAGTGCTCGGCGGAGACGTGGCCGGTGGGCTCGGCGATCAGCAGGCGGCCGCCGGGGGCCAGCGCCGCGGCGAGGTCGCGCATCAGCGCCGCGGGGTCCGACGCCTCGTGGACCATCGCGAACGCCAGCGCGAAGTCGACGCGCCCGGCCAGGTCGCCCACCCCCAGGTCGCCGTTGCACTGCCGGGCGTCGATGCGGTCCTGCAGGCCGGCCTTGGCGGCGCGGCGGGTCAGCGAGCGGATCATCGCCTCCTGGACGTCGACGCACACCACGCGGCCCTCGGGGCCCACCAGGCGCGCCAGCGGGAGGCTGAAGAACCCCATCGCGCAGCCGACGTCGAGGGCGGTCATGCCCGGCTCGACGTGGGGGCCGAGGATCCGGTCGGGGTCCTGGGCCAGCTTGCGGATCGGGCTGGCGAGGAACCAGCCGATCCAGGGGGGACAGACGTGAGCGGCCATCGCGTTCGAGCCTCCAGGAGAAGATGAACTCGAGTTCATTTTCCCAAGATATGAACCAGGGTTCAGGTTGTCAACCAAAAAATCGAACCCGAGTTCGCTTTTTGTCGCGGATGCACTACGGTGGGGGGCACGGAGAGGCGAACGCGTGGCCCGGATCCCCCAGCAGAAGCGCAGCGAGGAGACCCGCGCCAAGATCCTCGCGGCGGGCAAGCGGCTGCTGTCGCGCGACGGCTACCACGGCACGTCGAGCAAGAAGATCGCGGCCGAGGCGGGGGTCGCGATCGGCTCGTTCTACAACTACTTCCCGGACAAGAAGGCGCTGCTGCTCGAGCTGTTCGATCGGCACATGCACAGCGTCCACGAGATGGTCGCCGCGCGGATCGCCGAGGCCGGGCCGGGGCTCGCCGGGGGGGACGGCCGCGCCGTGGTGCGGGCGATCGTCGACCAGTCGATCGTGCTGCACGACCTGTCGCCGGCGCTGCACCGCGAGCTGGCCGCGATGGCGCTGTCCGACCCGGACTTCGGGGCGCTGCAGCGGGACCAGATGGCGCGCACCACCGCGATGCTGATGGCGCTGCTGGAGCCCCAGCGCGACGCCCTGCGGGTCGACGATCTGGAGGCCGCGGCGTGGATCGTGGTGCTGTCGATGGAGGCGGTGATCCACGAGATGAAGATGCACGAGCCGCCGATCGACGAGGAGCGGCTGCGGGCGGCGCTGGCCGATCAGGTCTACCGGCTGCTGTACCCCTGAGCGGCCACGCTCACCGGGCCGTCCAGTCGGCCGGCGCGTCCACGCGCACGATCTCGAAGCGCTCCCACTCGCCGGTGCTCTCGGCGGGGAACACGCCGCGCAGGGCGAACACCCGCGCGCCGCCGTCGTCCCGCGCGCCGCCGGTGACGGCGAAGTCGAACACGTACCCGCGCAGGGGGTCCTCGACGTACCCGCGGCCCTGCAGCCCCCCGGCGGAGTCCGCTCCGACCACCAGCCGGGTGATCAGGTAGTCCTCGGCATCCGTGGCCTCGCTGCCCAGCCACCAGACGTCCCCGGCGGCGCTGGCGCGCAGGTCGAACCACAGCGAGCCCGGGGGCTCCTGCTCCGCCCGCACCGACCAGCTGCCCGCGGCGTCCCGCTGCCACACGGTGACCGGCAGCGACGACGGGACGCCGGCGAGGACCAGGGTCTCTCCGGCGCCGGCGAGCTGCAGCTGCTGGTGCCACGCCACCGCGTCGCCGTCGGCGCTGGAGGTGACCACCTCGCGGGTGGCGGCCCCGGCGCCGTCCAGCCACCAGGCCGAGACCCCGGCGTCCTCGCCGCTGGTCGACGGCATCGCGCCGCAGTCGCACTCGCAGGAGGTGGCACAGGGGGTCGCGGCGGGGCCGCCGTGCTCGGGGTCGTCGACGGCGATCACGAAGGCGCCGTCGTGCAGCGCGGGGGCGGGGACGTTGCCGTGGATGCTGCCCAGCGGGGTGAAGGCGGAGAGCGGGGCGCCGTCGGGATCGAAGGTCGCTGCCAGCACGCCGCTGTAGCAGCCGACCATCGTCGAGTAGACCACCAGCAGCCGCCCACCGGCCGGGTCGGCCACCAGCGCCACGTCGCCGAACCAGCCCTCGATCAGCGTCGCCGGGTCGGTCAGCGGGGCGCCGCCGGGGTCCACCCGGCGGTAGCGCGTGGTGCACGAGCGGGCCGAGAACACGCCGCCGCACACCGAGTTGTCGCACTCCTGCCAGGCCAGCCCCAGCGAGCCGTCGCCCCACGCCACGACCTGGGCCCCCGACAGGTCGTGGTCGAACGCCGGGGGGAAGTAGGTCACCTGGCGGCTCGGCTCGCCCAGCGCGGCGCCGGCGGGGTCCAGCGCCCACAGGTCCAGCTGGTCGCGCTCGCACTCCTCGGGGCAGTCCTCGGGGGGCATCGTGGCGCAGTCGGGGCAGAGGAACTCGCCCTCCTCGGTGATCTCCACGGCGGCGAGGCGCTGCTCGTCGACCCACGCCAGCTCGTAGAACGGGTCCTCCTGGGTGCGCACCACCTCCACCGCGAACCCAGAGAGGTCGAGCTCGGCCGCGACGTCGTCGTCGCCAGCGACGTCGTCGTCCCCGTCCTCCTCGGGGCATCCGGCAGAGGTCAGCAGCGCCGCCAGCGCCAGCGCGGTCCAGGGTCGTGCCATGGTGGCAATCTATCAGGGGACGGCGGCCTGCTGTGCCTCGCGGTGCGCCGACTCCCAGCCGATCAGGGCCTTCTTGGTGGTCGTGCCCCAGCGGTAGCGGCCCACCACGCCGGTGGCGCGGATCACGCGGTGGCACGGGATCAGGTACGAGATCGGGTTGGCGCCCACGGCGGTACCCACCGCGCGGGAGGCCTTCGGATCGCCGATCGCGCGGGCCAGGTCGCCGTAGGTCACCAGCGCCCCCTCGGGCACGCGCAGCAGCGCCTCCCAGACCCGGATCTGGAAGTTGGTGCCGTGGACGTGCAGCGCCAGCGCCGGGTCGCCCCGCCCCGGCGCGCCCCAGAACACCCGGTCGGCGAGGGGGCCGGTGGTGGCGTCGTCGTGCCGCCAGCCGGCCCGCGGCCAGCGGGCGCGCAGATCGGCCAGCGTGGCCTCGCGGTCGCCGTCGGGGACGAACCCCAGCGCGCAGATCCCGCGCTCGGTGGCGCCCAGCAGGCACTCGCCGAACGGGCTGCCGTGGTAGCCGTAGCGGATCACCAGCCCCTCGCCGCGGCGCCCCACCTCGCCGGGGCTCATGGCGTGGACGTTGACCGTCAGGTCGTGCAGCCGCCCGGGGCCCGACAGCCCGGTGGCCAGCGCGGCGTCGAGCACGCTGCGCGACCCGGCCAGCACGGCGCGCGCGTGCTCGGCGGTGAGGAACTGCACGAAGCGCTTGGGGCTGACGCCGGCCCAGCGGCGGAACAGCCGCTGGAAGTGGTACTCGCTGAGCTGCACCGCGGCGGCCACCTCGGCCAGCTCGGGCTGGTCCTGGGCGTGCTCGTCGAGGAATCGGATCGCCTGCGCCACGCGGGCGCCGTCGCTGGGGTGGGTCACGGCTCCTCCCGGCTCGATGGTCCTAGCATGGACGCGGCCCGGGCGGGGAGCCACCCGATCCTTGCGGTCGGGCCCGCGCTCAGCGGAAGCGGCCGGTGAAGCACAGCCCCGCGGTGTCGTCGCGGGGGTCGAACCACGGGCTCGCGGCCAGCAGCTGTACGCGGGGCCGCGGGGTCGCGCGGGGGCCGAGCGCGGCGTGGCGCTCCTGGCGCCTGGCCCCGGTCATCACCATCGCCAGCGCGGCGACCTCGTAGGTCAGCGCGAACAGGTAGCCCACCAGGAACGGGTCGGCGTAGTAGCCGCCGAAGATGTCGAACACGGCGTGCACGAAGCCGTGGGCCGCCGCGGTCACCGCCCCGGCGATGGCGAGGAACCCGGCCCCCTGCAGCATCAGGGTCCCCGGATCGGTGCCCACCAGCCCCGGCGAGCGCTCCAGCTCGTCCTCGCCGGCGAAGGTCATCACCAGCCCGGCGGTGAGCATCGACAGCCCCGCCAGCGGCGCCGTCACCGCCGCGGCGCCGCTGCCGACGAGATCCCCCTCGATGAAGCCGCTGATCAGGAGGGTCGTGCCGGCGGCGCCGAGCACGCCCCCGCCCAGCAGGTAGAACGGGGACAGGACCCGCGCGGCGAGCAGCCGCTGGCGGGCGGCGAGCACCGCCGGGCTGGCCTCGCCGCGGCCCAGCTCCTCGGCGTGGACCATGCCGGCGATCAGCGTCGGGACGCCCGCGGCCCACAGCGGCGCGATGGCCGCCGTGCTCACGTCGCATCCGCCCTGTACCAGGTCGTCGACGCACGCCCCGTAGTAGGCCATCGACAGCGCGCCGCCGACCATGAGCGCCGAGCCGACGCCGATCTCCGCGCCGGCGGGCGAGGGGGCCTCGGCGGCCCGCGCCGCCTCCGGGGTCATCGCGATCAGCAGGACAGCCAGGTGCAGGACGCGCAGCAGGGTCATCTCGCCAGCTCCCTCCACCCACTACGGCGCCACGGTGACGCAAGGACCGCACCAGCGCGGCGGGTCGCCCCGCGCCCCACGGGGCGCTGCCCGCCGGGTTGGCACCGATCTGGAATGTCCCACTCGACGGGTGGTGCTCCGGGAAGGGCCGAGCCGATGGAACACCGAGCGAGACGCCTGGGGCTGCGCGCCGCCGCGATGCTGCTGATCTACGCCTTCGTCACCGGCGGCTGCTTCTACGTGCCGTCGACCCTGGACCTGGACTGCCGGTTCGACCTCGAGATCGACTGGGACGGCGACGGCTACGAGAGCGACGAGGGGGACTGCGATCTCGGCAACCCCGACACCTACCCGGGCGCCCCCGAGATCTGCGACGGCGAGGACAACGACTGCGACGGCGTCATCCCCCTGGACGAGCTGGACCACGACGGGGACGGCTGGATGGTCTGCGAGGGGGACTGCCGGGACACGGACGACTGGATCCATCCGGGCGCCGAGGAGCGGTGCGACGGCGAGGACAACGACTGCGACGGCGAGCTCGGCCCCGGGGAGGTCGACGACGACGGGGACGGGTGGTGGATCTGCGAGGGGGACTGCGACGACACCGACGACCATGCCCACCCCGGCGCCCCGGACACGCCCCTCGACGGCATCGACCAGGACTGCGACGGGCAGGACGAGCCCTGCGAGTTCGCCCTCGGCGGGACCACGACGCTGACCTGCGCGGACGCACGCCTGCTCGGCGAGGCCGAGCTGGACCGCGCGGGCTGGTCGGTGGCCGCCGCGGGGGACCACGACGGGGACGGCCGCGGGGACGTGCTGGTCGGCGCGCCGGGGGTCCTGGGCGACCGCGGCGCGGCGTACCTGGCCCGCGGCCCCCTGTCGGGAGACATCCCGCTGGGGACCCACGCGCTCCGCCTCGACGGCGAGGAGCCGGGCGACGAGGCGGGGTGGTCGCTGGACGGCGGCGGCGACGTCGACGGCGACGGCCACCCCGACCTGGTGGTGGGCGCGCCGGGGCACGACGGCGGCGGCGTGGACGGCGGCGCGGTGTACGTGGTGCCGGGGCCGGTCGAGGCCGGCGCATCGCTGGCCGCGGCCGACGCCCGCTGGCTCGGCACCGGCGACGGTCACCGGGCGGGGCACGCCGTGGCCCACGCCGGCGACACCGACGGCGACGGCCTCGGCGACGTGCTGGTCGGCGCGCCGGGGGTCGAGGCGGACACGGGCGTGGTGTACCTGCTGCGCGGCCCGCTGGCGGGCACGGGGGCGCTGGTCGACGCCGACGCGCGCCTGGTCGGCGAGGCCCCCGGCGACGCGGCCGGCTGGTCGCTGGCCGGCGGCCTCGACGTCAGCGGCGACGGGCTGGCCGACGTGCTGGTCGGCGCCCCGGGGCTCGACGACGGGTTCGCCGACCGCGGCGCCGCCTACCTGGTCCACGCACCGCTGGTCGGCAGCCAGGTGCTCAGCACCGCCGACGCCCGCCTGGTGGGCGCCGCGCCCACGCCGTACCCCGGCCGCTTCGGCTGGTCGGTGGACCTGGGGGCCGACTTCTCCGGGGACGGGCTCCCCGACTACCTGGTCAGCCAGCTCGGCGCCGGGGAGGACGATCCCACGGACACGTTCCAGGTCTACACGATCCGCGGGCCGCTGCCGGCGAACGGCGACCCGTCCATCGCCGCGAGCGTGCTGCCGTCGGTCTGGACCGCCGCGGTGGTCGGCGCGGTGGACGGCGACGGGGTGGCGGACGTGGTGGTCGGCGGGCCGCGCCTCCACGTCCTGGGAGACGACGGCGCCGGTCCCGAGGCCGGGTGGGCGGCGCTGTGCCGGGGCGCACCGGTGATCGGGGACTGCCTGGGGCTGGTCGGCGAGCGGGCCGGCGACCGGGCCGGGGAGGCCGTGGCCGGCGGTGGCGACATCGACGGCGACGGGAAGAACGACGTGCTGATCGGCGCGCCCCACGCCGGGGAGGAGCGGGGGGGCGTGGCGTACGTGCTGCTGGGCCGCGCGTGGTAGCGGTCCGGCGGGGCTCGCTCAGCGGGTGCGGCGCATCCCCAGCAACACCCCACCGAGGAGCAGGGCGAGCAGGGCGGGCATCCCGGCCACGGGCGTCCGCGCGCCGCCGAGGGCGCAGGCGCTGCCGGAGGTCGCGCCGGGGCGCTGGCCGTCGTAGCCGTTGGACTCCAGGTGGCCGTCGCCGTCGTCGTCGTCGCTCTCGCCGCAGGCCGAGGTCTCGTCGATCAGCCCGTCGCAGTCGTCGTCGATCCCGTTGCACTCGCACTCGTCGGCGCCGGGGTGGACGTAGGGGTTGGTGTCGTCGCAGTCGCCGCCGGCGGGCTCGTAGCCGTCGCCGTCGGCGTCGTTGCCCTGGGTGCCCTCGTCGAACTGGCCGTCGCAGTCGTTGTCGATCTGGTCGGCGATCTCGACGGCGCCGGGGTGCACGTCGGGGTCCTGGTCGTTGCAGTCGCCCTCGTCGGGGGTGAAGCCGTCGCCGTCCTGGTCCTGGCCGCCCTGGTTCTGGTCCGGCGTGAACTCCACGTGGAGCGTGTAGGCCCCGGAGTACTCGGTGCCGCCGCTGGTGACGTAGCTGTCGGCGACCAGGTAGTAGACCCCCGGCGACAGGGAGCGCGAGACGGTCACGTCGTTGCGCTCGAGGCAGTCGCCGGCGTCGGTCGAGCCCAGCAGGTGGATGTCGATGTCGGTGTTGCCGTCGTCGGTCACGGTGGCGCTCAGCGTGCCCGACTGGCTCAGCTCGACGCGGTAGATCCGCTCGGGCCCCGACTCGTGGGTCGACGGCGCGCAGGAGTAGCTGTCGAACGCGTCGCTGCCGGCACCGGCGGTGGCGTCGAAGGTGTCGTACGGGAACCCGCCGATCGCGATCGGGTTGGTCGCGGTGCCGCGCGGCGTGCCGTCGACGATGTTGTCGTAGGCCCGCCCCGAGTACCCCGACAGGTACGACCAGCTGGACGACGAGTTGAGCCGCACCTTGCTGGCGCTGCCCGACGACTCGTAGAACACCGGCCGCCCGGCGTTGGTCTCGTGGGTGAACAGCACCACGTGGCTGCCGGCCTTGTTCATCGCGTCGCCGCGCTCGAGGTTGGACGTGGACACCGAGTACGTGATGCTCGACAGCGTCGACGTGGTGTGGTGCCCCGCGCCCCACAGCTGGGAGACGTAGCCGGAGCAGTCCACGCCGGTGGTGCACGACAGGATCCCGTGCCACGAGTGGGAGCCGGCGCCGTACCCCTGGGCGATCTCGGCGTCGAACTGGGTCAGCGACTTGTAGCCGCCCCAGTCGTAGGGCAGCCCGGTGTGGGTCCCCTGGCCGTAGTCCGACGCCCACGAGTTGGAGCAGTCGACCGACTGGTTGGCGGCCGTGCAGGTCCAGCTGTGGAACGCGTAGTCGGCGGCGAGGTCGATCACCTCGTCGCGGGTCACGGCGGCGGCCGGGGCGGCCAGCGTCAGCGCGATCAGCAGCGTCAGCGCCCTCATCGCTCCACCCCCTCTCCGGAGACCGGGCGGGCCCACCACAGCGCGCAGCCCTCCTCGCCGGACTGCAGCAGCCACACCGCGCCGTCGGGCGTCGCGACCACGTCCAGCGGGATCGCCACCGGCCCCACCGGCGGCAGCGGCAGCGGCGGCCCCGCCGCGCCGCCCTGGTCGACGCGCACCACGGCGCGCTCGACCTCGATCGGCCCCTCGCCGTCGGAGACCGCCTCGAGCAGCACGATCGCCTCGCCGTTCGCCACCGCGAGCACCTCGACGCCGCCGGGCCGGAACCCCTCGCCGCCGGCGGGGTACAGCGCCGGGTCGAGCGCCACGTCGGCCTCGGGGAACACCACGGTCGTCTCGCCGTGCTCGCGCACGACCCACACCGCGCCGTCGCCGTCGGTCGCAGGCACACCGCGCGGCAGCGCCCGCGGCGCCGCCTCGAACGGGGTCAGCGGCAGCTGCAGCTGGAACGCGTCGACGCCCACCACCGCCGGCCGGCCCCGATCGTCGCTCCACGCCACCAGCCGGGCCGCGGGCAGCGCCCAGCGCGGGGAGCGCAGCTCGCCGGACAGCCCGCCGGCGAGCCGCACCCGGCGCGCGTCCCCTTCGTCCACCACCACGACCGTGCCGTCGGGCAGCACCGCCGCCGGACCGGGGCGGCCCTCGAGCGCCACCTCGCGCTCCAGCACGCCGCCGGGCCCGAACACCAGCGCCCGCTGGCCGACGCGGTCGATCACCGCCACGCCGCCGTCCGGCGTCGCCGCCAGCCCGTAGGGGCCCGCCTGCAGCTCGTCCTCGAACGGCAGCGTCAGGCCCACCTCGGCCGGGCCCTCGCCCCACGCCAGGAGCGCCTGCTGCGCCCAGTCCGCCGGCTCGGCGGCCCCCGCCGCCGCGGGCAGCGCGGCCGCCAGCGCCAGCGCGCCCAGCACTCGTCCGATCCTCGTCATCGCCGGTCCCTCCGCGTGCGGCGCAGCCCCAGCACCCCCAGCAGCAGCAGGGCGCCGAGCACCGCCGGGGCGGGTCGCGCCCCCGCGGCGCCGAGCTGGCACGCCGATCCCGTGGAGCCCGGCCAGGCCCCGTCGTACCCGTTGGACTCGGCGTGCTGGTCGTCGTCGCCGTCGTCCGTCTCGCCACACGTCCCCGTCTCGTCGATCAGCCCGTCGCAGTCGTTGTCCTCGCCGTCGCAGTTGCACTCGGGCGCGCCCGGGTAGGTGTACGGGTTGTCGTCGTTGCAGTCGCCGTCGGCCTCGCTGAACCCGTCGCCGTCGTCGTCGATCTGGTCGGTGCCCTCGTCGACGAAGCCGTCGCAGTCGTTGTCCACGTGATCGGGCAGCTCGGTCGCGCCGGGGTAGACCGACGGGTCGTGGTCGTCGCAGTCGCCGTCGGCGACCTCGTAGCCGTCCCCGTCGTCGTCCCCGTTGGTCGCCACCACGTCGGTGGGATCGAGGAACGTGCCGTCGTGGTCCAGCTGGTCGCTCCAGCCCCCGCCCAGCGGCGACAGCGTGACCATGAAGTAGATCTCGTAGCTCCCGGGCGGCACCTCGAGGGTGAAGCTGTGCGCCCCCGCCGGCCCGCCGATCCCGGCGCCGTTGTCGTCCCAGATCTGGTGGTCGAGGACGTCCCAGCTGTGCAGGTCCTTGGCCTCGATCTCCAGCTGGCCCAGCGCCCCCTGGGTGTACAGGTCGGTCTCGTAGCTGACGCCGACCTCGAACGGGATCCCGCCGACCACCGTCTGCGGGTAGCTGGCGATCACCACCGTGCCGGTCGGGTCGGCCTGCGGCGGCGGGTTGTTGTTGTTGCCCGGCGTGTAGGACGACAGCCCGATGTGGCGCTGGATCGCGTGCAGGTGGGCCAGCCCGACGTCGTCGAGGTTGGCCGGGTCGCCGAGCAGCTCGGCGTTGCCGGCCCAGGTGTCGAGGAACGCCATCTCGTTGAGATCGGCCGGCATCGCGGTGCTGGTCAGCACGGTGAAGCTGGCGTACTTCACGCCGCGGTCGTTGGTCCCGAGGTGGGCGACGACCTCCTCGTTGACCTCGTGCGCCATCGCGTCGGCGTTGCCCCCGGCGGCGTAGGCGTAGGTCTCGGTGCCGTTGCCCCCGCCCGCGTTGGCGTGGATCGACAGGAAGTAGTCGGCGCCGTTGCTGTTGGCGTAGCTGGCGCGGCCCGACAGCGACACGTAGGTGTCGGTCGAGCGCGTCATCAGCACGTTCCACGCGCCGCCGCCGCTGGTGTCGCCGGTGTCGGCGTCGAGCCAGTCGCGGAACGCCAGCCCGGCGGTCAGGTTCAGCTCCGCCTCCTCGAGGTTGTTGCCCACCGCGCCGGGGTCGTAGCCCCCGTGCCCGGGGTCGATGCAGATCGTCTGGGCCGCGGCCGGGCAGGCCAGCAGCAGGGCGGCCAGCGCCGCGAGGATCGCGCGGGAGCGGGTCATCGCGGCACCTCCTCTCCCAGCCCGGAGACCCACACGGCGCCGTCCCGGACGTACGCCAGGCGCGTGCCGTCGGGGGACACCGCCGGGTAGCGCTCGATCGCCACCGTGCCGGTCAGCTGCCGCGCCTCGGCCCCCTCGCCGAGGTCCAGCGCGTACAGGTCGCCGGCGACCAGGTCGTGGCCGTCGTCGAGCACCCGCTCGAACACCACGGTCGTGCCGTCCGGGGTCCAGGTCGGGTGGGTCCCGGCGCCCCCGTGGGCCACCGCCAGGCCGCTGTCGAGCTCGATCACGTGGACCCCCGTGGCCAGCCCGACGAACGCGACGAGCGTGCCGTCGGGGGACATCACCGGGTCGAAGAACCGGTCCTCGCCGTGGGTCAGCCACCGCTCCTGCCCGCCGCCGACCCACACCAGGTCGTCGTCGCGCAGCTCGATCGCCGGCTCCAGGGGGTTGGGCGCCACCACGCGGATCACGCCGTCGCCCGGCGTCAGCTCCAGCGCGTTGTTCTCTCCCAGGCGCGGGCGCACGATGCAGCCGTCCCGCCAGCCGTGGCGATACCAGGTGCGGGTGCCGGGCGGCACGATCTCGCGGATCGCCCCGTCGTCCAGCGCGACCTCGTAGAGCCCCTGGAACCCGGGCCCCGAGAAGCTGATCCGCGACCCGTCGGGCGACCAAGCCGGCCCGGTGAAGTCGCCGGGCTCGGTCCACGCCATCGAGGTCCCGGCGGTGTCCACCGGGACCCCGCCGCACCCCCCGACGATCAGGCACACCAGTAGCGCATGGAAGCGGTGCATGACACCTCCCCTGGATACCGTATACAATCCGTATACTTTTCCTGTGTATACATCGTGTTTACGACGAAGAATCCACTGGGATCAAGGGGGTTTTCAGGATTCTCCCCCGAGTTCATCCCAGTGTTCATCGGAGTGGTTGAACCACCATGCCATCCCGCCCCCCGCGGCACCTCGAGAGCGGCACGATCCGGACCTACCAGCGCATCGTGCAGGCCACCGCCAAGGTCGCCGTCCAGAACGGCCTGCGCGACCTCACCGTGGCCCACATCCTCGAGGCCGCCGATGTCTCGCGGCGCACCTACTACCAGTACTTCCACGGCAAGGACGAGGCGCTGCTGGCGCTGTACGAGCAGATCTGCGACGACCTCGTCGAGGCGGTCCGCCGCGCCACCGAGGCGGTCCCGGACCCGACCCGCCGGCTGTTCGCCGGGCTCGACGCCTACCTCGACTTCCAGCAGTACGGCGGCGAGCTGATCCTGATGCTGCAGGCCGAGGCGGCCAACCCGGAGTCCAACCTCTCGCCGCTGCGCGAGCGGACCCTGGACCAGGTCGTGGCGGTGATCGACCGCGGCGTGCGCGAGGAGCTCGGCGAGGCGCTCGACCCGCTGATCTACCGCCTGCTGTTCCTCGGCACCGAGGGGCTGGTGATGTACCTGCGCGAGGGCGGCGCGTTCACCCAGGAGCACCGCGACCGCACCGCGAAGATCGTCAAGCACCTGTTCGTCGCGACCCTCGCCGAGGCCCCGTCGATGCCGCACGCGCCCGATCCTCCGACCGCGGACCCCGAGGACCAGGGGCAGAACGGCCCGTAGATCTCGTCGCAGGAGTTTCGATGGGGACCGTCCGGGTCTCGATCGGCGATAATGATCGGCCATGAAGCACGACCTCTCGACGACCCCGGTTGTGATCCTGTTCTTGCTCTTGGCGCTGCTGGGCTGCCCCTCCGCCGACGACGACTCCGCGGCCGACGACGACGACACGGGCTCCTCCGACGGGTGCGGCTTCCCCGCGGGCGGCGCGGACGGCGCCGCGACGGTGGAGCCCGGCGCGCCGGTGACCCTCGAGATCGACGAGGGCCAGGCGCTGAACCTGGACGAGATCATCGGCGCCGGGGCGCTGACCGCCGGCGGCTCCACGGCCCTGCGCTACGGCCCGTGCGCCGACGCCGGCGTGGCGCTGTGGCTCGGCGGCGGCTCCACCGTCAGCTGGCAGGACCCCCGCACCGAGGAGGAGGCCGAGTCGGTGGGGAGCACCAACAGCCGTCTGCGCGCGGCGCTGGTCCACGACGACGCGTGCTCGCCGACGATCGTCTACGCCGCGTCGCCGGGGGTCGGGCAGTACGTGCGCCAGGGCGACGGCAAGTGGCAGCAGGAGAGCGTGGTCGAGGACCTCGCGGGCGTGCTCGGCGAGACCCCGGGCTCCGTGACGCTGCTCGACGCCGAGGACGGCGGCGACGGCCTGTTCCACGTGTTCTTCGAGGCCAGCCTGACCAAGGGCCCGGCGTGGGTCCACGGCTCGCGGGCGTACACCGCCGGCGCGACGTTCAGCTTCGAGGCGCTGCCCGCGCTACAGGTCAGCGAGCGCTTCGACCTCGCCGTCGGCCCCGGGGGGCAGATCGTCGCGGTGTTCCGCAACACCCAGTATCCCTGCGATCCGTGCGACGTCGACCTGTACCTCGGCACCCTCGATCCCGGCTCCGGCGCGTGGGTCCACACCGTGGTCCAGCAGGGGACCTGGGGCGCGCCCAACGACCTGTTCGTCGAGTCCGCCTCGGTGGCCTTCGGCCCCGGCGCGACCCCCTACCTCGCCGCCCACTTCGTCGAGCGGGTGATCACCGGCTCGTACCAGTCCACCGAGCTGCGGGTCTACGGCCAGGTGGACGGGGCGTGGTGCCACGAGACGATCGCGACCGCCAGCGACGGGTACGCCGGCGCCGACGGCGCGACGTTCACCGGGGCCGACCCGCAGCTCGCGGTGGACGACGCCGGCCGGCTGCACGTCGCGTTCACCGACCAGGCGATCTGGCACGACGGCCAGGGCTGGCAGAACGAGACCCGCGGCCAGCTGCGCTACGCCGTGCGCGCGGGGCAGACGTGGACCGTCACCACGGTGCTGTCCCAGAGCGGCCAGAGCGACGGCGCCAGCCCGCTGTACGGCTCGGGCCCGCCGCTGCTCGCCGTGGCCCCCGAGGGCAACCGCGTGGTGGTCGCCGGCCTGCTCTACGGGTGGCAGACCGACTCGATCTACAACGAGGCCGAGGCGCCGGTGACGGCGGAGCCCACCGCGGTCACGCTCCACGTCCAGCTGCCCTGATCAGAGGTCCCAGAAGAAGTCCTTGTTGGTCAGCTCCGGCTCGCCGTCGCCCCCCCGGGGCGGGCCGTCCTCGGCGGCGATGGCGTCCAGCACGTCCCGCAGGTCGCGGGCCTGCTCCTCCCAGTACACGTCGGTGCCGAAGTGGGGCCAGGTGCGCGGGAAGATCGGGTCGTGCCAGCGGCGGGCCAGCCACCCGGCGTAGTGGATCATCCGCAGCCCGCGCAGCGGCTCGACCAGGTTCAGCGTGCCGCGGTCGAGGGCGCGGAACTCCTCGTAGCCCTCCAGCAGGCTCTCGCGCAGCCGCAGCGCCCAGTCGTCGTTGCCGGGCAGCGCCAGCCACAGGTCCTGCACCGCGGGGCCGGTGACCATGTCGTCGAAGTCCAGCACGTGCAGCAGCCCGCCGCGCTGCAGCAGGTTGCTCAGGTGCAGGTCGCCGTGCACGCGGTGGGTCGGCACGCCCTCGAGCCGGGCGTCGACGATCGCGGCGAGCTCCCCGGCGGCGTCGACGTAGCGCTCCCGGACCTGGGACGGCAGCACGTCGTGCTCGAGCAGGAACGCCACGGCGTCGCGGATGAAGCGGTCCGCGGTCAGCGGCAGCCGGTGGGGCGCCTCGCGCGCGGCGCCGACGTTGTGCATCCGCCCGATCAGCCGCCCGAGCCGCAGCATCGACTCGTGGCCCAGCTCGTCGGGGGCGCGGCCGCCGCGGCGGTCGGCGAGCGTGTACCACAGGTCGTCCTGGCGCCGCAGCGTGTCGCCGTCGGGGAACGGCCGCACCGGGCAGACCGGGATCTCGGCGTCCTCCAGATCCTGCAGGAACTGGTGCTCCTCGAGGATCTGCGCGCGGCTCCAGCGCCCGGGCCGGTAGAACTTGGCGATGATCCGCTCGCCGCCGTCGAGCTCCACCTCGTAGACGCGGTTCTCGAACGAGTTGAGCGGGTAGCACATCCCGGTGCAGCGCAGCCCGGCGGCCTCCACGGCGTCGAGCACGCGGTCTGGGGTCAGGGTCAGGAACAGGTCGGTGGCGCGGTCGTCGGGGGCGTCGGGCATGGCGGGCAGTGTGCCCGACGCGGCGCTACTCGTCCACGGCGAGGCACACCCCGGCGGCGGGGGCCGAGGTGTCCACGTCGCCGAGGTCCACGCCGAGCCGCGCGCTGCCCTCGTAGGTCTTGCCGCTGTCGGCGATGTGCAGCCCGCGGGTGGTCCGCACCACCGGGCCCGTCTCGCCGGTCTCGCGGAGCCGGACCACGACTCCCTCGAAGTCGGAGACCGCCCAGATCTCCTCGGCACCGGCGAGGGCCGCCTCGGCGCCGCTGGGCAGCGGCGGATCGAAGTACAGCGTCGGCTCGTCCTCGTAGGGATCGACCCACGCCACGCAGCGCCCCTCGGGGACCTCGACGATCGCGTAGCGCTGGTCCTCGCTGGGCGGCTTGGCGGTCTCGACGATCGCCCAGGTGGCCATCCCGGTGACCCACAGCACCATCGACACCGCCAGCGTCGGCGCGCCGCACAGCAGCGGGGAGACGAACAGCAGCACGAGGAACGCGATCGTGACCTTGCTCAGCGTCCCGCTGAGCTTCACCGACTGCTGCCGGACCTCGCGCTTGTAGTCCTGGACCACCTCCCGGCGCCGGGCCCCCGCCCGCTGCAGCACCGCCGGCGCCACCACGTTGTCCGCCCCGCAGTAGCCGCAGCGCACCACCTTGGCGGTCCCGCGGGACTGCAGCGGCCCCCCACACACGTGGCACCCCGCCGGCTCCCCCACCTTCGAAGGCGGCACCGCCACGCAGGCCCGCTCCAGCTTGCGCCGGCTGCGCCGCAGCAGCGCCCAGCCGCCCAGCGCCATCGTCGCGAGGATCAGCAGCACCGGGCACAAGCCCGCCACCATGATCCAGCTGGTGGCCGCCATCATGCCCTGGTAGTAGATCGCGTCCGCGCTGGACTTCAGCGCCATCAGCAGCAGCGGCGACGTGCAGATCAGCACCATCGCGACGAAGCCGATCTCGGAGTACAGCCCCCACTGCAGGGCCGCGCGCTGCACGCGCCCCAGCTGGCGGTCGGCGGCGGCGCTCTGCTCCAGCACCGCCTGGGCCTCGGACAGCTGGGCCGCCACCTCCGGCGTCGGCGCGCCCTGGTACTCGCAGGACGGGCAGCGCACCCGGTCGGGGGTGGCCAGCGACAGCGGGACCGCGGTCCCGCACGCGGGGCAGGGCATGGCGAGCACGGGGGAACGATACCAGGACCGGCCGCGGGCCGCGCATCGCGCGACCGTCACCGACCTGTCACTTCCCAGCGGCGGCGGCCGTGACTAGGAGGAGGCCTGGTGAAGGGATTCCCCCATGCTCGCCATGCCCTGCTCCTGACCGTGATCATCGGCGGCGCCGAGCCGCCCAAGGAGGCCGCCGTGCTGCACCCCGAGATCGAGGCCCTCGTGACCGCCTGGGCCGACGACGGCAAGCCCACCACGATCGACGCCGAGCGCGAGGCATCCCTGCGGCGCATCGCCGAGTGGATCGCCGAGCGCGGCAAGGCCGGCAAGCCGGCGCAGCTGACCTTCGTGTGCACCCACAACTCGCGGCGCAGCCACATGTCCCAGCTGTGGGCCCAGGCCGCCGCGCTCCACCACGGGCTGGCCCACGTGGAGACCTTCAGCGGCGGCACCGAGGCCACCGCCTTCAACCCACGCTCGGTCACCGCGCTGAGCGCCCACGGCTACGTCATCGAGGACAGCGGCGAGACCGTCGACGGCGGCAAGAACGTGATCTACGCCACGTCGATGGCCCCGGGCCGCGACCCCATCCGCTCGTTCTCCAAGGAGTACGCCGACGCCGCCAACCCGCAGCAGGACTTCGCCGCGGTGATGGTGTGCAGCTCGGCCGACGAGGCTTGCCCCTTCGTGGAGGGCGCCGACCTGCGCGTCGCCGTCCCGTTCCTCGATCCCAAGGTCAGCGACGACACCCCCGAGGAGGGCGCCACCTACCTGGCCAAGAGCGAGGAGATCGGGCGGGAGATGGTGTGGCTGATGAAGGCCGCCGCCCAGGGCCTGAAGCCGGAAGGCAAGTAGCGTCTGATCCGCCCCATCGGCCACAGCAGGCACGGGCTGAACTATCGATCCGCCCCCGCAATCATCGGATCTCGGGCGCTGCTCCCTCGCGCCCCAGAAGCCATGGGAGCAACCCAAGCCGCTTCTCACCGCGGACCAGCTCCGTGACCAACCAAGTCGGACCGAGAAACGTGACTCATCGTCACGATCCGAGCGTGGAGCACCTCCCCACGCGAGAATCGTGATTCACCGTCACGATCCGAGCGTGGAGCGCCTGTTCACGCGAGAACCGCGAGCCATCGTCACAGTTCGTCCGGGAAGCTTCGATTCGGCCGGTACCGGAGTGTTCCGGTACGACCGGAAGGCACCGTGCCCGAGTCCCGAGTCCGAGACCGACGGAGTGCATGAGCTACCCCTGCCTGACTCCGTTGAGTTGGCGCGAATCTCGCCAGAAGACCGGACTCTGGTATCCGACGCCGACTCCGTTGAGTTGGCGCGAATCTCGCCAGAAGACCGGACTCTGGTATCCGACGCCGATGGAATGGCGCGGATTGCGCCAGGATGTCGGAGTCGGGCGGCGCGATGATCTGGGGCATGTCGGCGGCCGTCGCACGGGAACCCACCGTTCTACGCAAGCGCGCCCCGCACTCCTCTGCGACGGTTTCGTGAATCCAGACTCCACCCCTGGACAGGGGCCGGCGGATCGCTTATATCCGCCTATACGAATATGCGCGTTTCCGGATAGACGAGGACCCCGATGAAGGATCTCGCCGACTGGCTCAAGGCCCTCAGCGACCCGACGCGGCTGCGCCTCCTGTACCTGCTCGCCCACCACGGCGAGCTGTGCGTGTGCGACCTGCACGAGGCGCTGGCGATCACCCAGTCCAAGGCCTCGCGGCACCTGGCCCGGCTGCGCCACGCCGGGCTCGTCCACGACCGCCGCGTGGGGCCGTGGATGCACTACCTGCTGGCCGACGACCTGCCCCCCGAGCGGGACGCCCTGATGCGGGAGCTGCTGGAGGCACTGGTCCGCGAGGCCGAGGCCCCGCGGCTCGACGCCGCGCTCGCCGCGTGGCTGGAGCGAAAAGAGCAGCAGGAGGGTTGCTCGTGAGAAACCTGTGTCCAGCTGGCGAGTGCAAGGGGTACTCCCCGCTCGCT
>CAZOYV010000152.1:0-20609 GCA_964584075.1 uncultured Rickettsiales bacterium | reverse complement strand
GGACCTGCCCTGCGGGACCGCGCATTTTTCCGTCACGGGCAACCTGCACATGGGCCACGCGCTGAACAACACGCTGCAGGACGTGCTGATCCGCTACCACCGGATGCGCGGCGACACCACGCTGTGGCTGCCGGGCATGGACCACGCCGGGATCGCGACCCAGAACGTCGTCGAGCGCCAGCTCGCCGCCGAGGGCACCGACCGCCACCAGGTCGGCCGCGACAGGTTCATCGAGCGGGTCTGGAAGTGGCGCGGCGAGAGCGGCGGGCAGATCTTCGAGCAGCTGCGCCGGCTGGGCTGCTCGTGCGACTGGTCCCGCGAGCGGTTCACCCTCGACGAGGGGCTGTCGCGCGCCGTGCGCGAGGTCTTCGTGCGGCTCTACGAGGAGGGGCTGATCTACCAGGGCGAGTGGCTGATCAACTGGTGCCCGCGGTGCCATACCGCGCTGAGCGACCTGGAGGTCGAGCCCGAGGAGACCCACGGCCACTTCTGGCACCTGCGCTACCCGCTGACCGACGGCAGCGGCCACCTGGTGCTGGCCACCACCCGCCCCGAGACGATGCTGGGCGACACCGCCGTGGCGATCCCGCCGGCGAGCCGCGACCCCGAGGGCAAATTCCGCCACCTGGTGGGCAAGACCGTGATGCTGCCCCTGGTGGACCGCGAGATCCCGATCATCGAGGACGAGCACGCCGACCCCGAGAAGGGCACCGGGGTGGTCAAGATCACGCCGGCCCACGACTTCAACGACTTCATGGTCGGCATCCGCCACGACCTCGATCGGGTCAACATCCTGACCCCCGACGGGCACATCGACGACAACGGCGGGCGCTTCGCGGGGATGGACCGCTACGAGGCCCGCGACGCCGTGGTCGCCGCGCTGGACGAGCTCGGCCTGCTCGAGAGCACCGAGGACCACAGCATGGCCGTGGGCCACTGCTACCGCTGCCACACCACGGTCGAGCCGTTCCTCAGCAAGCAGTGGTTCGTGCGGATGGAGGACCCCGACGACCCGGCCCCGCCCGGCGAGCGGCGCAAGACCACGCTGCCGCGCAAGGCGATCGAGGCCGTCGAGGAGGACCGCACGGTCCTGATCCCGTGGGCCCGCCGCGCCGACTACTTCCGCTGGATGCACGGCATCCGCGACTGGTGCATCAGCCGCCAGATCTGGTGGGGCCACCGCATCCCGGCCTGGACCTGCGGGGCCTGCGGCGAGATCACCGTGGCCCGCGAGGACCCCACCGCCTGCGCCCACTGCGGCAGCGACGACCTGCACCAGGACCCCGACGTGCTCGACACCTGGTTCAGCTCGGCGCTGTGGCCGTTCTCGACGCTGGGCTGGCCGGACGAGACCGCCGAGCTGAAGACGTTCTACCCCACCAGCGTGCTCGTCACCGCCGCCGACATCCTGTTCTTCTGGGTCGCGCGGATGATGATGATGGGCCTGCACTTCCGCGGGGACATCCCGTTCCACGAGGTCTACCTGCACTCGCTCGTCGTCGACGAGAACGGCGAGAAGATGAGCAAGACCAAGGGGAACTTCATCGATCCCCTGCTGATGATGGACAAGTACGGCACCGACGCGCTGCGCTACACGATGATCGCGTACGCCGCCCAGGGCCGGAACGTGCGGGTCAGCGACCAGCGCATCGAGGGCTACCGCAACTTCATCAACAAGGTCTGGAACGCCGCGCGGTTCTGCCTGATGAACGCCGGCGACGAGCAGATGCTGGCCCCCGGCGAGCCGCTGCCCGCCGGCGCGACGCTGGCCGATCGCTGGATCCAGCACCGCTGCCACGTGGTCACCGCCCAGATCCACGCCGCGCTGCGCGAGTACCGCTTCAACGACGCGGCGATGGCCCTGTACCACTTCATCTGGCAGGAGTTCTGCGCCTGGTACCTCGAGGTGATCAAGCCGGTGATCTACGACGAGGCCCCCGAGATCGCCGCGGCCACGCGCCGCACGATGCTGACGGTGCTCGGCGCGGTGTGCCGCCTGGCCCACCCGTTCATGCCGTTCGCCACCGAGGAGATCTGGTCGCGGATCCCCGGCTCGGTGGGGCGGCTGATCGTCGCGCCGTACCCGGAAGCCGACGAGTTCCCCGCGGACGTCGACGCCGACGAGGAGTTCGGGTTCCTGATGGACGTGATCGTGGCGGTGCGCAACGTGCGCTCCGAGCTGCGGCTCCCGCCGGCCAAGAAGCTCGACCTCGTGGTCGGGACGGCGCACCAGTCGCTGCTGCGCTGGATCGACGACAACCCGGTCCCGATCCAGCGCCTGGCCAACGTCGGCGACATCACGGCCTCGTCCGACGCCGTGCGCCCCGAGAGCTCGGCCCACGCGCTGGTCTCCAACGTCGACCTGTTCATCCCGCTGGGCGGCCTGCTCGACTTCGACGCCGAGCGCACGCGGCTGGAGAAGGAGCTGGCCAAGGTCGACAAGGACCGCGAGCGGATCGCCCACAAGCTGGCCAACCCCCAGTTCCTGGGCAAGGCCCCCCAGCCCGTGATCGAGAAGGAGCGGTCCAAGCAGCAGGAGTTCGATCAGCGGCGTGCCAGCCTGCTCGACACGCTGGCGATGATCGAGAACGGCTGAGCGGTGACCCGACCGGTCCATGCGCTGACCGCCCTGCTCGGCTTCGATCCCCGGCCCCTGGTGGAGGCCGCCCTGCGCGAGGACCTCGGCGCCGCCGGGGACGTCACCACCAGGGCGCTGATCCCCCCCGACCAGCGCGGCGAGGGCACGATCGTGACCCGCGAGGAGCTGGTCCTCGCCGGCGGCCCGCTGGCCGAGGCGGTGTTCGGCGCGGTGGACCCGGCGCTGGCCGTCGAGTGGCAGGCGGGGGAGGGGGAGCGCTGCGCGGCGGGGCGCTGCGTGGCGCGGCTGACGGGGGACCTGGGCTCGATCCTGATCGCCGAGCGCACCGCGCTGAACGCCCTGCAGCGGCTCTCCGGGATCGCGACCCACGCGGCGCGCTACGCCGCCGCGGTGGCGGGGACCGGGGTCGCGGTGTGCGACACGCGCAAGACCACGCCGGGGTTGCGGGGCGCGGAGAAGTACGCGGTCCGCACCGGGGGCTGCGTCAACCACCGCGCGGGGCTGTACGACGGGGTGCTGATCAAGGACAACCACGTCGCGGTCGCGGGGTCGGTCGCCGAGGCGGTGGCGCGCGCCCGGCGGGTCCACCACCTGTTCAAGATCGAGGTCGAGGTCGAGACCGAGGCCCAGGCCCTCGAGGCGGTGGCCGCCGGGGCCGACGTGCTGCTGCTGGACAACTTCGCGCCCGCCGAGCTGGCCGCGGCGGTCCGCGCGGTGCGCGCCGTCGCGCCGGCGGTGACCCTCGAGGCCTCGGGCGGCATCACGCTGGACGAGCTGCGGGCCTACGCCGCCGCCGGGGTCGACCTGATCAGCACCGGCGCGGTGATCCACGCCGCGCGGTGGGTCGACCTGTCCCTGGAGCTGTCCCCGCCGTGACGTTCCCCGCGCTGCCCGCACTGTCCGGCGAGGCCGCGACCCGCTTCCCCGTCGACCGGCACGTGCGGCTCGGCCGCTGCGGATCGACCAACGACGTGGCCCGCGAGCGGCTGCTCGACGGCGCCCCGGACGGGACCGTGGTGCTCGCAGACGCCCAGGCCGCGGGCCGGGGCCGGAGGGACCGCGCGTGGTTCTCGCCCCCCGGCCGCAACGTGTACCTCTCGCTGGCGCTGCGGCCGCGGCTCGCTCCGGCCCGGGTCCCGCTGCTGACGCTGGTGCTCGCGGTGGCCGGCTGCGAGGCGGTCCGGGCCGCGGGCGTGCAGGCCGCGATCAAGTGGCCCAACGACCTGGTCGTGCGGACCGATCCTGCCGCCCCGGCGCGCAAGCTGGGCGGGATCCTGTGCGAGGCGCATCCTTCGCCGGGCGGGGGGCTGGCCGTGGTGGCCGGCCTGGGGATCGACGTCAACGTCGAGCCCGCCGAGTGGCCGGACGAGCTGCGCCCGATCGCCACCTCGATCCGCGCCGAGCGGGGACGCGAGGCGGACCGCGCGCGGGTGGCCGGCGACGTGCTCGAGGCCTTCGCCCCGCGGTACGCGGCGCTGCAACGCGGGGGGGCCGGCGCGATCCTGCCGGACTACCGCGCTCGGCTGGAGACCGTGGGCCGCGCCGTCACGGTCGACCTCGGGCAGCGCGTCGTCGAGGGCACCGCCGAGGGCCTCGGGCCGGCCGGCGAGCTGCGGCTGCGCGACGCCGCGGGGCAGCTCGTGACCGTCACGGCCGGGGACGTCGGACTGTAGGGCGGGCCCACGCCCGCGGAGGGGAGCCACCATGCTGCTGGTCATCGACATCGGGAACACCAACACGGTGCTGGGCCTGTTCGACGGCGACGAGCTGCTGCGCTCGTTCCGCATCGAGACCACCTCCAGCCGGACCCACGACGAGCTGGGGATCATGCTCGGGATGTTCACCTCGACCGTCGACCGCGCGCCGTTCGAGGTCGACGCCGCGATCCTGTGCTCCGTGGTGCCCTCGGCGTCGTACCCGATGCAGCGGATGTGCACGGTCTACTGCGGCGTCGAGCCGCTGATCGTCGGGCCCGGGATCAAGACCGGCGTGCCGATCCTGTACGACAACCCGCGGGAGGTCGGCGCCGACCGGATCGTCAACGCCGTGGCCGCGTACCACCTCGTCGGCGGCGCCTGCATCGTGGTCGACTTCGGGACGGCCACGACGTTCGACTGCATCCGCGACGACGGCTCGTACCTCGGCGGCGTGATCGCCCCCGGCTACCAGATCTCGTCCGAGGCGCTGTTCAAGTCCACCAGCAAGCTCCCCCGCGTCGAGCCCGCGCGCCCGCGCAAGGTCGTGGGACGCAACACGGTGCACTCGATGCAGTCGGGCCTGTACTTCGGCTACCTCGACCTCGTGGACGGCATCTGCCGCCGGATCCAGGACGAGATGGGCGAGCCCCGCCCCCGGGTCCTGGCCACCGGCGGGCTGGCCCGGTTCTTCGCCCGGGGATCGACCACGATCGCCGAGGTCGACGAGGACCTGACCCTGCTGGGGTTGAAGCTGCTGTGGGAGCGCAACCAGCCCTGACGCGCGCGAGGCGCCCGTTCCATTGACGACACAGCATCCCTGCGGTACATAGGTCCCCCGCTCGACCAAGCAACGAGTCGGTGACGATCCAGGAGTTTCCCCATGAAGCGCTATGAGCCCAAGGACATCCGTACCATCGCCCTCATCGGTCACGGCGGGAGCGGCAAGACCTCGGTCGGCGAGGCGCTGCTGTTCCTCACCGGGGCCAACAGCCGGCTCGGCGCGGTGGACGACCAGACCGCGCTGCTCGACCACGAGCCCGAGGAGCACAAGCGGGGCGGCTCGATCAGCACCTCGTTCGGCACCATCGAGCACGACGGCGTCAAGATCAACTTCGCCGACACCCCGGGGGACGGCAACTTCATCCTCGACGCCCGCGCCGCGCTGCTCGGCGTCGACGCCGCGGTCGCCGTGGTCAGCGCCGTGGACGGGGTCGAGGTCAACACCGAGCGGACCTACGGCTACGCCACCGACAGCGGCCTGCCCGTGGCGGTGTTCGTCAACAAGATGGACCGCGAGCGGGCCAACGGCCAGCAGGCCGTCGACGACATCACCGAGCTGCTCGGCGTGCGCGCCGTGCCGCTGCAGGTGCCGGTCGGCGCCGAGGCCGCCTTCCAGGGCGTGTGCGATCTGGTCACCGGCAAGCTGCTGACCTTCGCCGCCGACGGCAGCGGCAAGGTCACCGAGGGGGACATCCCCGCCGATCTCGCGGACGCCGTGGAGGCCGCCACCGAGGTGATGGTCGAGGCCGCGGCCGAGGCCGACGAGGAGCTGCTCGAGAAGTACCTCGAGGAGGGCGAGCTGAGCCCCGAGGAGATCAGGATCGGCCTGCTCGCGGGGATCCGCAGCGGCTCGTTCGTGCCGGTGATCTTCGGGGCCGCGACCCGCAACTTCGGCGTCAGCAGCCTGCTCGACCTGATCGAGATGTTCCCCAGCCCCCTCGACGGCGCCGCGCGGGCGGCCCACGACGGCGAGGAGGAGAAGCAGATCGCCCCGGATCCGAGCGGGAGCTTCGCGGGCCTGGTGGTCAAGACGCTGATCGACCCGTTCTCCGGCAAGCTCAACGTGTTCCGCGTGATGAGCGGCGAGGTCGAGGGCGACACCAACGTGTACAACGCCTCCGCCGAGTCCAAGGAGCGGTTCGGCCAGATCTTCCACCTCGTGGGCAAGAAGACCGTCCCGGTGGGGCACGCCGTGGTGGGCGATCTCGTGGCGGTGGCCAAGCTCAAGGACACCAACACGTTCGACACCCTGACCGCCGACAAGAGCGAGCTGAGGTTCGACGTCTACGAGCTGCCGGCGCCGATGATCACCTACATCGTGACGCCCAAGTCCAAGGGCGACGAGGACAAGATCAAGAGCGGCCTGCAGCGCCTGATCGAGGAGGACCCGACGCTGTCCAGCGGGCACGACGAGATGACCTCCTCGATCACCATCTCGGGGATGGGGCAGCAGCACATCGACATGGCCGTCGAGCAGCTCAAGCGCAAGTACGGCGTCGAGCTCGAGATGGAGCTGCCGCCGGTGCCCTACAAGGAGACGATCCGCGGCTCGGTCCGGATCCAGGGCCGCCACAAGAAGCAGACCGGCGGGCGGGGCCAGTTCGGCGACACCTGGCAGCGGATCAGCCCGCTGCCGCGCGGCGGGGGCTTCGAGTTCGTCTCGGAGATCGTCGGCGGCGCGATCCCGCGGCAGTTCATCCCCGCGGTGGAGAAGGGCATCGTCGAGGCGATGCACCACGGCCCGGTGGCCGGCTACCCGGTGGTGGACGTCCAGGTGGTGCTCGACGACGGAACGTACCACAAGGTCGACAGCTCCGAGATGGCGTTCAAGATGGCGGGCAGCAAGGGCTTCAAGAAGGGCTTCCTGCAGTGCAGCCCGACCCTGCTCGAGCCCATCCTCGAGGTCGAGATCGTCGTGCCCGAGGAGAACGTCGGCGACATCATGGGCGACGTCAACGGGCGCCGCGGCAAGGTCCTGAGCATGGACCCCAAGGGCCGCAGCTCCGTGATCAAGGCCCACATCCCGCACGCCGAGATGCTGGAGTACTCCAAGGTCCTGCAGTCGGTCACGGGCGGCAAGGGCACCTACACGATGGCCTTCCACCACAACGAGGAGGTCCCGGCCCACCTGCAGCAGCAGATCATCTCGGCGAGTCCGTTCAAGCAGACCGACGACGACGAGTAGCGCTCGGCGATCAGCGCTCCGCGATCGGCCGGAAGGTCACGTCGGTCCCCGCGGACCACACCCAGCCACTTGCTGTCGGCTGAAGGTGGATGGCTGACAGCTGCTATCCTTGCTCCTGGAGGCTCCCATGCCCGACGTCCAGGAGATCGCCAACGCGTTCGGAATCCCGCCCGACGCGGTGAAGCACATCGACCCGGGGTCCCCGGCACGCGTGCGGCTGATGGCCGCCACCGGCGCGCTGCCGCTGGCCCCGCGCGTGATGATGAGCGTGCTGTACGTGCTGATCGGCGACCCCGACAAGAAGGTCGCCAGGGCGGCGGAGAAGTCCCTGCTGGAGATGCCTCCGTCGCTGCTGGTCAAGAACATCGACCCGAGGACCCACGCCAAGATCCTCGAGTTCCTGGCGATGCACCACGACGACGAGGCGCTGCTCGAGACGATCGTGCTGCGCCGCCAGGCCACCGACGCCACGCTGTGCTACCTGGCCGAGACCGCCTCGGCGAAGATCATCGAGATCATCGCCGGCAACCAGGAGCGGACCCTGATCACGCCCGAGATCGTGCTGCACCTCGCGGCCAACGACGCGTGCAGCGCGGCGCTGCTGGACAAGGTCAAGTCCTGGCAGCGGATGAACGGGGTCAAGCTGCCGGACGTCACGCTCAAGCCGAGGGCCCCCGCCGCGGAGCAGCCCGCGCCCGCCCCGGCCGCCGGGCGGCCCCCGCGCGCGGCGCCGCCGGGGGAGCTGGTCGGCGACGAGGACCTGCTGGCCGACGACCTGACCGGCGACGACGAGCTGCTCGACGGGCAGCCCTACCTCGACGACGTGGCCGGGCCGCCGATGCCGGTCGTCGACCAGGACACGTTCCTGTCGCTGCTGCGCGACATGGGGATCGAGCTGCGGCCCGAGTACTTCGACCACGCCGAGGACGACGCGACGCGCGGCCCCGACGCCGACGCCGCCGAGCGCAGGGAGCGGCGGCAGATCGTGGTGGACGAGCAGGACCTCGAGGTCGATCTGACGACGCCGCTGGCCGGGATGGCGTTCTCGTTCAGCCTCGACGCCTCCGACGACGACTGGGACTCGGCGCTGCTGATGGACCACGGCGACGACATCGACGACGACATGCGGGCCGACATCTCGGCCAAGATCAGCAAGCTGACGGTGGGCCAGAAGATCAAGCTGGCCTACGTGGGCAACAAGGAGGTGCGCGAGCACCTGATCCGCGACAGCAACCGGATGGTCGCCACCGCGGTGGTCAAGAGCGGCCGGATGACCGATCCCGAGGTGATCAAGCTCGCGGCCAACCGCGCGGTCAACGAGGAGGTGCTGCGGATGGTGGCGAGCAACCGCGAGTGGACGCGCAACTACAAGGTCAAGGTCTCGCTGGTGAACAACCCCAAGTGCCCGGTCGGCACGGCGATGCAGTTCCTGTCGCACCTGCACCCCAAGGACCTCAAGAGCGTCGCGAACAACCGCAATGTCTCCTCGGTCATCTTCAACGCCGCCAAGAAGCGCGTCCGCACCAAGTCGAGCTGATCGGCTCGGCGCTCGCCCGGCGCTGGTCGCGCTGCTGGTGGCGCTGGCGGCCGCGGGGGACGTCCGGGCGGACGAGCCCGGGGGTCCGGCCCTCGCCGAGGCCCTGTGGGACGACGTCGCCGCGAGCTGGCCCGCGCCCGAGCGCCCGATCCGCGACCGTGTGCTCGACGAGGTCGCCCGGCAGGTGGCCGCGGACGTCCTCGCTGGCGGGGTCCAGGCCGAGGAGGGGCGGGGCTTCACGACGGTCCAGACCCGGCTGTGGGAGCATGGCGTCCTCGATCCGCGGCCGACCTTCGCGGCGGTGATCTACGACGGCACGCTGGCCGCCGAGGCGCTGCGCGGTGCGGTGGGCGACGTGCCGGACCTGGAGCGGTACGACCACGCCGGCCTCGGGCTGGCCGCGGACGGGCCGCAGCGCTGCGCGGCGGTGGTCCTCGTGCAGCGCCACCTCGACGTCGAGCAGGCCCCCGACTGGTCCCCGCGCACGACCCAGACGCTGGCGTTCGTGCCCCGCGCCGGGTGGAGCCGCTGGCGGGTCGACGTGCTGGGCCCCGGCGCCGAGGTGCTGCCCGTCGAGCTGGCGCGGGACGACGCGCGCTGGACCGCGCGGTTCGAGCTGGGCGCCGATCCCGGCGTCTACCGCGTCGAGGTCGTGGCCCACGACGGGACCGGCTGGGTGCTGGCCGGGCTGGGCGTCGGGACGGTCCCCGGCAAGCTCCGCGCGCCGGCCGACCCCGAGGCCTACCTGGCCCGCTGGATCGCGGTGGAGCGGCAGCGCTTCGAGCTCTCCGCGCTGACCCGCCACCCCCCGCTGGACGAGCTGGCCCGGGACCACAGCGAGCGGCTGCGCGACGGCGTCCCGTTCGGCCACGACGGCGGCGGCGGGGACCCGGTGGAGCGGATCCGCGCGGCGGGCATCCCGTTCAGCGTCGCGCTGGAGAACGTCGGCCGCGCCACGACCCTCGACTGGGTCCACACCCTGGTGATGGCCAGCCCGCGCCACCGGGCCAACCTGCTGCACCCGCGGCTGACCCACGTGGGCATCGGTGTGGCGCGCGTCGAGCCGCTGGCGTGGTATGCGACCGTGGACCTCGTGCGCCTGCTCGAGCCGCTGGACCTGGACCGCGCCCGCGAGCGGATCGAGGCCGCCCTGGACGAGGGGCGGCAGGCCAGCGGGCTGCCGGCGCTGGGCCACAAGCGGGCGCTGGACCGGGTGGCGGACGCGTGGTGCCGCGAGGTCGCCGGCGCCACCGAGCTGAGCCCCGATCAGATCGCGGCGCTGACCGAGGACGTGCGCTTCCACCTCGACGACGCGGAGCGGGTCGTGGCCGATCTCCTGGTGGTGGACGACGTCGAGGCGCTGACGTGGTTCCCGGCGCTGGCGGATCCGGCGTTCGACCAGGCCGGGCTGGGCCTGCACCAGCCCGCGGACGGGGGCCGCGTGACCGTCCTGCTCGTGCTGGTGGCGCGGAGCACCGGCGGCTGAGCGCGTGGTATCCTGCGGGGGAAACATGATTCCGGGGGACGCGAAGGGGAACCGCATCCGCACGTCGTTCTCCACGCTGCAGCGCGAGTCGCAGGGGTTCGGTGAGACGCACGATCTCACCGAGGACGTGGAGCGCTGCGTCGCCGGGGCCGGGATCGAGGAGGGCCTGGTGGTGGTCTCGGTACCGGGGAGCACGGCGTCGATCACGACCATCGAGTACGAGCCGGGCGCGCTGGCCGATCTCCAGGACGCGATCGAGCGCCTGGCCCCCGAGGGAATCCCCTATGCCCACGACCGCCGCTGGGGGGACGGCAACGGCTTCTCCCACGTGCGCGCCGCGCTGCTCGGGCCCTCGGTGACGCTGCCGGTCCACGAGGGCCGGCTGGTGCGCGGGACCTGGCAGCAGGTGGTGCTGCTGGACTTCGACAACGGGGCGCGGACCCGCAGCGTGACCGTCCAGGTGGTGGGCGCATGAGCGACCGCGGCACCGTCCGCCACGTGATCGGCGACGTCGCGATCGCGCGCGAGATCTGCGGCGAGCACGGCGGCCACCTGCGGGTCGTCGAGCGCGAGGCGCGGGTCCAGATCAGCAGCCGCGGCAACACCCTGCAGATCAAGGGCCGCGCGGAGGCCACCGCGCTGGCGGTCGGCGTGCTGCGCGAGCTCGAGGAGCTGCTCGCCGACGGGCACCGCCAGGAGCTCGACGCCCACGACCTGTCCCACGCCATCCGGCTGCGGCGCCAGGACCCGGCCAGCCACCTCCGCGAGTACCTCGGCGACACCGTGCTGGTCAGCGCGCGGGGCAGGGCGATCACGCCGCGCTCGGTGGCCCAGAAGTGCTACGTCGACGCGATCCGCGATCACGACATCGTGTTCGCGATCGGGCCGGCCGGGACGGGCAAGACCTACCTGGCGATGGCGATGGCGATGGCCGCGTTCCAGCGCGGCGAGGTCGTCCGCGTGGTGCTGACCCGGCCGGCGGTGGAGGCCGGAGAGAAGCTCGGGTTCCTGCCCGGCGATCTGCAGGAGAAGGTCAACCCCTACCTGCGTCCGATGTACGACGCACTCCACGACATGATGGATCTGGGGCGCGCGCGCAAGCTGCTCGAGCGCGGCTCGATCGAGGTCGCGCCGCTGGCGTTCATGCGCGGGCGCACGCTCAACGACTCGTTCGTGATCCTCGACGAGGCGCAGAACACCACCCAGGAGCAGATGAAGATGTTCCTGACCCGGCTGGGGATCGGCAGCAAGGCGGTGGTGACCGGGGACGTGACCCAGATCGACCTGCCCCGCGACAAGGTCAGCGGGCTGGTCGAGGCGTCCCGGCTGCTGTCCCCGATCGAGGAGATCGCGTTCGTCCAGTTCACCGAGCGCGACGTCGTCCGGCACAACCTGGTCCAGGCGATCATCCGCGCGTACGACGCGGACACCGCGAGGAAGCGAGATGGCGGCGCGGCGTAAGACCCGGCGCAAGCGCGAGCCCGAGGACAGCCTGCTGTCCCGGGCGGGGCGGGCGATCGTGGCGACGTTCCGCGGCCGCGGCTGGCAGAAGCCCGGGCTCGCGGTGCTGACCAGCGTGGTGATGGCCTCGCTGATGGCCGAGTACCAGACCAGCCGGGCGGTCAAGCTCGAGGTCGGCGAGATCTGCGACCGCGACGTGCTGGCGTGGACCGACTTCCGGGTGCCCAACTACGCGCTGACGGTGCAGGAGCAGCGCAAGGCCGAGGACGCCACGCGGCCGGTGTTCGAGCACGACGAGATCGTGGTCGAGGAGCTGCTGCGGCGGATCGACAAGGCGTTCGATCAGATGCGCTCGTTCTGGGCCGCGGCGGCGCCCTCCGCGCCCCCGGGCGAGGGCGGGGAGCCGGCGCCACCCCCGCCGGACGGCGAGGCGCCCGCCGACTACGGGATCGATCCGCTCGAGCTCGAGCAGCAGGTCGCCGACTTCGAGTCCGCGCTGGGCATCACGCTGACCGAGACCGACCGCTCGACTTTGCTGTCGCGGCGCTTCGACAAGGCGATGAGCGACATGGTGATGACGCTCGTCGAGCGCAGCGCGCGGCGGATGATCATCGGCAACGACGAGATGCTGCCCGACAGCGCCGACGACGGCATCGCGCTGATCCGGATCCGCGGCGCCGAGCGGGAGGAGATCGCGCTGTACGACTTCAGCGAGATCGTGACGCTCCAGCAGGCGCGGATGGAGGTCAGCCTGCTGGCGGGCAACCTCTACGCCGATCAGCCGGCGTACGTGCGCAGCTGTGCGGTCAACGTCGCCGGGTCGATGATCCGGCCCAACCTGTCGTTCAACGCCTCGGAGACGCTGCTGCGCCGGGAGCAGGCCCGGCTGTCGGTGGGCACGATCTACTCCGAGTTCCAGGAGAAGCAGGTCATCGTCCGCAAGGGCGAGCGCGTCACGCCCGAGCACATCGAGGCGATCGACGAGATGGAGAAGCACCGCGGCGCCTACAAGCTGTGGCTCAACATCGTCGCCGTCGCGCTGCTCAACCTGCTGCTGATCTGCGCGACCTACCTGTTCGCGGCGCGCTTCATCAGCAAGTTCGCGACCTCGATGCGCGAGGTCACGGTGATGGCGATCCTGGTGGTCCTGTCGGTGCTGCTGTGCCGCTTCGGCGAGATCCTCGCCTCGGCGTTCTCGGAGCGGTTCTTCACCATCCCCGAGGAGAGCTACTACTTCGCGATCCCGGTGGCCGCCGGGGCGGTGATGGTGCGGATCCTGATGAACTCCGAGACCGCGCTGGTGTTCGCCGCGGTCTCCGCGCTGGCCTGCGGCTACGTGCTGGACCTGAACCTGGTGCTGACCGCGTACTTCTTCGTCGGCGCGGTCACGGGGGCCAGCGCGCTGGCCCACGCCAAGGAGCGGGCGCGCGTGTTCCGCGCCGGGATCATCACCGCCCTGGTGGGCGTGGGCTTCGTGATCGTGCTGACCGTGATCGAGCTGAGCCTGCACGGCGCGCTGCTCGACGAGACCGGGACCAAGCCGCTGTTCGACATCCTGTTCGCGGTGGTCTGCGGGGTGGCGGTGGGGATCATCGCGCTGGGGCTGGTGCCGGTGTTCGAGTGGGCCGGGTTCCTCACCGACATCAAGCTGCTCGAGCTGGCCAGCCTGGACCACCCGCTGATGCGCGAGATGGTGATCAAGGCGCCGGGCACCTACCACCACTCGGTGATGGTCGGGTCGCTGGCCGAGGCCGCCTCCGAGGCGATCTCGGCCAACGCGCTGCTGGCCCGGGTCGGCTCGTACTTCCACGACATCGGCAAGACGGTCAAGACGCAGTACTACGTCGAGAACCAGACCGACGGGACCAACGTCCACGACCGGCTGAGCCCCTCGATGAGCGCGCTGGTGATCGTCAACCACGTCAAGGAGGGCATCGAGCTCGGGGAGCGCCACCGGCTGCCCAAGGAGATCCTCGACATCATCCCGCAGCACCACGGGACGTCGCTGATCCGGTACTTCTACGCCAAGGCGCAGGAGGCCGAGGAGGCAGAGAAGTCCCCGGTCGTCGAGGCCGACTTCCGCTACCCGGGACCCAAGCCGCAGACCCGCGAGGCGGGGATCGTGATGCTCGCCGACGGCGTCGAGGCCGCCACCCGCTCGCTCAAGGACCCGACCCGGCACAACATCACGACCCGGGTCCAGAGCGTGATCCAGAACATCGTGATCGACGGCCAGCTCGACCAGTGCCCGCTGACGCTGAAGGACCTGTCGATCATCGCCGAGACGTTCATCAACGTGCTGGTCGGGATCCACCACCACCGCATCGAGTACCCGGACCAGGAGAAGAGGGACAGGGCCAGGGACAAGGGCGGGGGCGCGACCCCCTCGTCGTCCGGCTCCGGCAAGGGCGGGGGACCGTCGCTGACCCTGGAGCTGCCGCCGATGGAGGACCACCCGGAGCTGCCCCATCCGCTGGACAAGGAGGCCCGCGCCGCCGCCGAGGAGGTGATGCGGTCCAGCCGCCCGGGGACCTCCGGCGAGCGCCGCGTGGAGGACCTCCCGCCCGACCCGGAGGAGGCCGCCGCGGAAGACGACGACCCGACCGAGGGTCCGAAGGGGGTGAACGGACGATGAGCGGACTGCTCAGCCTGCGGGTCGAGGACGAGGTCGAGGGGCGCGGCGAGATCGACGCCGTGCGCGACGGCGCGGTGGCGCTGCTCGAGCAGGTCGAGGGGGCGTTCCCGGATGGCGCCGAGCTCGGCGTGTACGTGGTCGGGGACGCGCGGATGCGCGCGCTCAATGCCGAGTGGCGGGACCGCGACGAGCCCACCGACGTGCTGTCGTTCCCGTACGAGCCCGGTCCCGACGATCCCGCCCCCGTGCTGGGGGACATCGTGCTCAACCTCGACGCCGTGGCGCGCCAGGCGGAGGAGCACGGGCTGAGCCCCGCGGACGAGTGCCGGTTCCTGCTGATCCACGGCCTGCTGCACCTGCTCGGCCACACCCACGACGGCGAGCGGGACCGCACCGAGATGGAGGCCGAGGAGCAGCGGCTGTGGGAGGCGCTGGGCGGGGAGGGGACCCTCCGCTAGCGGGCGTCCATCGCCCGGCGGATCCGTCGCTCGAGGGTCTCGAAGCCCTTGCGGAACTCTCCCTCGATCAGCTTCTCGATTCCCTTGCCGATGATCGGGATCTGGACCTGGATGTCTACCTGCCGCTCGATGCGACAGCGGTGTTCGCCCTCGGCGTGGAACCGGGTCTCGCCCCCCACCTGGACCCTCTCGCTCTCGCCGCCCTCGTACTGCCAGGTCAGCGTCCGCGCGGAGCGGTCGAGGGTGTAGACCACCCGCGAGTCCTCGGTGGCGCTGCGGTCGAGGCCGCCGGTCCTGGTCCGCTTGTAGGTCGTCTCGCCGAGCTGGAAGCGGAGCGTGCGCTCGTCGTCCGCGAGCACGGCGTAGCGGGCGTCGACGACCTCCTCGCGTGCGCGGGAGGCCTCGAGGCAGAACGCCTCGGAGCAGAGCAGCTCGATCACGTCGTCGACCGGGTAGTCGAGCACCATCGTGTGTTGGATCATCGGCGCCTCCTGCGGGAGGCGCGATTGTACCAGGACGCCGGCGCCCTCGCGGGGACCGGATTCGTGCCATCATGGGTCCGTGACGCGGGACCGCGAGCGCTGGCGACGCCTGCTGACTCGGGCCGGTCTGCCCGAGGGAATCCCCTGCGCGCCGCGCCGCGAGGGGGGGCTCGAGCTGCGCTGGCCCGACGGGCTGGTGGTCTTCGTCACCGACCGCCGGGGCGGTGCACCGCACTACCTGCGCACCCGGGAGTTCCTGCTGGCCTATCGGGGCTCGCGAGACCTGCTGCCCGGGGAGCGGGCGCGCCTCGAGGAGCTGCGCGACGTGCTCGCGCGGCTGGAGCGCGAGGAGCCCGGGGCCGCCGCGCGGCTGCCGGCCGCCGGTCCCGACGACGCCGGCGCGGGCCCGTCCGGGGACGGTGACCGCCGGGACGGCGACGGCGACTCGACGCTGGTCCGGATCACGGCGGCGTGTGACCAGCGCTGCACGTTCTGCAACACCAACGAGCACGCCCCCGATCTGGCGTTGACGCCGGACGGCGTGGCGCGACGCCTGGAGGCCCTGGCGCGCGCGGGCCACCGCCACGTGACGTTCACCGGCGGCGAGCCGACCCGGGTCCCGGCGCTGGTCGATCACCTCGCGCGGGCCCGGAGGCTCGGACTGGTCCCCTCGATCCAGACCAACGCCGTGGCGCTCGCCGAGCCGGGGGCGGCCCGCCGCCTGGCCGACGCCGGGGCCCGGCGGCTGCTGGTCTCGCTGCACGCCGTGGACGACGCGATCGCGGACCGCCTGACCGGCACCCACGGGGACCTGCCGCGGACGCTGGCGGGGATCGCCGCCGCGCTCCGCGCCGGCCTCGAGGTCGGGACCAACACCGTGATCTGCCGGGACAACCTGGCCCAGCCGCTCCCGATCGTACAGGAGCTCCACCGGCGGTTCGGGGGCGCCGTGGGGGAGATGGTGTTCTCGCTGATGGCCCCCGTGGCGCGGGGTCGCGGCGACCGGGCGCGGATGGCCCGGATCGCCGACGTCGTGCCGCACCTCGCGCCCGCGCTGCGCCGGGCCACGGCGCTGGGGGTCGTCGCCGTGGTGCCGGGGGTCTGCGGCGCGCCCCCGTGCGCGCTGGGGGCCGCGGCGCCGTACAGCGCCGAGCTCGGGGGGCCCGACACCGGCCCGGTCGCGCCGGACCGGACCCACCTGCCCGGGTGCGCCCTCTGCGTGCAGCGGCCGAGCTGCTCGGGGATCTGGCGCGTGTACCTCGACCAGTACGGAGGGGACGAGTTCGTCCCGCTGCGGCGCCCCGTCGCGCGGGTCCGCGCGGGGCGCGCGGAGGACGATGGCTGAGCGACGCCGCCGTACCCCGCCGTGGGTCGTGTTCGCGGGCTGCTACGCCGCGCTGATCGGGACTGCCGCCGCGCTGTACCTCGCGGCGCCGCAGGCGCTGTGGTGGCTGACCGCCAAGCAGGGGCCCGCGGAGTGGGCGACCCTGGCGGTCCTGGTCGGGGCGCTGGCGACGGCGCTGGCGTGGAGCCGGCGGGGCGCGCTGTTCGTGCTGTGGTCCGTCGGCGCAGCGCTGTTCCTGCTGGAGGAGACCAGCTGGCTGCGGGACCTCGTCCCCTACGAGGCGCCCGCGTGGTTCGCGGTGGTCAACGTCCACGGGGACACCAACTTCCACAACCGCACCGCCGGCGGCTTCGACCTGATGCTGCTGCACGAGGGGTTCCTGTACGCCTACTTCCTGCTGGTGCCGCTGGCGCTGACGGTCGCCCAGCGCCTGCTCGGCCTGCGCTGGGCCTGGAGGCGGGTGCTGCCGGCGCCGTGGCTGGGGCTGGCCTTCGCGGCCGGTCAGATCGTGCTGTGGGGCGTCACGGCGGCCGTGCCGCGGGTACCGCCGGACGGGACGCCGAGCCGCTGGCTCCAGGAGTGGACCGAGCTCGGGGCCGCGCTGCTCGTGCTGTTCACGATCCTCGACGGGGCCGCAGCGCCGCCAGCGCCAGCACGAAGGCGTGGCCCACCAGCTCCGTCCCCTCCTCGGTGATCGTCTCGAAGTCCTGCTCCCCCGGGACGAACGCCAGCAGCCGCGCGTCCAGCGCCTGGGTCAGCGTGTAGGTCCCCGCCGCGGCGACCAGCAGCGACAGCCCCCAGCGGCTGGTCAGCAGCGGCTCGAACCACGCGTAGCCGCGCCACGCGACCCCCACCAGCCCCACGAAGATCGCGGTGACCAGCAGCTTGCACAGCGGGAACTCCAGGTGGATCTCGCGCCACAGCACGGCCAGCGCCAGGGCCAGGACCAGCCCTCCGGAGCGGTCGGGGGTTCGCCACAGGCGCAGCGCCGCGGCGACCACCGCGCCGCCGGTCAGCACCAGCGCGGCGCCCTCGAGGGGCGGCTCCGGGATCGGGACGTGGGCCACGCGGATCGCCAGCACGAACCCCGCCGCGACCACCACCGGGACGGCCAGCAGGGGCCAGATCATCGTGCGCCCCAGGGTGGCCAGCAGCGGCCCCGGCGGAGGCGGCGGCGGGCGGTCGCGCCACTGGTCGAAGACGGACATCGGCCCCCGCAGGGTACGGCATCGTTCCGGACCCCGCCATCGCGGGGGATTCAGCCCGACTTCAGGTGACCCTGCTATCGTCGGCGTGGATCGCGGCGAGGACCCTGTGATGACCGACCTGCACCGACCATTCGTTCTGATCATCGGGCTGATCCTGCTGGGGCCGGCGGGCGTGAGCCATGCCGGGGATCTCGACCTCGGGGGCGCCATCGCGGCCGCCGAGCAGGAGGCCGGCGACTGGGCCCTGGGGGCCGAGCGGGCCCAGCGGGGGGGCGAGGCCGTCGTCGACGTCGTGGTGGTCGACGAGGGCGGCGCGGTGTTCCGCGTCGCGGTCGGCGCCGGGGGGGTCCTCACGCGCGAGCCGTGGGGCGGCGAGCGCGCCGCGTCGTATGCCAGCCGGGTCCTGGCCGCCACGGACGGCAAGGCCCCGGACTTGGCAGCGCTGGCCTCCCGCGTGGAGGGCATGGCCCGCGGCTGCACCGTGGTGGAGGCCGAGCTCGAGCTGACCCGCAGCGGCCCGGTGGCCGAATTGGAGTGCCGCCGCGGGGACGTGGAGGTGGAGCTCGCGTTCGACGTCGCCAGCGGCGAGCTCGAGGGCATCGAGGTCGAGCAGGAGGGGCCCGGTGGGGACGAAGACGAAGACGAGGACGAAGACGAGGACGAGGACGAAGGGGAGGACGAGCTCGAGATCGAGAAGTCCCGGTAGCCCGGGCCCGGGCTACCGACAGCTGCCTACGGCATCCAGTACGCGGTGATCACCTCGTCGTCGCCGTCCTCCTCGGCGAGCACGAACCCCACATCGGGGCAGTACGTCTTGTGCGCCACGAAGTCGGGGAGCAGGAACTGGGTCTCCTCGATGCGCGCGCAGCCCTCGAAGTCCCCGGCCGCCGTGGAGACCGACAGCCCCGTCTCCACCACCTCGCCCATGTCCTCGGCCCGGCCGACGTAGTACTCCTGGTAGAAGACCCCCTCGCCGGTGGCGGGCACCGCCGGCATCATGATTCCCGGGATCGCGTAGTCCACCCCGGCCTCCCAAGCGCCGGCGTGGGACACGCACTCGCCGTCCTCGAACTCGCAGGTGTCCTCGCCCATGTACCAGACATTGCCGTCGAGGTCCTGGGCGTACCAGTCCCAGGTGTCCTCGATGATCTCGCCGTCGAGGCGCACCGTGTCGCGAACCACCGCGCACTCGACACCGAGGGCCACCGTGTAGGTCTCGGTGAGCACCTCGACCGCGATCGTCTCGAGGCCCTCATCGGTCTGCACCTCGTAGCTCCAGGTGGCCCCGACGGGCAGCGGGAACAGCGGGTTGTCGACCACCCCGCCCGCCGGGAAGTCGGCGGCGGAGATGCCCGGACTCCAGGGGTGCTGGTCCCACAGGTGGGTCAGCTCCACGCGCTCGTCGCCGCCCTCGACCGTCTCCTCGAGCACGACCCACGCTCCCTCGCAGTAGTACTTGTGCTCCTCCACGTCGGGCTGGAACGGGTTGATGTCCTTGACCACGATGCAGCCGGAGTAGGAGCCGAACGGCACCTCGGCGGAGGCGTCGAGATCGAGGATCTCGCCCTGGTCCTCGGCCTCGCCCTCGTAGAACTCCTGATAGTAGTGGTCCCCCACCTGCGGGTCGGCCGGCAGCATGTAGCCCGGCCGGGCGCCGTCGACCCCGGCCTCCCACTCGCCGGCGTGCTCGACGCACTCGTAGTTCTCGAACTCGCAGGTCTCCTCGCCCATGTACCAGACGTTGCCGTCGTCGTCCTGGGCGTACCAGTCGAAGGTGTCCTCGACCACCTCGCCGTCGACGCTGACCGTGTCGCGGACCACCGCGCACTCCACGCCGTCGACGAAGCGCGTCTCGTCCAGCACCGCGGTCTCGATGATCTCCAGGCCATCCTCGGTCTCGGCGAGGTGGACCCAGTTGGTGCCCACCGGCAGCGCCATGAACGGGTGGTCGATCGTGGCGCTGTCGTCCGAGAACGCCGCGGCGTCGAAGTCGGGTAGGGTCGGCTCGCTGGCGCAGCCGCCTGCGACGGCCAAGGCCAGGGCCAGGAACGGGATCGGCTGTGATCTCATGATGCTCCTCACGAGTGTCTTCCCTGTCCGGAACAACGTACCGCGGCCGCGGACCTGGAACAGAGAAACAAGAAAACCCGGGAGGCGGGATCAGTCGCCTCGGGATCGGCCCCGCGCGGGGAGCTCGACGCCGGCGGTGGCGCCGATCCACGGCGAGAGCTCCAGCTCGTCGTCCTCGAGGCGCAGCATCGTGCCGTGGATCGTGGCGCCGACGTGGAACGCGGCCGCACCGGGGCGCGGCGTGAACGTCAGCCCCAGCTGGGGCCCGATGGACAGCCACAGCTTGCCGCTGCCGGGTCCGTGGGAGCCCGCGTCGTCGTCGATCGGGGGCATCCCGTGGCCGGCCAGGGTCCAGGACAGCTCCAGCCTCGTGCGGCCGCCGTCGAGGGCGATCCCGCCCCCGGCGTGGAGACCGCCGACGAACCGCGACGGCCAGCGCGCTCCGCCGAACAGCACGGCCCCGTCCAGCCCGCCCGCGACCATCGGGCGCGCCAGACCCCTGGGCGGCCCGAGGTGGGCCAGTCCGACGGTCCACTGCAGGCCGGCGGGGGGCGCGTAGGCCTCCCACAGCCCCAGTGACGTGACGGCGCCGGCCCCCGCGCGCAGCCCGGTGTGTCCGCCGTGGGCGCCGGTCTGGGCGGTCCAGGACCCCGGCTCCTCGACCCC
>CAZOYV010000151.1:0-20699 GCA_964584075.1 uncultured Rickettsiales bacterium | reverse complement strand
GCCCCCGACGACGCCCCGCTGTTCGAGGCCCTGCGCGCCACCCGCCTGGCGCTGGCCCGCGAGCGCAACCTGCCCGCCTACTGCGTCGCCACCGACCGGACCCTGCGCGAGATCGCCGCCGATCGCCCGCACACCCTGGCCCAGCTCGCCGAGGTCCACGGCGTGGGACCGGCCAAGCTCGACGTCTACGGCGAGCTGCTGCTGCGGGTGGTGATGGAGCACGAGGGAGGAGAAGGCGCAGAGGGAGCGAAGGCGCACAGGGTTCTCACGCAAAGGTGCAAAGGCGCAAAGGGGGGAGAAGAAACGGAATGGAACGAGGTTTGAACGTCGAGAACCGGATTGCTCGGAGCATCGTCGACGCGGCGTATCGCGTCCACGTGAACCTCGGTCCCGGGTTGCTGGAGTCCGTGTACGAGAGGGCCCTGCTGTACGATCTGTCGATCCGTGGCCACCGCGTCGCCCGCCAGGTGCCGATTCCCATTCGCTACGATGGGATCGAGTTCGAAGAGGGCTTCCGCGCGGATCTGCTCGTGGATGACAGAGTCATCGTCGAGCTGAAGTCCGTCGAATCGATGTTGCCAGTCCACAGCAAGCAGATCCTGACCTACATCAAGCTCGCAGACCTCCGGTTGGGACTGCTGCTGAACTTCGGTGCCCCGCGAATCAAGGACGGCATCCAGCGAGTCGCAAATCGAATGCCTCGGTGAGCCGTGTCCATGGGTGTGCATCTCACCCCGGGCGCGATGTCGCCGTCCCCTCTCCCCCCAATTGCCCTTCCTCTTCGCGCCTTCCCTTTGCGCCTTTGCGCCTTTGCGTGAGAACACCTTTGCGCCTTTGCGCGAGAACCCCTCCGCGTCTTCAGTCGTGGTAGGACGGGACGGGGAGGCCCGATGCGCGCGATCCCGCTCCTGCTGGTTCTGCTGGCCGTCGGCCCCGACGCCGCTCCGGCGACGGTGGAGGTCACCGTCACCGGGGTCCGTGACGCCACCGGCCTGATCCGGTTCGGGCTGTACGACGAACCCGGGGCGTTCCCCGACGAGCAGCGCTACTGCGCGCGGGTGTTCCTGCCCGCCGATCCCGACGGCATGGTGGCGACGTTCGAGGGGGTGGCCCCGGGGACCTACGCCGTGGCCGTGTACCACGACGAGGACGAGAGCGACTCGCTGCAGCGCAACCTGGTGGGCAAGCCCAAGGAGGGCTACGGGTTCAGCAACGGGGCCCGGCCCCGGCTGAAGGACCCGCCCTTCGAGCGGGCGGCGTTCGAGGTCCCCGCCGGCGGGACCGTTTCGATGACGATCGACCTGACCTACTGACGCCGCCGCAGCCGCAGCGCACCCGCCGCGACCAGCGCCAGCCACGCTGCCAGCGCCGGCGCGCCGGTGGACGGTGCCGGGGACTGGCGGCAGCTGCAGTTCTGGCCGCCGATCACGGTGGGGGCGCCGTCGTCGTCGGACGCGTCGTCGTCCGAGGCGTCGTCGTCCGAGGCGTCGTCGTCCCCGGCGTCGTCGTCCCCCGCGTCGTCGTCCGAGGCGTCGTCGTCGCCGGCGCAGTCGGTGTCGTCGCCGTCGACGTCGCCGTCGCAGTCGTTGTCGACCCCGTCGCCGCAGTCCTCGGGGGCGTTGGGGTGGGCGCTGGCGTCGGCGTCGTCGCAGTCCCCGTCCGCCACGGTGTAGCCGTCGCCGTCCTGGTCGTCGGGGCTGGCGGCGCCGTGGATCACGACGTTGTCGAGGTACAGGTTGTTGCCCCACCCGCTGACGTTGACGAACGCCACCAGCGCGTTGGGCTCGCCGGCGTAGGCCGACAGGTCGAGCGACTCGGTGCTCCACTCGCCCGGGTCGGGCACGAACCAGTCGGGCACGTCGCCGGTGGTGGCCAGGCCGGACCCCGACTCGTCGAACAGCACGTCGAAGCTCTGGCCGCAGTCGACCGAGACGGCGACGGCCAGCTCGTCGTAGTACTGGTTGTCGTAGCGGGCGTAGGCCCGATCGAACTCCAGGGCCAGCGGCGGGGTCATCGATGACAGATCGATCATCGGCATCAGCAGCGTGTCCTCGGCGCCGGGGTGCTCCTCGTCGTAGTTGTCGAACCGCGCCGAGGCGGCGCTCAGGCCCCAGCCCCCGGCGTCGGTGGTGCGCTCCCAGGCCTCGGCGCCGTCGGGGTTGTCCAGCCCCCAGCCGGACGGCGGGAAGGTGTTGCCCTCGAAGCCCTCGACCAGCGGCCCCGGCACTCCGCTGGCGCCGGCGACCTCGAAGCTCGACGTCGCGCCGTCGTTGGCCGGGTTGCCGTCGGCGACGCCGTTGGGGTTCAGGGTCTCGACCTCGACGTCGTGGACCCCCGCGCCGACGTTGAGGTCGGGCAGCGCCACGCTGGTGGTGCCGCCGGTGGCCAGGTTGCCGCTCCACGCCTGCAGCGCCCAGTTGCCGCCGTCCACGCGCCACTGGAGGTCCACCGCGGTCAGCGGGTCGCTGCCGTAGTTCTTCAGCACCACCTCGAACGGGATCGGCGTGCTGCAGTACAGCGTGCCGTCCCCGGGGTCGGTGATCGACAGGACCCCGGCGTCGTCCTCGGTCAGCGGCGCGTTGGGGTCGTAGCCGTCGAGGGCGGTCACCCCCGAGTTGCCCGGGTCGAGCCAGTCCCGCAGCCGCTCGTCGGGCTGGGCGCCGTCCCACGACGCGGACAGCGCGCCGTAGGTGTCGGTGCCGTTGTTGGGGTTCTGGCCGGCGCAGGCCGCGCTGCCGCCGAACAGCTGCCCGACGATGCGGTGGTCCTGGTCGAACAGCGGGGACCCCGAGGAGCCGCCCTCGGTGGTGCCCTCGTCCCAGGGACCCACCTCCCAGAAGCTGTTCCCGTCGGGGCCGATCTGGCTGCTCTCGTAGGTGAACTTCTTGATGTCCCCCGAGGGGTGGTGGATGCAGGTCGCCTCCTGGGGCGTGGCGCCGCTGTTGTCCCAGCCGCTGTAGTACACGCCGTACGCCGCCGGGGGCGCCGAGCTGAGCTCGAGCAGCGCGAAGTCCGAGCTGTAGTCGCGCGCCACCAGCGAGGCCCCCGAGATCGAGTCGTGGGCCGGCGAGGTCTGGGGGTTGTTGCAGTCCGGGCTCTCCCAGTTGAACCACATCACCCAGTACGACGGGTTGCTGTAGCAGTGGTTGGCGGTCAGGAAGTAGGGCGTGCCGTCGCTGGCGGTGTTGTTGATCAGCGCGCCGGTGCAGAACCCCGAGTTGCCCGAGACGAGCATCACCACCGAGCGCACCTGGTCCTCCCACCCGGTGGTCAGCGGCGGGCAGTACACGTTGTGGTTGCAGGCGCCGGAGTCGTTGAGCCCCCTGGCGTGGTCCGCGGCGCCGCGGTAGCCGTGGGTCACGAAGATCAGGCCGATCTCGCCGGGGAACGGCGCGGCGGCCGGTTCGAGGTACTCCAGCACGATCTCGTCGGCCGCGATCAGGGTCGTGGCGAACTTGCCGTCGGCCTTGTTGTTGGCGTCGGTGAACGCGCCGAGCACGGCGCCGCCGTCGGCGCTGCGCACGTACAGCTCGCCCCCCGGGGGCAGCACGTAGCGATCGAACGCGAGGTTGAGCGAGACCGCGCCGGGGGAGGAGATCCCCAGCCGCCAGACGCGGTCCCCCGAGGGCAGCGTGTCCCACACGCCGTCGTGGTCGCAGTCCAGGTCCACGTGGATCCGCTGGCCGAAGCGCCACACCACGTCCTTGCGGCCGGCGGCGGCCTCGTCCTCGGCCCGCAGCGCCGCGACGTCGACCCACGGCATCACCGCCACCGGCGGCCCGGCCGTCAGGGTCGGCGCGATGGCGGGGTCCAGGCTCGGGGGGGTCCCGCCGTGGCTGATCTGGGCGGTGGCGAGGCCGGGGATCAGGGAGACCAAGGCGACGGCCATCGCCAGGGCAAGCCTCTGCAGCATCGATTCGCTCTCCTCGACACGGAACACCGGGGTCCTCCGCGGTATCGAATCTCGTGGTTGTCCGGTTGCCTCAGCAACGACACGACCCCAGGCGACGTCATCCACCCGACTTCCAGTTTTTGGCGCAATGAGCGCCAGAACTTGGAACTCGGACATCCGACTTCCAGAAAATGGCTCTGATCGCGACAGAAAGTGGAAGTCGGGCGGGAGTCGGCGCCGGACGAACGTAGCCATATTCCCTCGAGGCTGAGCCAACCAGATATCCATGTCGAATCTTAGGGAGGAGCCGGGGTCGCGGTTGTCAGGGGATCGTCAAATGGCACCGGACGATTCCGTCCGCGACAGGCCGCTGGAGTTCGTGCTGGCGGCCACCGGCGTGGCCTGATTCCCGCCGGAGCGGGTCGCGTCAGTACAGGTCGTAGAACAGGTGGACCTGGTAGTAGTACGTCGACAGCAGCGTCCCGTTGGCGGCGTAGGCCTTGACCCACCCGCCGGAGATCTCGTCGTAGCTCTGGCTGAACTCCATCCGGTAGTCCCACCACGCCGCGCCGTCGACCGTGGTGTTCTCCGGCGTCTGCCAGTCGATCGTGGCCTCGAAGGTCCGCTGCGGGATGTCGTAGACCTTGTCGACGAACTGCTTGTGCGCCGGGAACGGCAGCCCGTTGTCCATCGTCTGGTACGCGGGGAACGCCGTGTAGTCGATGTACACGTCGTTGGGGGCGTCGAAGTGGTACGAGGCGTACCCGACGCCGCCCGACTGCACGTAGATCGACCCGATCAGCGGGTTGGCGCCCGTGTCGTCGTCGCCCACGTCGTCGTCCGCGGTGTCGTCGTCGCCGACGTCGTCGTCCGTGGCGTCGTCGTCCCCCACGTCGTCGTCCGTGGCGTCGTCGTCGCCCACGTCGTCGTCCGCCCCGTCGTCGTCCCCCACGTCGTCGTCGGCCCCGTCGTCGTCCCCCACGTCGTCGTCGGCGTCGTCGTCCCCGGCCACGTCGTCGTCCTCGGACGGGTCCCAGCCGATCCCCCCGCACGAGGCCAGCGGCGGGGCGAGCAGCAGCACGGTCAGCAGGACCCTCGGGTGCGGAGCTACCATGTCTCCCATAGGATAGACCATGCCACCGCGCGACAGGCGCGGGAATCGGGACGGAGGTCCGCGGGTGCGCGTCGGCTGCTACCAGGTCCGCGCCGTGATCGACGCCTTCTTCGGGCTCGACGGCGGGGCGATGTTCGGGATCGTGCCGCGGCCGCTGTGGGAGCGGGAGCAGCCGCCCGACGGGCGCAACCGGATCCGCCTGGCGTGCCGCTGCCTGCTGCTGCAGGGCGACGGGCGGGTGGTGCTCGTCGACACCGGGATCGGTGCCAAGTGGAGCGCCAGGGAGCGCGGGATCTACGCCATCGAGCCGGTCGCCGGCGGGCTGCCGCGGGCGCTGGCGGCGGGGGGCGTCGAGCCCGGCGACGTCACCGACGTGATCCAGACCCACCTGCACTTCGACCACGCCGGCGGGCTGACCTCCCCGGCCCCCGGCGCGTCGGCCGAGGAGGCCGCCCGCGACGGGGCGGCGGTGGTGGCCACGTTCCCCGCCGCCACGCTCCACGTCCAGCGCCGCAACTGGCGCTGGGCCGCCGCGCCGAGCCCGCGCGACGCCGGCAGCTATCGCGCGGTGGACTGGGCGCCCTACACCGCCGGGGGCGCCGCGCTGCACCTCGTGGACGGGGCCGCCCCGATCCTGCCGGGGGTGGACGCGCTCCCCACCGAAGGGCACACCCCCGGCCAGCAGATGGTCCGCGTCCGCGGCGGCGCGGGCGAGCCGGACCTGATCTACTGCGGCGACGTGATCCCGACCCACAGCCACCTGCGGCTGCCCTGGAACATGGGCTACGACCTGGCGCCGCTGACGATCCTCGACGAGAAGCGCGCCGTGATCGACGAGGCGGCGGCCCGGGGCCACCTGCTGGTCCTCGAGCACGACCCCGAGGTGGCGGCGGTGCGGGTCGCGTCCGAGGCCGTGGCGGGCCGTGGCCACCGCACCGAGATCGTCGAGCGCGTCGCGCTGGACGGGGCGCCGTGAGCCCCGCCCGACGACGCCGCGACGAGGGCCCGCTGCTGCGGGCGCGGGTGGCGGTCCCGCTGGCCGTGATCGGCCTGGTCGCGGTGGCGCTGCTCGTGGCCCGCTGGCGGGTGCTCGACGCCGGCGATCCCTTCGGCCCGCTGCGGCCGGCGCCCCCCCCCGACGAGATCGGCGACGGCGGCGGAGAGGTCGTGCGCTGGGCCTACGACGGGGGCCTGGCGTACTACCTCGACGGGGACTACGACGAGGCCGCGGCGATGTTCTCGCGGGCCTCGGCGGGCCTGCCGCGCGACCCGATCCCGGCGTTCTACGGCGGCGTGTCGCACCTGATGTGCCGCCGCCCGGACGCCGCCGAGGTGCTGCTCCGCGAGGCCGTCGCGCAGCGCCCCGAGGAGGCCCTCTACCGCTACTACCTGGCGTGGGCGCTGCACCTCGACGATCGGGACGACGAGGCCGCCGCCGAGCTGGCGCGGGCGAGCGAGGGAGAGGGCCGCTGGGCCCGGCGCGCCGGGCAGGTCGGGGACCGGATGCGCTGAGCCCGGATCGCGCCGGGCGGCGACCCAACGCGGCGCCTCGCTGTAGTACCATGGGGTGCCAGGGGCACGCCCACGCCCCGACCGGAGGCCGGCCGTGGCGAGAGCACCGAAGTTCTCCTTCCCGATGCCGACGGCGGAGACGCTGCAGCTGATCCCGCGCAAGTTCGCGCTGCACTTCAAGGTCCTGCCCGTGCGGGCGACCCAGACGATGCTGACGGTGGTCACCCCCGATCCCTCCAACGCGGCGATGATCAACGAGCTGCGCAACCACGCCGGGTGCCAGATCGACGCCCGCCAGGTCAGCGAGGCCGAGATCGACGACGCCCTCGAGCTGGCCTTCGGCTACGACGAGCTCCAGGAGGCCGAGCGGCGCCGCGAGGACGAGCCGCCCCCCGACCTGCCCCCGGCCAGCGCCGCGCCGCGCCGCGTGGGCCGCAGCGGCTCCGGCTCGTTCGCCGCGACCGAGTCCGGGACCTGGCAGCGCACCGAGGGGCCCTCGGCGTCGTACCACGTGAGCCGCCCCGAGCGGACCTCCGCCTCCGACGAGCCCGGCCCGAGCCCCGGCCACCGGCCCCCGTCCCGTGCCGGCGGCGCCGAGGGGCCGTCCGGCGCGTTCCATCTGCGCAGGCCCGAGGACGCGGTCACCGACCAGACCAGCGCGGTGACCACCGCGGAGATCAACGGCGAGACCTCCGGCGAGATGATGTCGATGATCGAGCGCGGCTCCGCGATGGAGGACGGCCCCAGCGGGGAGACCGAGATCGCGCGGGTCGCCGGCAGCAGCATCGAGACGATGCTCCAGCGGCTGCTCGTCGACGCCGTCGGGATGGGCGCCTCGGAGATCTTCGTCGACCCGATGGACGACCGGTTCCTGTTCCGCGCGCGCATCGAGGGCGGGCTGGCCACGATGCACGAGATCGAGAAGAAGGACGGCAGCGCCGTGCTGTCGCGGCTGCGGGCGATGGCCAGCATCCCCGAGAGCTCGCAGCACGGCGAGGACGTGGGCCGCATCGACTTCCCGATGGGCGGCGGCCGCCGGGTCGACCTGTTCCTGCGGACGTTCCGCGGCCGCGACTACGAGCACCAGGTGCTCGACGTGATCCGCCACCCCGCGGCGCAGATCCCGCCCGTGGAGCCGATCGGGATGAACGAGGGCAGCCCCGAGCGGCTGCTCGACCTGCTCTCGATCAAGCTCAACGACGACCACCTGGCGCGCTCGGTGACCGGCCTGCTGTGCGCCGACCCGTGCCTGGTCGCGGTGGCCGCCCCACGGCACCGCCCCCGCGAGTCGATGCTCGCGCTGCTGGCGGGCGCCGTCGCCGGCCCGTCGCTCGGGCTGCGCACGATCTACGCGGGCGAGCGCCCGCGGTTCTATCTGGAAGACCAGGGCGTGGTGCTGCGATTGGCCCCGCGCAAGACGCGGCTGGAGTCGTACGACACCGCGACCCGGATGAGCGCCGACTACCTGTTCCTCGAGGAGGCCGTCAGCGAGGCGGAGATCCAGCTGGCGATGCGCGCCTCGGCCAGCCACCACGTGATCTTCGGCATCCCGGCGGCGGACCCGATCGACCTGCTGCTGGCGTTCAGCGAGGTCCAGGAGGCCCGCCGCCTGGCCCACCGGCTGGGGGCGATCCTGTTCATCGGGGACCAGGCGCTGAAGGTCTGCGTGATGACCGAGCCGCTCAAGGAGGCGGTGGGCAGCATGGAGGACGCCGCGGCGTTCGAGGAGCTGTTCGAGAGCGAGGCGGCGGCGGGGGAGAGCCCGGCGCTGCAGTCGATGGAGCTCAAGGCCCTCGACCTGGGCCGGCTGGAGCCGCAGGAGGGCTGAGCCGCCCCCCCCGGCGGGCTACTTCTCGGCGGTCTTGGCCTCGGCCGCGACCTCTTCCTTCTCCCCCTCGAAGCGCAGGTCGTGGATCCGCAGCCGGACCTTGTCCTCCCAGTAGTCCGGCTTGAGGCTCTTGCCGAAGATGTAGTCGAAGTCGCGGGTCTCGCCCGGCTTCATCGGGACCTGCATCCACTCGGCGGTGGGGTACATGTCCAGCGGCGGCGTGGCCACGTACCACAGCCGCTGCAGCAGCACCACGTCGGCCTCGCTGAGCCAGTCGACGCGGATCTGGCAGGTGGTCAGCGACTTGTCGCCGTTGTTGGTCACCTTGGCGTAGATCCCCCAGCCGTCCAGCGGGCCGTCGTCCTTGCCCTGGAGGTTGATCTTCTCGACCTCGAGGTCGCTGATCTCGATGTTCTCGGCGTACTCGTAGACCCGCCTGTAGTGCCGCGCGTCCACGTTCGACTCGCCGTCGGGGTAGCGCTCGACGTACTCGGCCATCAGCTCGGCCGAGCAGTTCAGCTTGGCCTCCTCGAACAGCAGCCGCGCGTGGTTCAGCCTGGCGTCGTCCGAGTTGCTGCCCTCGGGGTGCTTGTCGAGGTACTCGCCGTAGGCCTCGGCGGTGCCGAGGTCGACGGCCTTGACGTAGTCCTGCTCCTCGATGCGCTTGATCGCCTCGGCGGCGAACTCCCCGTCCGGGTACTTGTCGAGGAACTCGCGGTAGGCGTCGGCGCCGTCGTTGAGCTCCGCCTTGCGCCAGGCCTCCTTCTCGGTGCAGGCCGAGAGCAGCAGGCCGAGGGCGAGCACGGGCAGCAGCCCCAGACCCCAGCGGTGTGAGCGTTCCATTCGATCTCCCCTCTCCACCGCGGCCGCGGTGCCTACTCGAGCCAGTCCTTGAAGTCGACGCCGAGCATGATCCCGCCGTCGGCGATGACCACCTGCCCGACGATCCAGTTGGCGTCCTCGCTGGTCAGGAAGCTGACCACGCCGGCCAGGTCGCTGGGCTTGCCGATCCGCCCCAGCGGCGACTTGCGCTCGGCGAAGTTGTGCACCGCGTGCGGGTACTTGAACCACTGGATCGCGCGGGTCTCCACCGGGCCGGCGCTGACGCAGTTGACGCGGATCCCGTCGCGCACGAACTCGAACGCCATGTAGCGCACCAGGGCCTCCATCGCGGCCTTGGAGGTGCCGATCGCCGAGTACTCCGAGAAGCAGGTGCGGCTGCCCTCGCTGCCGATCGCGATGATGTGGCCGCCGTTGCGCGCCAGGTACGGGTGGGCGCTCTGGACCAGCAGCAGCAGCGCGGTGACGTTGGTCTCGAACGTCGCGTTCCAGCTGAACCGCCCCAGCCGCAGGATCGGGCCCATCACGCCGAAGCCGGCGTTGTGGATCAGGATGTCGCACCGATCCCAGGTCTCCCCGACCGTCTTGAACATCGCCTTGATGTCGTCGGGGGACCGCATGTCGGCCTGGACCAGCAGCGCGCGGCGACCGAGGGCCTCGATCTCGCCGGCGGTCTCCTCGGCGGCGGTGCGATCCTTCTTGTAGTTGAGGATGATGTCCGCACCATCGCGGGCGAGACGCAGCGAGATCGCCTTCCCGATGCCACGGGATCCGCCCGTGACGAGGGCGACCTTGCCCACGAGATGCTCCTTGTACTCCGGCACTGCTCGGTTCCTTCATGCGTGATGCGCACGGTAGCCTGCGCGGGCGCGCAGTATAGGGACGCGCGCAATTCCGTGTCAATCGAGGGTCCCTTTCCTTTCCCGTCGAGCGGCCCTATCATAGTGCCCGCCCGCCTCCCCCGGTGGAGGCGGCAACTACACGGAAACACGATGAATTCGAGCGATACTCGCGACCACCTCGGACGTCCCCGCGTGGTCGTCACCGGCGTCGGCGCCGTCACGGCCCTGGGGATCGGCGCCGACACCCTGTGGCACGGCCTGCTCGAGGGGCGCTCCGGGACCCGCCGGATCACGCGCTTCGAACCCGAGGGGCTGCAGTGCCACGTGGCCGCCGAGGTCCCCGAGGACCCCGACGTCCCCGAGCAGATCGGGCCCTACCCGGTCTACGGCGGCCCGTACCGGTACACCGTCTCGGCCGCCCAGGAGGCGCTGGCCCAGGCACGCATCGCGGACTGCGACGTGCCGCCGGTGCGCCGCTCGGTGTACGTCAGCGGCGGGGCCACCGACCTGCTGTTCGAGGTGATCGGCCAGGTGATCCACCGCACCGTGGGCAGCGGGACGCCCCGGGGCGAGCTGACCGCCGACCGGCTGGTGCCCCACATCCCGGACGAGCCGATGATCGGCCACCTCGACCACTTCTGCGGCGGCCTGCTGCCGGGGATGCTGGCGCTGCTCGCCGACGCGCGGCAGGCCTGGGTGCTGTCCACGGCCTGCGCCGGCGGGTCCCAGGCGCTCGGCAACGCGGTCCGCCAGATCCGCGAGGGCAACGCCGATCTGGCCCTCGCCGGCGGATGCGACGCGCTGGTCAGCCGCCAGATCGTCTCCGGCTTCGACAAGCTCAACGCGCTGACCCGGTACAACGACGAGCCGGCCACCGCCAGCCGGCCGTTCGAGGCCACGCGCAACGGCTTCGTGCTCGGCGAGGCGGCGGGGATGCTGGTCCTGGAGTCGCTCCAGACGGCGCGCCGCCGCGGGGCGACGGTCCTCGCCGAGCTCGGCGGGGTGGGCCTCTCCGACGACGCCTACCGCCTGACCGACCCGCACCCCGAGGGCATCGGGATGGCGCTGTCGATGCGCCGCGCCCTCGACGACGCGGGCCTGCAGCCCGGCGACGTCGACTACATCAACGCCCACGGGACCTCGACGCAGATGAACGACGTGGCCGAGACCAGGGCGATCCGGGACCTGCTCGGCCGCCACGCCGACGAGGTCGCGGTGTCGTCGACCAAGTCGATGGTCGGGCACCCGATCCACGGGGCCGGGGCGGTGGAGTCGGTGGTCTGCGTCCAGTCCCTGCTGTCGCAGCGCGCCCACCCGACGATCAACTACCGCGAGCCGGACCCGGACTGCGACCTGGACTACGTGCCCAACGAGGCCCGGTCGATGCCGATCGGGGTCGTCCTCAACAACTCCTTCGGATTCGGGGGGCAGAACACCACGCTGCTGTTCCGGAGGGCCGAGTAACCAACACTTGATTTTCCGATCCGGATGGGTCAGATTCCGGCGGAATTCGCGCCGGCGAGAGGGCGGCCGCTCCGCCACCCCAGCTCGCCGATCGGAACGCACAAGGAGACAACGACATGCCGAGCCGGGACGAAATCCTCGAGACGCTGCGCACCATCATCGTCGAGACCCGCGGGGTCGACGAGAGCGAGGTGGTCCCCGAGGCCAACCTGTTCAACGACCTCGGACTCGAGTCCATCGACTTCCTCGAGATCTCCTTCCGGATGGAGGAGAGCTTCGGCTTCCCGTTCCCCACCGACCAGCTCGGTGAGCTGCTCGGCGGCGTGTCCGAGAACAGCTCCAAGGAGCAGGTCGTGGACGTGCTCGGCAAGCTCAAGAGCGAGTTCCACATCCCGATCGTGATGGACGAGCTCGACGGCCTCGATCCGCTCGACCCGGTCAAGATCCGCGACCAGGTCCTCGAGCTGTTCACCGTCGCCGCGCTCGCCGACTTCATCGAGGCCAACGCCTCCTGAGGCGTGCCGAGGGGGTCCTCGTTGTCCAGACGCGTCGTCGTCACGGGGCTCGGCGTGGCCAGCCCCATCGGGCTCGGGATCCCGGCGTTCTGGAGCGCCCTCCTCGATGGTCGAACCGGGGTCGGTCCGCTGACCGGCGGGCTGCTCGGCGAGGTGCCCCCGGGCGCCGGCGGCCGGGCCCTGCCGATCCCGATCGCCGAGGCCAAGCAGTTCTACGACCCGCGGACGATCCGCAACGCCACGATGGCCGATCCGACGCTGCTGGCCGTGGTGGCGACCGGGGACCTGCTGGCCAACACCGGCCTGGACCGGCCCGACGCCGCCCGCCCGTCCTACGGGGCGTACGTCGGCTCCGAGGTGCCCTACCCCCCGTACGACAAGCAGGCGCGCTCCGCGATCACGCTGTACGAGCCGGACGCGGCGCAGCCCGACGGCTGGCGCTTCGACGACGACCGGCTCGGCGAGTCGCTGCGGCACCAGTCGGCGTTCGACTTCCTCAAGTCGCTGCCCAACATGGCGTCGAGCCACGTGGCGATCCGGGGGGGCTTCCAGGGCCCCGCGGCGACGATCCTCGGCTCCGCCGCGGCCGGGCTGCAGGCCCTGATCGAGGCCACCAGCGAGATCCGCGCCGGCGTGGCGGAGGGGATGCTGGTCTGCGCCGCGTGGGGGCCGTTCGCCGAGCTGTACCTCAACTACCTGGCGCGCCGGGGGTGGCTGGCCGACCCGGGCGACGACCCGGCCGCGGCGACGCGCCCGTTCGACGCCGACGCCCGCGGCATGCTGCCGGGGGAGGCCGGGGTCGCGTTCCTGCTGGAGTCGCTCGAGACCGCGCAGGCCCGCGGCGCCGAGATCCTCGCCGAGGTGGTGGGCGGCCAGGTGCGGTTCACCCCGGCCGGCGCCGACGACGAGCTCGCCACCCGCGCCGAGGCCGTGGCGGCCGCGATCCCCGAGGACCTGCCGCTGGACGCCATCGCCGTGGGCGGGACCGGCGTCCCCGCGATGGACGAGCTCGAGGGGCAGGCCTGGGTCGAGGCCGTGGGCGCCGGGCGCGCCGCCGGCGCGGCCTGGATCTGCACCACCGGGGCGTGCGGCTACACCGGCCCGGCGGCGGCCCCGCTGTCGCTGCTCGCCGCGCTGCTCGCCAGCCGCGAGGGTACCCTGCCGCCGCTGCCCAACCTGACCCGGCCGGGATCGCGGATGGGGCCGATCCGGCCCCGGCCCCGCCCGGAGCCGGCGAGCCTGCGCGGCATCGGCGCCTCGGCGTTCAGCTTCGAGGGCTACCACGCCGCGGTGGCCCTGCGTCCCTGGAGCGGCGCGGAGGTTTGAGCGGCTCGAGCCCGCGCGTGGTCATCACCGACCTCGGCGTCGTCACCGCGGCCGGCGTCGGGATCGAGCCCTTCTGGGACACCATCGTCGCCGGGCGCTCCTGCATCGGCCCGGTCCGGACGTTCGACGCCAGCGTGTTCCCCTCGCCCACCGGCGCCGAGCTGATCGACGTCCCGGCTGCCGGCCGCGAGGACGACGAGCGCGCGCTGCACCTGCTGCTCGAGGCCGGCAACCAGCTGTCCAGCGGGCTGGCCTCGTTCCTCCGCGACCACCCACCGGCCGCCGCGCGCTGCGCCGTGTCGCTGGGCACCTCCCAGGGGGCGATCCTCGGCGTCGGCCCGGCCCACCGCCGGCTGCGCCGCGGGGGCGGCGCGCTCGACGACGGCGACGTCCGCGCGTTCGAGGCCTACCGGCCGGGCCACGGCACCGCGCGGCTCGCCGAGCACCTCGGGGCCCGCGGGCCGCGCTCCACGCTGGGCATGGTCTGCGTCTCCAGCGCGATGGCGATCATCCAGGGCGCCGAGATGATCCACGACGGCAGCGCCGACCGGGTCGTCGCCGGCGGCTTCGAGGGGTTCAGCGCCTTCATCTTCACCGGGTTCCACTGCATCGGGGCGATGAGCAAGACCAAGCTGCGCCCGTTCGACGAGCGGCGCGACGGCACCCTGCTCGGCGAGGGCGCGGTGCTGGTCGTGCTGGAGCGCGAGGACGCCGCCCGCGAGCGCGGGGCGACGCCGCTGGCGGTGCTCGAGGGCACCGGCTTCGCCGCCGACGGCGTGCACCTGACCGCCCCCGACCGCGAGGGCCGCGGCCTGGCCCGGGCGATGCGCCAGGCCTTCCGGCAGGCCGCGATCGAGCCGGGCGAGATCGACTACGTCAGCGCCCACGGGACCGGCACGCCGTACAACGACGCGATGGAGTGCAAGGCCTTCCGCCAGGTGTTCGAAGGCGTCCCCGAGATGCCGCCGCTGAGCTCGGTGAAGTCGATCTTCGGCCACACCCTGGGCGCCGCCGGGGCGCTGGACGTCGCGGCCAGCGTGCTGACGATCCAGCGCGGCGTGCTGCCGCCCAACGTCAACGGCGGCGGCGAGACGCTGATCGAGGACTGGGACTTCGTCGGCCCCGTCGGCCGGCCGGCGGAAGGGGTGGACCTCGTGCTGAGCACCAACGCCGCGATGGCCGGCAACAACACCGCGTTGATCCTGCGCCGGGCCGAGGCGGGATCGTGACCGGACCCCGCGAGCTGGTGGTCAGCGGCGCCGGGGTGATGACCCACGCCGGCGAGGGCCCCGAGGGCCTCGAGGCCCTGCTCGGCGAGCCCCCGCGCCCGGCCCTCGAGCGGGTCGAGGACGGCCGCGAGGTCCCGGTGGGCCGCATCGGCCGGATCCGCAACCACCCGTTCAGCATCCGCTACGACCGCTTCGGTCAGATCGACACCTTCAGCCGCTACGCGTTCATCGCCGCGGGCCACGCGCTCGACGACGCCGCGCTGCCGGCGCCGGACCCGGCCCTGGAAGAGGCCGGCGTGATCCTCGGCACCGCGTTCGGCTGCCAGGAGGCCAACTGGCAGTTCGACCAGTTCAGCCTCGATCCCGCGGTGGGGCTGCGCGGCGCCAGCCCGCTGATGTTCAAGAGCACGGTGGACAACGCGCCGGCCGGCTGGGTCTCGGTGGGCTACGCGCTGCGGGGGGTCAACGCCACGTTCGTCAGCGGCACCGGGGCCGGCGCCGAGGCCGTGCTGTGCGCGGCGCGGGCGATCGCCGCGGAGCGCGCCGACCAGGTCGTCTGCGGCGGCGTCGAGCGGCTGATCCCGCTTCAGATCGCGGCGCTGTACCGCGGCGCCGAGCCCCCCGCGCCCCACGCCGCCGAGGGCGCCGCGGTGGTGGTCCTCGAGGACGCCGGGGCCGCCGCGCAGCGGGGCCACACGCCGAGCGCGCGCCTGCTCGCCGCGGCCCGCCTGCCCGGAGACGACGCCGGGCGGCTGCGGGCCGTGCTCGACGACGCGGGGATCGCCCCCGCCGACCTGGCCCACGTCTCGCTGGCGTCGCCGCCGGGGGTCGCCACCGAGCGCGCCCGCCGCCTGCTCGCCGACGCCGGCATCGACGTCTGGCCGTCGCTGGAGGCCGAGCGCACCGGCGACCACTACGCCGCCCAGGGCCCGCTGTCGCTGGCGCTGGTCGCCGCCCGCCTGCGCCGCGGGGCGCTGGAGGGTCCCACCCTGGTGTGGGCGCCGGGGGAGGCCGGCGAGGGCTTCGCGTTCGTGCTGGGACAGGCCTAGCCGCGCCCTCGGATCACCCCTCGGCCCGCTTCTCGATCGACTTCAGGAACGTCTTGAGGCTCGAGCTCAGCAGGGCCTTCTCGAGGCCGGCGGGGATGTTGCGGCCGGTGTCGACGTCGCTGGTGTAGAACAGCCGCGATCGGGGGGCGCCGGGGGTGCCGACGTCGATCACCTGGTAGATGCCGTGGTTGCGCTCCAGGTCGCTCTCCTCGGCGGGGTCGAGGTCCCAGGTCAGGTAGCTCTCCGCCGGGCGGTAGACGTAGACGTTGTGGTACTCGACCGACTGGCCCACGGCCGAGAGCCGGTACCAGCAGGAGATCGTGCGCGTCGCGCCGGCGGTCACGTCGCCGTAGCAGTCCATCTCCTTGAGGCTGGGGTTCTCGTCCAGCAGGGCGTCGAAGTCCAGCAGGTGCCGCCACAGCTCGTCCGGGGCGACCTCGATGTCGATCACACCGGTGACCAGCCGCGACTGCTCGCCCTTCACGGACTTGCGCATCACGATGTCGCCCTTGGCCAGCGTGTCCCGCTCCTCGTCGGTCAGCTCGATGGGCACCGGGGCCGCGGCCCGGGCGGCGAGGGGGGGAACGATCAGCGCCGCGAGCAGCGTCGCGGCGAGGGCATCTCGAGCGGACGACGGTGTGGTCATACCGCGAAGATAGCACGCCGTACGGCGCGTCTTTACAGGACCCGGCAACGATGCTAGGACACGTGGGCTTCCGGGGGCGGGGCTGGGAGAGAACGCGCATGCGCAAGAGGGTGGTGATCACCGGCGGCGGGGTGGCGGCGCCCCACGCCCCGACGCCCGAGGGGCTGTTCGCGCAGCTGCTCGAGGGCGTCAGCGCGGTGACCCGGATCCGCAACTTCGACCCCGTCGACCATCCGACCCAGATCGCGGCCGAGGTCCCCTACGACGTGGACGTGCCCGGCCAGGTCGGGCCCTACGAGATCCGCAACCGCTCGCTGCGCTTCGCGGTGCACGCCGGCCAGCAGGCGATGGACCGCGCCGGGCTGCGCGCCGAGGGCCACGACCCGATGCGCCGCGCGACGATCCTGGCCACCGGGATCGGCTCGGCCTCGCTGGCGCTGTTCGGGCCGCTGGCGCTGGAGCGGTTCGGCGACGAGGCCGACGGGGACGAGCAGGACGTGGCGGCGTTCTACGCCGAGCTGGCCCGCCGCGAGGCCGTGCGCGGGTTCGACGACTACTACCTCGACCTGGCCTGCCCGGTGCTGGCCACGCTGTCCGGCTCCGGCTCGGCGCTCAACCCCGCCTCGGCCTGCGCCAGCGGCGGCCACGTGATCGCCGAGGGCGTCCGGGCGATCCGCCGCGGCGACGCCGACGTGGTGCTCGCCGGCGGGGCCGGGACCCCGACGACGCGGACGATGATCCCGGGGTTCTCGATGCTCAAGGCGCTGAGCCGCCGCAACGACGAGCCGCAGAAGGCCAGCCGCCCGTTCGACGCCGAGCGCGACGGGTTCGTGATGGGCGAGGGCGCGGCGGTGGTCGTGCTCGAGGAGCTGGAGCACGCGCTGCGGCGCGGCGCCCCGATCCTCGCCGAGGTGATCGGCATCGGGCTGTCCACCGACGCCTACCGGCTGACCGATCCGGACCCCTCGGGCGACGGGATGATGCGCGCGATGACCGGCGCGCTCGCCGACGCCGGCGTGGGCGGCGACGAGATCGACTACATCAACGCCCACGGCACCTCGACGGGGATGAACGACGCCGCCGAGACCAGGGGGATCAAGATGACCTTCGGCGACCGGGCCTACGACATCCCGGTCAGCTCGTCGAAGTCGATGTTCGGCCACATGATCCACGCCGCCGGCACCACCGAGGCGATCGTCTGCCTCGAGTCGATGCGCACCGGCCGGATCCACCCGACGATCAACCAGGAGGTCCCGGACCCCGACTGCGACCTGGACTACGTGCCCAACGAGGGCCGCGACCACGCGTGCCGCACGGTGATGAGCAACTCGTTCGGCTTCGGCGGCCAGAACGTGTCGCTGGTGCTGCGGCGCTACGAGGGAGGTGCGGCGTGAGCGACCCCCGCATCGTGGTGACCGGCTACGGCGCGTGCAGCGCCGCGGGCCCCGACAACGCGTCGTTCGTGGCGGCGCTGCGCGAGGGCGGCGGGACGTTCTCGCCGCTGCCGTCTCCGCTGGACCAGATCCCGCCGCGCTTCGGCGGGGTCGCGACCTACGACCGCAGCGTGATCCGGTCCCTGCCGGGGGCCCGCCCGCTGCGCCCCGCGACGATGACGCGCTACACGTTCCTGTCGACCATCGGGCTGGGACTGGCGATGGCGGACGCCGGGGTCGACCCCGAGCCCGAGGACACCGTCGCGATCCGCCGCAGCCTGTTCGTCGGCAGCTACGTGAACCTGCCCGAGATGCACAAGTACGTCGGCATGAGCCACCTGTGCCGCGACCGCGAGGCCAGCGCGCGCGGCGAGTACCGCATCGACGACGGCAAGGTGATGGCCGGGATGAAGCGCTTCACCGGCTTCGAGTTCCTCCGGCTGATGAACAACATGCCGGTCGGCCACGGCTCGATCCAGGCCCGCGCCAAGGGCCCGTGCAACACCTACATGGGCTTCGCCAGCGCCGGCCTGCAGGCCGTCGGCGCGGGGTTCGACGCGATCCGCGACGGGCTGGCCGACGAGGCGCTGTGCGGCGGCGCCGGCTCGGCGGTGATCGAGCACGCGCTGACCTACAAGGGCTGGCGCGGGCTGCTCACCGACGCCGCGGACCCGGAGGGTACCTGCGCGCCCTTCGACCGGGGCGCGTCCGGGATCGTGCCGGGCGAGGGCGCCGGGTACCTCGTGCTCGAGACCGCCGATCACGCGGCGGCCCGCGGGGCGGCCGCCCGCGCGGTGGTCCGCGGCTGGGCCCACGGCTACGCGACCCCCACCGAGCAGCGCGGCTACCCCGCCGACGCCGAGGGCATGGCGGGCGTGATCCGCGCGGCGCTGTCGCGCGCCGGGGCGGCCCCCGGGGACGTGGACCTGCTGGTCCCGACCGGCTACGGCCTGCCCCGGATGGACGCCCTCGAGCTCGCCGCCTACCGCGCCGTGTTCGGCGACCACCTGGACGCCGTCCACCCGCTGATCCACGGCCGCGTGACCGGGCTCGCCGAGGCGGCCCACGGGGCGCTCGGCCTGGCCGCGGCGGTGGCGGCGTTCGACTCCGACACACCGATCCGCGGCTGGCAGCCGGCCGCGCCGATCGACGGCTGGCCCCGGGCCGCCGGCGGGGCGCCCGCGCGCCCGCGCCTGGCCCTGGTCACCGCGTTCGCCATGGAGGGCAGCTCCGCCGCCGTCGTGCTGGAGCGCGCCTAGCTCCCCAGGAGGTTCCCCGTGCAGCTCGTCGAGTGCGTCCCCAACTTCAGCGAGGGTCGAAACCCCGACATCATCGACGCCATCGGCGCGGCGCTGGACGGCGTCGACGGCGCCGAGCTGCTCGACGTCGATCCGGGCAAGGCCACCAACCGCACCGTCTACACCCTGATCGGGACCCCCGACGCGGTGGTCGACGCCGCCTTCGCCGGCATCGCCCGCGCGCTGGAGGTGATCGACATGGCGGGCCACTCCGGCGAGCACGCCCGCCAGGGGGCCTGCGACGTGTGCCCGTTCGTGCCCGTCGCCGGGGTCACGATGGAGGACTGCGTGCAGCTCGCCCACCGGCTCGCCCGGCGGGTCGGCGAGGAGCTGCAGCTGCCGGTCTACCTCTACGCCCGCGCCGCCCAGCGCCCCGACCGGGTGCGGCTGCCGGACATCCGCAAGGGCGAGTACGAGGCGCTGCCCGAGAAGCTCAAGGACCCCGACTTCGCGCCGGACTACGGGCCGGCGGCGTTCGTGCCCCGCTTCGGGGTGCTGACCACCGGCGCGCGGCCGTTCCTGATCGCCTACAACGTCAACGTCAACACCAAGGACAAGGCCCAGGCCCACTACATCGCGGCGCGGGTCCGCGAGAAGGGCTACGCCAGGCGCGACGAGGACTTCGAGTTCGTGCGCGACGCGCGCGGGCAGGTCGAGCTGATCCCGGGCCGCTTCGTCGGCGTCCAGGGGGTCGGCTGGGTGATCGAGGAGTACGGCCGGGCCCAGTGCTCGTTCAACCTCACCGACGCGACCCAGGTCGGGCTCCACGAGGTGTTCGAGGCCTGTCGCGAGTTCTCCCGCGACAAGCCCGGGGTACGGGTCACCGGCAGCGAGATCGTCGGGCTGGTGCCGCTGCAGTCGCTGGTCGACGCCGGCCGCTACTACCTGTCGCGCCAGGGGCTGTGCACCGGCGTGCCCGAGCGGCGGCTGGTGGACGTCGCGATCCAGTCGATGGGGCTGGCCGAGCTGACGCCGTTCGATCCCGACGAGCGCGTGATCGAGTACCGCGTGGCCCAGGACGGGCCGCTGGCCTCGATGTCGGTGCGGCAGTTCGTCGACACGACCTCGTCCGACGCCCCGGCCCCCGGGGGCGGCTCGGTGGCCGCGCTGTGCGGCTCGCTCGCCGCGGGGCTCGGATCGATGATCGGCGCGCTCAGCGTCGGGCGCCCCGAGTTCGCCGCCGTGGCCGCCGAGCTGGACGCCGCGGCGGTGGAGGGCCAGGCGCTCAAGGAGCACTTCCTGCGCGCGATCGACGCCGACACCGACGCGTTCAACGAGATGATGGAGGCCCGGCGGCTCCCGAACAAGACGCCCGAGCAGAAGGCCGCCCGCCGCCAGGCGATGGTCGACGCCCAGAAGGGCGCCACCGAGGTGCCGCTGGGGGTGCTGTCCCGCTGCCCCGCCGTGGTCCGCCTCGCCGCGGTGATGGCCGAGCACGGCCTGGCCGCCACCGCCAGCGACGCCGGCACCGCCGCCGCCGCCGCGATCACCGCGGCCCGCGGGGCGTACCTCAACGTCCTGATCAACCTCGACGGCCTCGGCGACGCCGACTACGTCGCGGCCACCCGCGAGCGGGCCCAGGGGGCGCTGGACGAGACCCTCGCCGGCGGCGACGCGGTGTTCACCGCGATCCGCGCGCGCCTCGAGGCCGCGCTGGACTGACAGGTCCGCCGGAAATATCTAGATGATATCACACGCCAAGTCATCAGTA
>CAZOYV010000150.1:0-20746 GCA_964584075.1 uncultured Rickettsiales bacterium | reverse complement strand
GCCGGACGAACGTAGCCATATTTCCTCGAGGCTGAGCCAACCAGATATCCATGTGAGAGAGAAGGTAGGAGAGGGAAGGGGTCAGGAGCGGCTCTCGTGCTGCATCTTGCCCTGGAGCTGCAGGAACTGCTTCGCCGCGGCCGGGGTGATCGCCTGGCCCGCGTTCATCGCCTTGGCGGCCTCGATCGTCGCGGCCCAGAACTTGGCGCGGACGGCGTTGTTCAGCTTCAGCGAGCCGTCGCCGCCCAGGCCCTTGCTCGGGTCGTACTTCTTCTCCAGCGTGGAGGCGTCGGTCGACGCCACCTCGCCGAACGTGGAGAACCCCATCGCCGTGAGCGCCTGAGCCATCACGGCCGGGGAGATCCGCAGCGTGGTGACCCCGTCCCCGGCCTTGAACGGCACCTCCATCGGCTCGTCCCACTCGGACCAGGCCGAGGCGGCGGGCGCCGCGATCAGGGTGGTCAGGAGCAACAGGGTGGTGACGATCGTGCGCATCGGAGTCCTCCAGGCGATCACTGGGCGTCGCGGACGAGCCATACCTTACACACCTGGCTCTTGGGAATCACCGACACGGCGCCCGCGGCGAAGTTGACCTTGTAGGCCTCGTCCGGCCCCGCCGTCATCCAGTCCTCGGGCTGCTCGGGCAGCTGGAACGAGGTCGAGCTGCAGTACGCCCAGCTCGACACCCCGACGAACGGGTGCCCCGCCGGCAGCGCCGGATAGGACTGGCTGAAGTCCACCAGGCTGTGCAGCTCACGCACGTTGGGCAGCCGCCAGTCCCCCGAGGTGCTGCCGTCCCACAGGCCGCAGGCGCCCTCGCCCATGGTCGAGGCGATGGTCAGCGCCTGCTCCCAGTCCACGAACGCGATGCAGTCGGCGTGCTTCAGCCACACCAGCCCGGTGAAGTGGTCGGTGACGGTGCCGTCCCCGTTGTCCTCGAAGCGGGGGTTGGTCCACTTCATGCCGTTCTGGTACTCGCCGTCCTGGCCGGTGCCGGCGCAGGCGATCGGGTTGCCCGCGCCGTCGAAGCAGCCCGTCTGCCCCGTCGCTGGCAGCGTCAGCCGGCTCTGCAGCAGCACGACCACCTGGGTCAGGTCGGCCAGCGCGACCTGCAGCTCGGCGACCTCGCCCTCCAGGTCAAGGTTCTCCAGGTCCAGCGCCTCGATCGTCTCGATCGCGACCGCCAGCTCGGCCTGCGCGACCTCGAGCTGCTGATCCGCGGCGATCAGCTCCGCATCCAGCGCGGTGATCAGCTCGGCCTGGGCCTCGAGCTCCAGGTCCGCCGCGGTCAGCTGGCTCTCCAGCCCCGTCACCGCCAGCTCCAGCTCGGCGACCTCGGCCTCGAGGGCCTCGATCTCCGCCAGCAGGCCCGGCACGCCCGGGTTGCCGGGCATCGTCGGCGGGCCCGCCGCCGCCGGGGTGGCGAGGCAGGCGGTTGCGAGCAGGGTGAGGGTCCAGGCGAGGTTCTGTTGCGTCTTGCCGATCATGAGTGCGTCCTCCGTGAGAAATCCCGCGCCCAATTGGCAGGTCCGACCACCATCGATCAAGGACTGCGGAGACGGATCGTCCCCGGGCGCTGACTGGGGGATACACGGAAGGCGAGGGGAACCCGACGGAGCCGGACGCCGATCGACGTCAGCCGGAGGATGCCAGCTGCAGCAGCGAGACCACGTCCCCGTCGGCCAGCACCTGCCCCGCCGCGTCCTCGGCGACGCGCTCGTCGTTGATCGCCACGAAGAACGGGTACTGCGGGTCGCGGACCATCGGGGCCACGTCGTCGGGGATCTCGCCGGTCTGGCACACGGCGGCGAGGGCGTCGCGGACGGTGGCGTCGTCCTCGAGCTCGACCAGCTCGGCGACCACCAGGAAGTCGTCGCCCATCATCCCGACGACCTTGACCTCGACCTGGATCACCCGGCGCCCCCGTGGATCTCCTCGGCGACCTCGTCGAGGCCGAGCTCGCGCAGCTTGGCGGGGGTCGGCAGGCCGGTGTCGCGGTCCCAGCCCATGCCGTCGAGCCAGTCGTCCTGGAGCCGCCGCTCGTCGACGGTGACGCCCTTCAGAGGCCCCTTCTGCAGCGGCGGGATGCCGACGGCACGGCGCGGCATCCTGAAGTGCTTGCGGGGCTCCTTGCCGTGCTTGGCGTTGAACGCCTGGCGCAGGTTCTGGATCCGCTCGCCGCAGCGCAGGTAGTGCTCGGGGGGGTGGTTCCAGCCGGTGGCGGCGTTGATGTACTGGGGCACCGGCAGGGTGCCGTCCATGTACAGGCCGAAGATGCACATCCCGCAGCCGTTGGCCAGCTGGACGAAGTGGCTGGCGGCGACCATCAGCTGGTTCTTGGTCGCGGACTGCCGCAGCTTCTCCTTCTTGGTGAAGACCTGGGGCATCTTGCCCATCCCGGGGAACAGCTTGTCCAGGCGGAACATCTCGATCCACTGGTAGCACGGGGCGGTGTGGCGGCCGGGGGTAGGCTCCAGCGGGTACGAGATCGTGAAGCCGGGGTCGAAGCGGGCGTCGTGCATCGGCAGCTCCTGGCCGCCGGTGTGCATCGCGAACGGCTCGGCCGCCTCGCCGAGCTTCTCCTGGGCGGCCTTGACGCCGTCGGCCCAGAAGTCGCCGCAGCCCTCGCGGGCGATCATCTTCTCGACGAAGCGGATGATCGCGTCGGCGTTGCCCCACCGCAGGTCCAGGCCGTCGAGGTCGTCGAGGCCCACCACGCGGTTCTCGAGGCACTCCATCGCGAACGCGACGGTCACGCCGGCCGAGATGGTGTCCATCCCGGCGCGGTTGAGCTTGTCGTTGAGCAGGAAGATCGCGTCCAGGTCCTTGTTCAGCAGCAGCGTGCCCAGCGCGCAGCTGGTCTCGTACTCGGGCTTGTGCGACTCCTCGATCGGGTACTTGCCGTCGCGGACCTGCACGATCCCGCCGCAGCCCATCGGGCACGAGTAGCACGAGTACTTCTTGACCTCGTGCTTCACCACCAGCCCCGGGTGGATGTACTTGCTGTGGGTCCGCAGCGGGAAGTCGACGCTGCCCGCGCCCTTCCAGTTCTGGCACGGCGAGTCGCCGTTCTCGCTGGCCAGGCAGTTGCTGACCACCGTGCCGTAGCGGGTGAACGTGGCCTTGACCAGCATCCCGGACTGGGCCATCGCCACCGGCCCGCTGGCCATCGCCTTGGAGACCACCGTCACCGCGCCCGGGGTGAACGCCTTGTTCAGGCCCAGGCCCTTCTTGTACGAGGCGAGGAACGCCTGGTTGAGGCGCTTCATCTCGTCGCGGTCGGCGACCCCGACCCGCTCCTTGCCCTGCAGCACGATCGCCTTGAGCCGCTTGCTGCCCATCACCGCGCCGAGGCCGCAGCGGGCGGCGATCCGGCCGCCGTCGTTGACCACGCCGCTGATCAGCGAGCGGTTCTCGCCGGACGTGCCGATCAGCGCCACGCGGGTGCGCTTGCCGGGAACCTCCTCGAGCAGCTTCTGCTCGGCTTCGACGGCGTCGAGGCCCCACACGCCATCGGCGTCGACCAGCTCCGCCTCGCCGCCGACGACCTTGAGGTACACCGGCTTGTCGGCCACGCCGCGGACGAAGATCCCGTCGTAGCCGCACTGCTTGATCGCCGGCGAGAACGTGCCGCCGCAGTTGGACTCGCCGTAGCCGCCGGTCAGCGGCGACTTGCCGCACACCATCCAGCGACCCGAGAACTGGGCCGCGGTCCCGGTCAGCAGCCCGGGCACGAACCCCAGCACGTTGTCCGGCCCCAGCGGGTCGGCCCCGGCGGGGATGCGGTCGTACAGCAGGCGGGCGGCGAGGCCGGCGCCGCCGAGCACGGCCTCGTAGACCTCGTCGGGGATCGCCTCGGACTCGATCGTGCCGCTGCTCAGGTCGACGTTGAGGATCTTCCCCATGTAGCCGTTGGGCATGCGTTCCTCCGGTGCGTTCCGGGATCATCGCGCCCCGGGGGCGCGGACGTCCATCACGATCGTTGCTGGCGGTTCCACCACCACGGCGCGATCGCCGGCCACAGGGCCAGCGGAGCGATCAGGAACGCCAGCCCCAGCAGCAACATCGCGACGATCAGCAGGGGCAGCAGCGCCAGGCCGACCACGGCGCAGACCAGCCCGACGACGCCGGTCAGCAGGGCCACCGCGCCGATCGCGCCGGCCCACAGCATGCCCTTCTTGACCGAGGCCATCCGCGTCCCGGAGACCTGCCCGGTCTGGGCGTTGACCCACAGCAGGTGCCGCCGGCCCTTGTCGTCCTGGTAGTGGCTGACCCACATCGGCACCAGCAGCCAGGTCCAGTTCTGGTCGGGGTAGGCGGCGTCGACGGTGAACTCGCGGACGTGGGCCGCCCCGGCGGCCACGCGGCACTCCTCGGCCAGCGCCCCCGCCAGCGAGGCCTCGGCGTCGGGCCACGCCTGCCCGGGGTCCAGGTCGGGCAGCCGGATCGCGCCGCCGGCCAGCCGCGCCGGGTCGTAGCGCTCGACGCGGCTCGTGTCGACCCGGCCCAGCCGCCGCAGCAGCGCCTCGTGGTCGTCCAGCGCGCGGCCGGTGGCGTTGTCGAAGGAGCGCCGCGCGGTGCCCAGCCGGTCCTCCCAGCGGACGCGCGTCTCCATCACCTCCTCGGTGGTCAGCTGCTCGCCGCGGAACACCCCGCGGGAGCTCTGGACCTCGTAGTCGAAGCCCACCTGGCCCTGCCAGCGGCCGTCCACCGCGGCGTCCACCAGCCAGATCGGCCACCACACCTTCAGCGCCCGGTCGGCGACCTTCTCCGGCGCCAGGTCGCCGCAGCGGAAGCGGGTGACCTTGGCGTAGTCCTTCAGCTTGCCCAGCAGCTGCTCGTCGGACAGATCGGTGGTCGCCAGCAGCTCCGGCGGGGCGGCGCGCACCCGCGCCGGCTGGGGGGTCAGCGGACCCTGGCCGCAGGCGGGACAGGGGCTGCCCAGCCGCGCGTCTTCCACCAGGTGGGCCTGCCCGCAGGCCTCGCACCCCGCGGGCTGCAGCGCGGTGCCGGCGAACCGCTCGCCCTCGGCCAGCAGCGGCAGCTCCTCGGCGTCGGCGTGCTGGTCCATCACGCCTTCTCCTTGTCCGCCGCCCAGCGGTACAGCTGGCGCCCGCCGACGATGCCCATGAAGGCGAACAGCAGGGCCACCCCGAAGCCGATCAGCGCGGCGGGGCCGAGCAGCAGCAGCACCAGCCCGAGCATCGCGCAGAACAGCGCCGGCAGCTGCATCAGGACGATCAGCGGCCAGATCTTCCACCACGCCACCGGCTTCTGCCCGCCCACGGTGCCGGTGACGCCGTTGACCATCACCTGGTACGTCTCGCCCTCGAACTGGTAGGCCGAGACGTAGACCGGCAGCAGCACGTGCTTCCAGGTCTCGTCGTCCAGGTCCAGCTGGGCGCTGAAGTTGCGCTGGGTGTCGCCGCCGGCCATCGCCTTGCAGCGCTGCTTGGTCGCCTCGAGCAGCTCCTTGCGGCCGGTCTTCCACGCGTCGGGCAGCGACACGTCGTAGGCCTGCGCCGACCACCCGGCGAGGAACTCGGACGCGTAGTCGACGAGCTGCTCCAGCGGGAACGGCTGCACCCGGCCCAGCACGATCGCCGACAGGTGCGACGTCCCCGGCACCAGCTTGCCGACCCACGGCAGGTCCACCGGGCCGTCCTTCCAGTGCCACTCGGTGTAGGTCTCGGTGGTGCCGTCGCTGCGGCGCCGCGTGCGGCGGTAGCCCACCTGGCAGCGCCAGTGCCCGTGGATCCGCGCGTCGAAGGCCCAGAACGGCACGTAGACCCCGGTGAACTGGGCGATCCTGGACAGCTCGCGCAGCCCCGCGGGGTGGACCCAGCCCTTGCCCAGCCACTCCTTGGCCGCGGCGGTGGCGGCGTCCCGCTCGACGCCGAACGGGATCAGGTGCCCCGGGCGGTGCCCGGCGGTGGCCTGCTGCCGCACGTGGACCTGGTGGCTGCCGCAGAACGGGCACGTGGCCGCCACCTGACCCGCCTGTACGGTGAACGCCGCCCCGCACGAGCCGCACTCGATCTCGGCGCGCTCCACCCCCCAGCCCTGCTCGCCACGGCGCAGCGCCTCGAGCGTGAACTCCTGGGCCTGGGCCGCGTATCCCACCGCCTGGGCCTCGCTGTGCTGCACGAAGCCGCAGAAGTCGCACTGGATCCCGCCCACCGCCGCGCGGTACGACGTGCTGGCGCCGCACTGCGGGCAGTCGAAGCTCTCCGGCCCGTCCCAGCCCTCGTCGCCCGGCGCGACGGGGGCGTAGACGGTGATGCCTTCCACCGCGGACTCCACGGGGCGGAAGCCCGGCGGCGGCTGGAAGGTCCCGTGATCCATCGTGGCGCCGCTCTTCCCTCCCCACGACGATACCGGATTTCACGATCGGAGATCCGCGCGGGCGCAGGGTCTCCCGCCGGGTGGGGTATCATCGCCGCTCCACCCACCACCGCCGCCGATCGAGGAGGGCCCGATGGACGCGATCCCCAGGCGAAACGGCGTGCCCCAGTGCACGCTGGAGCACTACGAGCACGACTACCGCGACCGCCACCTGCTGCACGCCCTGGTCAGCAAGTGGGCCAAGGAGAAGCCCGGCGCGCCGGCGATCGTCGACCACGACACCGGCGACGAGGTCAGCTGGGAGCGCTTCGACAAGACCACCACCGCGCTGGCGTTCAGGCTGATCCAGCTCGGGTTCCGCAAGGGCGACTACTTCGCCACCTCGCTGCCGCTGCTCACCGAGCACGTGTTCCTCGAGTACGCCTGCTTCAAGATCGGCGTGATCGCGGTGCCGCTCGATCTGCGGCTCAAGGGCCCCGAGGTGATCCGCAGCCTGACGCTGGTGCAGCCCAAGGGCTACGCGTTCCTCGGCGAGACGCCCCACGCCGACTTCCGCGAGCTGGGCAAGGCGGTGATGGCCCACTGCCCGTTCGTCGAGCACTTCGTGCAGTTCTCGGCCCCCGACGACACGATCGACGGCGCCACCTCGGCGTTCACGCTGGCGGGCGAGGCCCAGGCGCTGGCCCGGCAGGTGATGGCCGATCCGGCGGGCAACGAGATCCTCGCGATCTACCGCGAGCTCACCGGCGGGATCGACGAGAACGACGGCGCGCTGGTGATCTTCACCACCGGCTCCACCGGCTACCCCAAGCCGGCGCTGCTGAGCCACCGCAACATCACCTGCCAGAACATGTGCCTCGGCGCCGCCTTCGGCATCGAGGACGACGCGCGGATGCTGGTCAACCTGCCGCCGTCCCACGTGGGCTGCCAGACCGAGCAGCTGATGACGCCGTTCTTCTACGGCGGGACCTGCGTGATCCTCCACATCTTCGACCCGGCCAGGTCGCTGGACGCGATCCAGCAGCACCAGGTCAACTGCTTCGGCCAGATCCCGGCGCTGTTCAACATGCAGTGGATCCTGCCCGACTACGACCAGTACGACCTGTCGACGCTGAAGTTCGCGCTGTACGGCGGCCAGGCGGTGACCCGCAAGTTCCTCGACAAGCTGTCGACGATGGCCCCGGGGTTCGGCACCGGGCTGGGGCTCACCGAGACCGCCGGGTTCTGCACCTACACGCCGCTGGACGGCACCGTCGACGACATCCTCGCCGGGGTGGGCCACGACATGCCGGTGTACCCGATGACGATCCGCCAGCCGATGCAGGACGACGGCGCCGCCGGGGACGAGCTGCCCGACGGCGAGGTGGGCCAGATCTGCTTCTGTGGCCCCCAGACCTTCCTGGGCTACGTCGGCAACCCCGAGGCGACGGCCCAGACCGTGTCCACCGACGGCTGGCTGTACACCGGCGACATGGGCTTCCGCGACGAGCGGGGCCTGCACTTCTCCGGCCGCGAGAAGCACGTGATCAAGCCCAAGGGCTACCAGGTGTTCCCGGTGCAGGTGGAGGACCACCTCGCCGAGCTGCGCGACCAGGTCGCCCAGGTGGGTGTCGTCGGCCACGAGCACGACGTGTTCAGCGAGGGCATCGTCGCCTTCGTCGAGCCCCGGCCGGGGGTCGACCTGACCTCCGACCAGCTCGCCGAGCACGCCCGGGGCATGGCCTCGTACATGCGTCCGCTGCACTACGTGCTGATCCCGCCCGGGGAGTTCCCGCTCAACCGGGTGGCCAAGACCGACTACGTGGTGCTCTCCGAGCGGGCCGAGGAGGAGGTCGCGGCGCTGCGCGAGCGCGGTGGCTGGGATCGGGGGTAGGGCGGTGCCGACCCTCGACTCCTCCCTGGTCGGCACCCCGGTCGAGGGGCTGGCCCGAGAGGTCAGCTGGCGCCAGACCACGGCCTACGCCGCCGCGGTGGGCGACGCCAACCCGCGCTACCTGGACGACAGCACCCCGGGCGGGCTGGTGGCGCCGCCGCTGTTCGCCGTCGCCGTCACCTGGCCGGTGATCTCCGACCTGGCGGGCCAGCTCGGCACGGCCCTGCCCGCCGACGTGCTCCCCACGATGGTCCACGCCAGCGAGCACCTCGTGCTGCACCGCCCGGTGCGCCCGGGCCAGCGGCTGGACCTAGGCGGCGAGGTCGTGGCGGTGATCCCCGGCCGCGCCGGGACCCGGGTGGTGCTGCGCCTCGACGCCAGCGCCGGCGGCGAGCCGGTGTTCAGCGAGTACGCCGGCGCGACCTTCCGCGGGGTCGACTGCGCCGACGAGGGCCGCGGCGCCGACGCCCTCCCCACCCCGCCGCGCCTCGACCACGCCGCCGAGCCGGTGTGGAGCGCCGAGCTCCCGATCCCGCGGACGCTGCCGTTCGTCTACGACGCCTGCAGCGACATCGTGTTCGCGATCCACACCTCGGTGTCCATCGCCCGCGCGGTGGGCCTGCCCGACGTGATCCTGCAGGGCACCGCCACGCTGGCGCTGGCCGCCCGCGAGCTGCTGGACCGCGAGGCCGGCGGTGATCCGACCCGCCTGCGCGAGATCGGCTGCCGCTTCGCCGGGATGGTGGTCCCGGGCAAGCCGATCCGGGTGGAGCTGGTCCACCGCGCCGAGGGCGACGACGGCACCGAGCTCGGCTTCCGCGTCCTCGCCGACGGCGGCGTCCCGGCGCTGCTGGGTGGGTTCGCGCGGATCGCGGAGTAGGGCGTCCACCAGGAAAGGGACCCCGGGGCGTTCCGGCATCCGGCCCGAGACGCAGGTGTCGGAGACGTGTCGGAGTCGAACCCGGGCCGGGGGAGTAGAGCCCGTCGCCGCCAGATCACGTCGACACGGTGGGCATGTCCCACGCGTTGCGCGCCGGTCTCGTCGAGCCCGTCGTCGAGGTCGTCCTGTTCGAACAGGCACGGCTCGCCGTCGGCGCAGGTCCACGGGCCGTACTGCTGGAGGGCCTGGACCACCTCGCGGTCGATCAGCCCGTCGTCGACGGTCATGTCGTGGCGCGGGTCGATCTCGTGGTACTCGACGAACCCCGCCGCCCGGGCCTGGGCCACGCCGGCGTTGTACACCCCCACCGGGTCGCCCTGGTTGTCGATCTGCAGCACGTTGCACGGCGTGTCGCGCAGCGCCTCGAACGGCTCGAGCACCATGTGCGGGGTGTAGGCGATCGGGTCGCCGGGCTCGACCACCATCGAGAAGCTGCTCATCACCCGGCGGTAGTCCGAGCTGCCGCGGATCTGCCCCAGCCCGGAGGCCAGCGCCACCAGCGGCGAGCCGGCGCGCACCGTGACGCCCTCGTGCATCGCCTCCTGCGCGAAGCGGTCGAGCACCGCCACCTGCCCGCCAGCGGCGTCCCGGATCGTGATCCGCAGCCGGTCGCCGAGGCCGGCGTTGTCGGCCAGCTCGTAGACCGCGCCGTCGACCGGCCCGTCCTCCGGGATCCCGGTGGCGATCGCCTTCTCGCGGCCGTCCAGCGCGTCGGCGGGGATGCTGATCCGGAACGCGCCCGCGGCGGGGCCCGCGGGTGCCACCACTGGCCGAGATCGGGCCGGACCGGGTACAACGTGGGACCGACAGGAGTCCACGATGCGAACCACCCCCGCGCTGTCCGTCCTCTCCGTCCTGGCCGTGTCCGCCGTGCTGTCCCCGCTGGCCCCACCCGCGCTCGCCGCGGAGCGGACGCTGCGTGGCCTGGACGCCGGACCCTACGACGGGACCCCGGAGCAGGTGGCGCTGGCCTTCGCCGCCGAGCACGGCGCCGCGCTGGGCGCCGAGCCCGAGGCCTCGTCGCTGCTACCGGTGCGCACCACCCGCTGGCACGGCCGCTCGTTCGTCCGCCTGCAGCAGGTCCACCGCGGCGTGCCGGTGCTCGGCGCCACGGCCACCGTCAAGGTCGGCCCCGGGGGCGCCGTGGACTACGCGACCGCGGCGCTGCACGCCGGCCTGACCGTGGACGTCGCCCCGTCGCTGCCCCCGGACGCCGCGATGGCCGAGGCGCTGGCGGCGGTCCCGGCCGCCGAGCTGGCGACGGCCCCGCGGCTGCACGTGCTGGCCGCCACCGCCGCCGGGCGGCTGGTGTACCGCGTGCCGCTGTACGCCGAGGCCCCCCCGGCGTCGTGGATCGTCACCGTCGACGCCCACAGCGGGGTGGTCCTGGACGCGTCGGACCTGCGCCTGTACGCCGAGGGCGACGTCTACCCCGAGAGCCCGGCGGTGGGCGACGTCGAGACGGTCACGCTGACGGACCTGACCGGGGACGGCGCGGTGATGACCGGCACCTACGCGATGGTGCGCTCGGTGGTGTTCGAGGGGGACGAGTCCGGCTACGAGCAGCTGGCCGTCGCCGATCCCGCCGGCGACTTCTTCTTCGAGCCGGAGCCCGCCTCGGCCGCCGACCCGTTCGTCGAGGTCCACACGTACCACCACGTCACCGAGGCCAGCCGCTGGCTGGTGGAGACCCAGGGCTACGAGATCGACGGCGCCGCGGTGGTCACCACCAACTACCGCGGCAGCCCCGGCGGCAGCTTCGACAACGCCTACTTCACCAACGGCCCGCTGGGCGAGGTGTGGCTCGTGTTCGGCCAGGGCTTCGTCGACTTCGCCTACGACGCCGACGTGATCACCCACGAGTTCGGCCACTCGGTGGTCCAGGCCCGCACCGACATGCTGATCGACCAGATCGTGATCGTCGACGAGCTGGGCTGGAACACCGCGCCCGGGGCGCTGCACGAGGGCCTCGCCGACTACTACGCCGGCACCCGCTTCGACGACCCGTGCATGGCCCAGTACGTGGTCAACCCGTGCATGCGCGACCTGACCAACGACCACACCTGCCCCGGCGATCTGTACGGCGAGGTGCACTACGACGGGCTGATCCCCGGCGGCGCGCTGTGGGACGTCCGCACCCTGGTCGGTGCGGAGATCGCAGACGACCTGGTGTACGGCGCGCTGGGGCTGATCGGCCAGTCGCCGACCTTCCGCGGGATGGCCGAGGCGCTGAGCGAGCTGGCCGGGGACCTGGCCGAGGACGGCGCGCTGGCCGCCGCCGACGTCGAGGCGATCGACGCCGCGCTGGAGGCCCGGGGGATGCTCCGCTGCGGCCGCGCGCTGGACGTCCCCGCGGGGGAGTCGCTGACCTTCGACATGCGCCACCTGATGGGCTTCGAGTCGTTCGATCCCGACACCTGCGAGTTCATCCGCGACCTGGACGTGTCGTTCTCCGCGCCGTTCCAGTTCGCGGTGACGATCCCCGACGACGCCGCCCCCCCGCTGGATCGGGTGGAGCTGACCCTCGGGATGGAGCGCCTCGACGGCGGCGAGATGCTCGAGGACGACCTGCAGTACGCGGTCTACGCCCGCGCCGGCGAGCCGGTGACGCTGGATCTCGACTACCTGGAGATCCCCTACGTCGGGAACTTCTCGCTGCCGTCGGCCCGCGACTACGACCTCGCCGTCGAGGGCGAGCCGGCCACCGTGGCGCTGCCCGCCGCCGACCTGCAGCCCGGCGACACCGTGTACTTCTCGATGATCCACATGAACTGCCCCGGCGTGACGCTGACCGTCGGCGCCGGCGTCGTGCCCGGCGAGCCCCCCGCCGAGGAGGACGACGGCTGCCAGTGCCGCGCTGGCGGCCCCGCCCGCACCGCCGGCCTCCCCGCGGTCGCCGCGCTGCTGCTGGTGGCGCTGCTTCGCCGCGAGCGCCGGAGGGGGTGATGGACGCGCCGGTCCTGCTGCTGGGCAACGGCATCAACCGCGTGGGCAACGGCCTGTCGTGGAGCGGGCTGATCCAGGGGCTGATCGACTTCGCCGACGTGACGGTCCGCTGGGATCCCGAGCGCAAGCCGTTCCCGCTGTTCTACGAGGAGATCTGGCTCGAGGCGTGGCGCCGCCACGGCACCGGCGAGAGGCCGATCAAGCGGGAGATCCAGCGACTGGCTCGCGGCATCAAGCCCCGCGACCTGCACCGCGCGCTGGCGGACCTGCCCTGCGAGCACCTGCTGACCACCAACTACGACTACGCCATCGAGCTGGGGCTGAGCGGCCGCAAGAAGGACTGGCGCAAGACCAGCGACGTCTTCGAGCAGCGCTACAGCCTGTTCCGCCGGCGCTCCCACGGCGGCCGCCACGTGTGGCACATCCACGGCGAGATCGACAACCCCGAGTCGATCCTGGTGGGCTTCGAGCAGTACGGCGGCTACCTGCAGCACCTCCGCAACTACGTCCTGACCGGCACCGACTACAGGCGCCTCAAGCTCGACCCGGCGCGCGACCGGCTGGGCGCCGGCGACCCGGCGATCCACAGCTGGGTCGACCTGTTCTTCGTGCGCGACGTGGTGATCCTCGGGCTGGCGCTGGACTTCACCGAGATCAGCCTGTGGTGGCTGCTGATGTTCCGCGTCCGCCAGATCGCCCGCGGCGAGCTGGAGCTGACCAACCGGCTGGTCTACCTCCACGCCGTGCCCGCCGGGCGCCGGGCGGACTGCCCCGACGATCACCAGCACGTGCTCGACCTGCTCGCCGCCGCCGGCGTCGAGGTGGTGCCGCTGCCCCGCGACGACGCCGCCCCCGACGGCGGCTACGCCGGGTTCTACCGCGACGCGATGGCCTGGATCCAGGACCCGCCTGGCGCCCGCTGATCTTTTTTCGGGGCCGCCTGTAAGGTCCCGCCTCCCCCCCGTGTAGGTCCCGGTCGAAACCGCCCCGGGTGCGGCCACGGCCGATCCGGATCACCCAACCGGCGCCGTCGACGGCGTCACACCGCCCCGGATGGGGGGAAGGAAACCACCATGTCCACCAAGCTCACCAAGCGTGCCCTGACGTTCCCGATCGCCCTGGCGCTGCTCGCCGGCGGGCTGACCGTCTCGGTCATCGGCTGCCCCGAGGACGGCACCGTGCCCCAGGACGATGCCAACGGCCTGGACTCGCTGTCCCAGAGCTACGTCGGGACCAGCATCCTGATCGCCGAGCCCGGCGACGCCGAGCAGAACGTGACCGTCGGGCTCGAGGACCTGGTGTTCCTCGCCAGCGCCCAGAATGCCGAGGGAGTCCAGGCCCTCGACTCGGTGATCGAGGCCGAGTTCGTCTCCTGCGTCAACACGCCGACCTGGATCGCCCCGGTGGTGTGGGAGCGCGGCGACAGCTACTTCAACAACGGCACGATCGGCGACCCGATGACCACCGGCGAGTCCCTCGAGGTGATCGTCGCGGCCGACGAGTACGCCAGCATGATGTACCAGGTCTACCAGGCCCAGGGCTGGCAGGGGTACGACTGCAACCCGTTCTACGTCCAGTTCCGCGCCTACGCCGACGGCGAGAACTTCCACGGCGACGCGCAGACCACCGGCGACATCGTGGTGACCGTCGAGACGACCCTCGACGAGGTCCACCAGCTGCTGTTCGGGTACTAGTCCCCTGTATCAGGAGTCCGTCACGTTTTTCGACGGCCCTCACGACGTCTGGCTGCGCCGCTCGTCGGTCACATACGTCAGAGTATGCTCCCTCCTCGCGACTTGCCAGCCGCCGCGATTGCTCGCCGACAAACGCAACGGACTCCTGAGACAGGGGACTAGGAGCCGACGATGACCCGGGTCGCGACATGGTTCCCCGCCCTCGCGGCGGCCTGGTTCGGCCTCGCCACCGGCTGTGCGCCGGTGGGGGAGGGGAGCCCCGCGGCCCGGGTCGCCGAGATCGATCCTCGGGCCTCGACGGCCTCGCTGACCTACTTCGGTGCCGACGGTCCGCGGCAGTTCGAGGCGGCCGTCGGCGGGGAGATCCGGATGCAGTGGCTCGACGGGCCGGACGGCGCCCCCGAGCTGCTGCTCGAGGAGATGGCGCTGGAGATCGGGCCGGCGACGGTGGACGGCCTGACCCTGCACGGCGCCGAGCTGTGGCTCGCGGCACCTCTGTCCGCGGCGCTGCAGGACGACGGCCACGTCGCGTTCGTCCGCGAGGACACGCGCTTCGAGCTGTCCGCCACCGTCGAGATCGTCACCGTCGAGCACGAGCTCGATTGCGCCCACGCGCTCCAGGGCATCGTCGAGGACGAGGCCGGCACCCTGGCCTGGGGCGTCAGCGCCTACACCCCCGGCGAGCCGTTCGCCGCCCGCCTCGAGCTCGCCGCCCGCGTCGCGCCCGGCAAGTAACTATTTACCGGTCGGTAGAATTTGTGCTACACGCCTCGTCGTCGCCGCGACGGCCGGACGCGGGAGACGCGAGGAAGACCATGCCCGAGCACCCCCTCCGCCGGTTCCAGACCGCCGCGGCGCTGGCCGCTGTGCTCCTGATGCTCTCCGGCTGCCCGACCGCCGATCCCGGCGACGACGACGACTCCGCCGCGGAGCAGCACCAGGAGGAGGCCATCGAGGCCCGGCTGGCCCGCTACCTGACCGGGACCTTCGACTCCCAGAACCAGGCCAACCTCGACTGGTCCTACTACCCGGTGCAGCTGGTGATGTGCCCGGTGGCCGTGCCGGACCTCGGCGAGCGCGTGCTGTACGTCGAGCAGGCGATCATGGACTCGCTGGACCAGCCCTACCGCCAGCGGCTGTACGTCGTCGAGCCCGATCCCGACGACCCCGGCGGGGCCATCTCCCGCGTCTGGGAGCTGCACGATCCCGGCGCCGCGGTCCACCTCTGCGACGACCCGGCGAGCCTGACCCTGACCGCCGGCGACGCGTTCGAGCGCGAGGGCTGCGCCACGTACATGACGTGGCTCGGGGATCACTGGGAGGGCGGCACCCGGGCCCAGGACTGCGCCAGCTCGCTGTCCGGGGCCAGCTACGCCACCTCCGAGATCACGATCGACGACGAGCGGCTGGAGTCGTGGGACCGCGGCTTCGACGCCGCCGGCGTGCAGGTCTGGGGCGCGGTCGACGGCCCCTACGAGTTCGACCGCAAGACCGAGCTCGAGCCCGCGCCCGAACCCTAGCCCCGCCTACACGTCGGGGATCGAGACCTCGACCCCGGGCGGGGTCGGCAGGACGTAGTCGCGGCCCAGGTCGTTGTCCCAGAACTGCTGGCCGTCCACGTCGTAGCGGATCGCGAACAGCACCTCCTGGCCGGGGACGGGCAGCGGGATCCGGAAGCGCCAGGTCTCCAGCTCGGGGTCCAGCGACATCCAGCCCCAGGTGGCGGCGGCGGTCTGGACCGTCTGCCATCCGTCGGTGGTGTACACGATCGTCACCTCCTTGTCGTAGGCCAGGTTCTCGACCAGCACGCGGCCCTCGAACACGCCGTCGATCCAGCGCGCCCAGGAGAGCTCGACCGGCTCGGCGAGGATCCCCACCGGGCCGTGGTAGACCGGCACCGCGGCGGTGCCGTCGCTGGCCAGCACGTAGTCGACGAACGGGGCGCCGTTGTTGTCCCACCACACCGCGCCGTCGGCGTCCTCCATCTCGACGGCGAACTGGAACACGATCCGCGCGCAGTAGTGGGGGCAGTCCATCAGGTACCAGCCGGTCTCGAACTCCCACAGGTCGCCGACCGCCGGGGTGGCCTCGACGGTGTCCCAGTCGTGGACCAGCTCGTGGCCGTTGCGCGTGATCTTGTAGTGCACCGTGACGCGCACCGGGTCCACCGCGGGATCGGCCCACACCACCCCCTCGGTCACCGAGTGCAGCACCGGGATCGGGTAGCTCTGGCCCTGCGGGACCGACGCCACCTGGGCCGAGACCAGCTGCACCGGCCCGCCGCCCCAGGCGGTGGCCGACGCCGGGGCGGACGCGAGATCCGCGCCCGGGTCGACCGACGGCCCCTCCGCGTCCAGCGCACAGGCCCCGATGATCGCCGCCGTCGCGATCACCGGCCACGGCTTCCAACCCCTGATCCAGCTTCGGCTGCCGTCCCCTCGGCGCATCGCGGGTCCCTCCTCGAGAATGCGTAACTCAGCGATGAGTTACTACTCCTCCGCGGGGCCGATCGTCAAGGGGTTGTTGCGAAATCCGGGCGATGGTGGCACTAGCTTGATCCCCGGCCGCCCGAGGCGGCCCGACGCCGTGGAGGACCCATGACCAGCTCCGCCGACCTGATGACCGAGGCCCGCAAGCGCCAGCAGGCGATCGTCGACTTCCTGCGCGACATGGTCGCGCTGCCCAGCCCGTCGTGCGAGGAGGGCGAGGTGGTGGCGCGGATCGTGCGCGAGATGCAGGCCTGCGGGTTCGACGAGGCGCGGGTCGACGAGATGGGCAGCGCGATCGGTCGCGTCGGCGACGGGCCGATCCACCTGCTGCTCGACGCCCACGTGGACACCGTCGGCGTCGCCGACGCGGGCGACTGGTCGGTGGACCCCTACGGCGGCGAGGTGATGCAGGGCCACGTGTGGGGTCGCGGCACCGCCGACAACGAGGGCGCGATGGCGTCGATGGTCCACGGGGCGGCGATAGCCAAGGAGCTGGGGCTGCTCGACGGGGTCAGCCTGTGGGTCAGCGGCACGGTCCAGGAGGAGGACTGCGACGGGCTGGCGCTGCAGTTCCTGCTGGAGAACTCGGGGGTCCCGGCCCAGTTCGTGATCCTCGGCGAGGCCACCAACCTGGACATCTACCGCGGCCACCGCGGGCGCTGCGAGATCGTGATCGACGCCAAGGGCCAGTCGTGCCACGCCTCGGCGCCCCAGCGGGGGATCAACGCGCTGTACCGCGCCGCCCGCGCCACCCGCGCGGTGGAGCGGCTGGCCCACGTGCTGGCCGAGGACGAGTTCCTGGGCAAGGGCACGATCGCCGCGACCCACATCGAGAACCACACCGGCTCGCTCAACACCGTGCCGGACTCGTGCCGCGTGTTCCTCGACCGGCGGCTGACCATCGGCGAGTCGCCCGAGTCGTCGCTGGAGGAGATCCGCGCGGTGCTGCCCGACGGCTGCACCTGCTCGATCCTGCCGTACCAGGCCACCAGCCACACCGGGATGCGGACCCCCTCGACCAAGGCGTTCCCGACCTGGACGCTGGACGAGGACCACCCGCTGTGCCGCGCCGGCGTGCAGGCCGCCCACGAGATCCGCGGCGAGGAGCCGGCGCTGTCCCGCTGGGTGTTCTCGACCAACGGCGTGGCCTCGATGGGACGGCTGGGGATCCCGACGATCGGCTTCGGCCCCGGCGAGGAGCGCTTCGCCCACATGGCCGACGAGCGGATCCCGATCGACCACCTGGTGACCGCCGCGGCGTTCTACGCCCACGTGCCGCGGGTGCTGCGCGAGACCGTCGAGGGCTGATCACCGCGAGGACAGCTCGACCACGTCGCCGCTGAGCCGCTCGAGCTCTTCTCCGGCGAGGTACGCGCGGGCGCCCGCGTCGCCGCGCAGCTGGGCGTCCCAGAACGCGGTGGTGGCGATGCGGATCCAGTCCACCTGCTCGGGGTGCAGCCCGCCGCTGACGCGGGTGTAGCCGTCGTGGCCGGTGATCCCGCCCATCGAGTGGTGCGCGCCCTCGATCCAGACCAGGACCTTGTCGCCCGCGGGGGCGAGCTCGTAGGGCTCGCGGCGCCAGGTCCCGTCCTCGCCGTTGCGCCCCTCGTCGTGGGTCCCGGTGACGACCATCGCCGGCCGCGTCAGGGTGTCCCAGGCCCCGTCGCGCAGCAGCGTGTCGCGGCCCTGGGGCGAGATCAGCACCACCGCGTCGGCCCGCTCGTCGGCGTGGGACTCGAACCCGTTCCCCCCCGGCTCGGTGGTCCGCACCCCCCCGATCAGCTGCGCGGTGAAGGCGCCGAACGAGTGCCCGCCGACCCCGACGTGCTCCCGGTCGATGGCGCCGGCGAGCTCGGAGATCTGCGCCTCGATCCAGTCCAGCGAGTCGAGGATCAGCACGATGTCGAGCGGCCGGTTGCGCCAGTCGGAGAGCCCGCCCTCGCCGGTGAAGGTGAACGGCTCGCGGAGCTTGGCCCACCGCTCGCGGCGGGGCAGTAGCGCCAGCGAGTCGCTGTGGGTGCCCTGGATCACCACGTAGCCGTGGCTGGCCCAGTGCTGCACCAGCGGCTCGTAGGCGTCCTTGCTGCCCAGGTAGCCGTGGGACCACACGATCAGCGGGAACGGCCCCTCGCCGTCGGGCCACGTCACGCGGATCGGCAGGTGCCTGTCCCGCGCGGCGTCCTCGAGCACCAGATCGGGGCGGACCCGGACCTCGTACGGGCCGGGGTCGGCGGTGTAGTCCGCAGCGCCGTCGCCCGCGGCGGCCGCGGTGGCCGTGGCGGCGGTGGTCACGGTGAGCGCCAGCAGCGCGGTCCGCAGGATCCCCATCGCCTCGCCTCCTCGCCCTCCTCCCGTTCTGACGCAGACGGCACCGGAAGATTAGCCGGGAGGGGGCGAGATCTACGATTCTTCACGGAGGGAGCGTGTGCGTGGTCCACGGTCGTTCACGGCGGAGAGGACTGTCCCGCACTGTCCAGGCCCCAGCAGACGACGTGGTGGTCGTGGCGAACGGCACAGCTCGAGTGGGTCCCGGCGGCGAGCTGCAGGAAGGTGTCGGCCGGGGCGGTGCACTGGCCCCAGTCGTTGCCCAGGGCGTCGTGCTCGCAACCTCCGCAGGTGATGGTCCCGTTCGCTGCCAGCGCGCAGGTGTGGTTGTCACCTGCGGCGACCTGCGCCGCCGTTCCGGTCATCGCGGGGCTGAAGCCCCAGCAGCGGATCTCGCCGGACGCTGCGATCGCGCACGTGTGCCAGAAGCCGGAGTCGATGTCGGTGTACTCGCCGCCGGCCGGTGGGGACGACTGCTGGTAGATGTCCTTGCCCCAGCACGCCAGGGAGCCGTCCTGGGCGATGCCACAGCTGAAGCTCGAGCCTGCCGTGAGCCGCAGGAACGGGCCCGGTGGCGGGGTAGCCTGTCCGTACTCGTCGCCACCCCAGCAGGCGACCGCGGCGTCCGACCCGAGGCCACACTCGTGGTCCCAGCCGGCGGCGACCTGGATGAAGCCCGGCTGGCCACCGCCGGGGCTCCACTGGCTCGACGCGGACCAGCAGGCCAGCGAGGTGTCCTCGAGGACTCCGCAGACCTTCCCGCCGGCGGCATCGAGCTGCGTGAACCGGGAGCCGCTCCACACCTCGGGTAGCTGGACCCTCCCCCAGCAGCCGACCGATCCGTCCTCCCGGCGGCCGCACGCGAAACCATCCCCCACCGTGACCTCTTCCCACCCGGCCTCGCTGGAGACACCGGCGGGGTTGGAGATCCCCTCGAAGACGTGGAACTCGAGGGGCTCCCCGGCGAGGTGCAGCTCTGCGAGGCCCGTGCTCAGGGAGATCAGATCCCGGGACACCCGGCGGAGCTTCGCGGGCTCGGGACAGACCTCGGCACAGACCAGATCGGGTTCGGGGAACGCCGAGGAGGGAAACCGCGCCGTGATCGCGGTGGGGACCACGAGGTGGCCCTCGTCCGGGACCCGGCACTGCAGCAGCGTCATGGAGTAGGCGGGGTTGTCGCCCCAGTCCCAGTCGTCGCCGGTGACGAGCAGCTCCACGCAGGCGCCCGCGTCGGGGCCGGCCTCCCAGTGCAGCTCCAGCTCGCGTCCCGGCAACATGCCGAGCCGATCGACGACGTCGGCGCCGGCCAGCGGACCCACCCCGCGAGCGGCGAGCGAGAGTTCGGGGAAGCGGTCGCTGCCGGAGAAGGTCGCGGACAGGGCCGCCCGCTGATCGAAGACGGCGGCCAGGTCCCCCGTGGACCCCCCACCGGGCCACTCGAGGAACCCCTCGGTGCTGGCAGAGAGCTCGACGGACCAGGGCTCCGAGTCCAGAGCGAGCGCACCGGTGTCCTCGGCGTCGACGACCCAGGCGCAGGTGAGGTCGTCCCCGCACAGCTGGCCGGGCCCGCAGCCGGGCCTGCAGGCCTCCGGGAGGCGGGAGAGGATGCGGCAGGATCCCTCGGCGGCGGTCACCTCGTAGTGGGCCGGCATCGGCTCCCGGAGCGTCCAGCCCCGGACGCGGCCAGGCTCGACCACGATCGAGACCGTCGCGTCGGGGGCGAGGTCGCAAGCGCCGACGTCCGGTTCCCCGAGGATCTCGACGGACTCTGGACAGCCCGACGAGGATGCCAGGAGTGCAAGCGCGAGGTAGGTCGCGATCGGACGGACCACCGATCCCCCAACACGATCCGGGAAGCCGACCCGCACATCGTCCGAGCCGGCTTCCAGTCCAGGGTACACGGTTCGGTCGCCCCGGGATGAGCGAGCGAGCCGCTGCCGAACGACCGCACCGAGCGAGCCGAAGGTGGCCCGAGCACCCACCAAGGGTGGTGGGTCCTCGAAGTTCCGCGGAGAGGAACTCGAGACGCCCAGGAGGGGGTGGTGGGCCCTCGAAGTTCCGCTGGGCGGAACTTGGGATGCCCAGGAGGGGGTGGTGGGCCCTCGAAGTTCCGCTGGGCGGAACTTGGGATGCC
>CAZOYV010000149.1:6027-20843 GCA_964584075.1 uncultured Rickettsiales bacterium | reverse complement strand
GGCAGGCGAGATGCGGGCGGTGCGTGGCAATCTGCGACAGGCTGCTAGCGCCCGGGACAGCTCGCCGGGAGAGTCGCGAGCGCTACCAGATCCCGGGGATCAGCCGCGACCGCGTCTCGCGCGTGAACGCCTCGTAGCCGGGCAGCTCGGCCCGCAGCGTGTGGTCCTCCAGCGCGGTGCGCAGCACCAGCGTCGCGACGCACGCCGCCGCCGGGGCGAACGCCCACGCCGAGCCCAGCAGCAGCGGCGTCGCCAGCGGGAACCCCAGCGCCGCGCCGACGTAGCCCGGGTGGCGCACCAGGCGGTACGGGCCCCGGTCGCACACGGTGTGCCCGCGATCGGCCTGGATCCGCACGGTCTTCTCGAAGTGCGTGTTGACCAGCATCGCCCAGGTGGTGAGGCCCACGCCGGCGAGGTAGGCTGCCGCGCCCAGCGGCCAGGTCCACACCGGCAGGGGCGACCACCCGCGCCCCGCGTCGAGGGCGGCCACCGCCAGCACGCCCAGGTAGGTCAGCCCGAACAGCGCCAGCACGGCCTTGTCCCAGGCCTTGGTCCCTTCGCCGTACTCGGCGCGCCGCGACAGCAGCTCGGGGTCCCTGCGGCGGACCAGCGCCGCGCTGACGGACTGGCCGGCGCTGAGGATCCCCACGTAGGCCCAGCCCTGCCACCAGTCCCAGCCCCCGGCGAGGAAGAACAGGTACACGAGCGCCGAGGTGATCCCCAACCCGAGGATCGTCCGCACCGCCTGGCGGCCCTCGCCCCCGCGCCGCGACCCCGGCTCCAGCGCGCCGATCGTGTCCATCCCGCCCTCCTTCCGTCCCGTGGCGACCGGGGACAGGATCGGCGGATCCCCATCTCACGGGAAAGGCGACCTGGGTGAGAAGCCCGGTCAGGCGGCGAACCCCGCCACGGCCACGATCCACAGCACGGCGAAGATCCCCCACCCCGCCACCAGGATCACGGCGCCGAGCAGGTTGCCCACCGCCACCTGCCAGCGGGCCCGGCCCAGTGACAGCCACAGCCCGAGGGCCGGCCAGGCGAGCACCATCACGCCCCCGAACAGCGCGATCCCCACGCCCGGGACGCGGTCGGACAGGCTGCCGTCCTGCTCCAGGACGAGGCCGGCCAGCAGCAGCGCGTAGCTGGGCAGCGCCATCAGCGCGCCGGTGGTGTTGTCGAGGGCCCCGATCACCGCCCCCGGAGCGCGCCGCGCGCGCCAGCGGATCGCGAAGCACGCCAGCGCCACGGCTCCCAGCGCCGCGCCCAGCTGCAGGGCCAGCGCCACCGCGGACAGCCGCGGCTCGGGTGCGTGGCGCAGCATGTGCACCAGGCTCCAGGCCGATCCCGCCGCCATGGCCAGCGCCACCAGCCCGGCGAACCCCGCCGCCGCCGCGACCGTCGCGCCGTCGCTCGGCTCCACGCCACCCTCCGTGCTCAGGACCCGCGCTCCAGGGCGTCGAGCAGGTCGCCGTTGAGGGTGTACCCCAGCAGGCTCGCGGCGGTGGACGCGCCGGAGCGCACGACGCCGACGATCCCCCCGCCGGGCTGGGTCCAGTGGCCCGCCAGCCACAGGTTCTTGATCGGGGTCTCGGGCCTGGGGCGGCCGAGCCCGACCTGGTCCGGGGACAGCGCCCACCCGTACGCCGCGCCGCCGCGGTTGAGGGTGAAGCGGCGCATCGTCTCCGGCGAGGCGCCCTCGGTGAACGTGACGTGCTCGCGGATCCCCGGGGCCGCCTGCTCCAGCAGCGCCAGCAGCCGCTCGACGACCTCGGGCTTGGCCTCCTTCCACGGGCGCCCGATGTCGTAGGGCACCAGCGTGGTGAGGCAGAAGATGTGCTCGTCGCCGGCCATCCGCCCCGGATCGATCATCGACGGGGCGTTGAAGTAGACCCCGGTGGGCTCGCAGCTGATCAGCCCGTTCCAGGTGGAGTCGTGGTCCATCGCGACGGTGAACAGGTTCTGGTGGCTCAGGCCCCACTCCGTCGGGGAGCGGTCCAGCGCGCCGTAGACCATGAAGCCGCCCAGGCTGGTGTCCAGCTCGCCCATCCGGCGCCGGTACTTGGCGGGCAGGTGCTCGGCGCCGACGAGCTCCTCGAAGGTGTGGGTCGCGTCGGCGTTGCTGACCACCACGTCGGCGGTCAGCGTGCCGCCCTTCTTGAGCTCGACGCCGGTGGCGCGGCCCTGCTCGACGACGATCCGCGTCACGGTCTTGCTCAGCATCACCTCGCCGCCGTGCAGCGTCACCGCCTCGGCGAGGGCGTCGGCCAGCACCTGGAAGCTGCCCTCGACGACGCACGCCCCGGAGCGGAGGAACGAGTGCAGCATCGCCGACCAGTAGATGAACGACAGCCTCGAGGGCGGCAGGCCGAGGAAGCCCCACAGCGCGGTGTAGGCGAAGCTGGCCTCCTCGTCGCGGATGTACTTGTCGATCACCGATCCGACGGTGGCGCTCTTGTAGCGGGTCAGCCGCGGGTGGGTGAACGGGAACAGCGGCCACTCCCACCAGTGCCGCGGCGGGAAGCGGTACGACTCCTCGGCCAGCTTCAGCGACAGCTCGGTGCACCTGCGGATCCCGTCGGCGCCCGCCGGGAACTCGTCGCAGTAGGTCTCGGTGAACTCCCGCACGCCGGTGGGGACGGTGATCTCCTTGCCGGGCATCGTGGCGCGGTAGAACGGGTCGACCGGCAGGAAGTTCACGCGGTCGCGGACGCCACAGAGGGTCAGCGTGCGGTCCAGCAGGCTGCGCTCGCCGTCCGCGGTGGGCGCCACGCCGCCGATCATGTGCACGGTGCTGTCGAACAGGTAGTCCCCGCGGCGGAACGCGTGGGCGTAGCCGCCGACCCGGTCGTGGCGCTCGAGCAGCGCCACCTTCTTGCCGGCCCGGGCCAGCAGCGCGGCACAGGTCAGCCCGCCGATCCCGCTGCCGACCACGATGACGTCGTGGTGGTCGTTGGTCATGGTCGCCCTCCCTAGCACAATGCCCCCCTCGCGGGTTGCGAAAAGACGCGCGCGCGCGGTTTTTCAGGGGCAGGCCGGGACCAGGTCGACCCCGCCGAAGAACTCGTCGGCCAGCGCCCGCCAGGCGCGGGCGTTCTCCTCGGGGCCACAGCGGAACGGGGGCTCGGCGAGGGGCTCGCTGGCCAGCACGGCGCGGTGCTCCAGGAAGTAGCGGACCGCGAGCTCGGCGGCGTACTCGCGGGCGATCACGCCGTTGTCGGGCTGGAACGCGTAGTAGGTCCCGCCGCGGACGCGGGTCCTGCCCGGGGCAAAGGGCGTGAGGCACTCGATGTCGGTCCCGCAGCGCTCGACGATGGCATCCACGTCCGGCCCGAGCGTGCGCCGCGACCAGTCTCCGTGGGCCTCGTCGTTGAGGTGGAACAGCTCGTGGAACACCAGCTCGCGGACCGAGGTCGGGGAGCGGTTGAGCGAGCCGTCGACGTTGAACGCCACGGCCCAGTCGCGGGCGTAGGCCGACGGGGTGGTGCGCCCCACGCTGCGGAAGAAGTGCCAGTCCAGCGGGGCGTGATCGTAGGCCAGCGGGGCGTCGGCGTGGGCCTCGAGCTGCTCGAGGAACGCGGCGATCTCGCGCTGGGCGGCCAGCACCCGCCTCAGCTGGGTGCGGTGCCCCCCGACCGGGGGCTCGGGCACGATCTCGATGGTCCCGCGGAAGCCGCCGTCCATCTCGAACGCCACCTCGACGCCGGCCAGGTCGCCGTGCTCGTCGTACAGCGCCAGCGCCAGCTCGGCGGCGGCGGCGTCGGCGGCGTAGCGGGCGGCGATCAGGCAACGGACCTCGTCGGCCTCGTCCGCGCAGTCCACGTCCTCGGAGGCCCCCTCAGGGAACAGCACCGCCTCGGCGCGCGCCACGTCCGCCGGGCACGGGGGACCCTCTCGTGCGGCGCCCGCCCCCGCCGGCGCCAGGACCACCAGCGCAGCGAGGCAGGCCGCGGCCGCGGACAGCCGGTCCATCGGATCCTCCTGGGCGCGCTCTCCCGAGGAACACCTCGCCGCGGCTCGCCGTTCCGCCGGCGCCGTCGACGCCGGGTAAATATTCCGCCCGCCTCGCGCGTACCCGTTCCCAGGAGCATGGAGCGAGAGGAACCCAGGAGATGACCCCCGACGTGCAGTTCGCGCTCCGCGAGATCCGGGACTGGGCGCTGAGCCTCGCCGCGGTGGTGGTGATGGTCGCGGCCCCGGCGCTGCTGGGCGGGCCGCCGTGGCTGGCCTGGCCGGTGACGATCCTCGCCGGCGGGCTGGTCCTGCTGGCGCTGTTCGCCACCACCCGCCGCGTCGAGCAGCGCGCCCGGCGCGTCCGCGTCCGCGCCCGCTAGAAGATGTTCTGCGTGAACCAGTAGGTCCCGTCACCCGGGTCCCACAGGCCGATCCCGAGGGACCCCATGTTGCACAGCATCACGTTGCAGTGGGTCGTGTTCGCCGGGCAGTGGTCGCCGCCCATCAGCAGCGCGTGGATGTCCTGTACCGGCGGCGGGGAGTAGCCGATGTTCTGGGCCGCGCCGCCCGGGGGGAAGTCGTCGTTGAACGGCTTGCCCTGCTGCGCCATCAGCCGCGCGTGCTGGCGGGCGTGGGCCGACCACTCCACGTCGTACAGCAGCGGGGTGTGGCACTCGGGGCTGCCCTGGTCGTCGTGGGTCGCGCGCTCGTAGTTGACCAGCTCGTAGAAGACGCACTCGTCGATCGTCGGGGTGAACTGGGTCTCGTTGACCCCGTCGCCGTCCACGTCGAGGTCGATCGGCCCGGGCTTGCAGACCTGCGGCGTCGGCACGCAGTTCATCCCCGCCGGGTTGGACGGGGTGAACCCGGGATCGCAGGCGCAGACGTCGACGGCGCCCCAGGTCATCAGCGTGCCGTGCTGGGAGCACGGCGGGCCCATCGTGTCGTCGTCCCCGGTGTCGTCGTCGGCCAGGTCGTCGTCGGCCAGGTCGTCGTCGCCTGCGTCGTCGTCGGCCGCGTCGTCGTCGTCGGCCGCGTCGTCGTCGGCCGCGTCGTCGTCGGCCGCGTCGTCGTCGCCGGCGGCGCTGTCGTCGTCGTTCATCGGGGCGTAGGTCGAGGTGCCGCAGGCGGGGAGCGCCAGCCCGAGGCAGAGCCACGCGATCGTCCACGGTGCGCGCATCGCCTGATCCTCCCTGGATCGAGCGTACCTCCGCTCGCGCGGGGTGGAATGACGCCCATGGAGAAGGACCTGCGGCCCCGGGCGAAAAATGTAATTGTAAGTGCCTGACCCCTCCCCGCGGACTCAGTCGTCGCGGCGGCGGAAGCCCACGTCGACCCGCTCGTAGCCCAGGTCCTCGACCAGCTGGCGGAAGGTCGCGTAGTAGGCCTCGGCCTCGGGCAGCCCGAGCTCGTAGGCAGCCAGCACGATGCGGTGGGCGTCGCGCACCAGCCGCACCTCGAACGGCTTGTGCCACTGGACCTGCTTGGCCTCCTTGAGCCGGTACAGGTGGGCGTTGACGCGCTCGCGCACGGCGGAGGTCAGCCGGTCGGGGAGCCCGTCGGGGAGCGCGGGCAGGTCCAGGTCGCGGATGAACTCGTCGGTCAGGTGCGCCACCGTGTTCAGCGGCGAGCGCTTGTGGTGCGGGTCCGACAGCGTGTGCTTCTTGCCCATCCTGGATGCCCCCGAGCCCGTGGCCTCGATGCCATGATCGGTCGGATCGGCGGCGGAGACAACCGCCCGGGGCCTCCCCCAGCGATCGATCCCAGAAATCACGATTTCCTGACATCTCGGCGCGGAGAAGTGCTAGGAATCGCCTCGCATCCTGGTATAAATCTATCGATCGGTTGATTATGCTCGCCGAAGCACGGGACGGGTCCAAGATGCGACGAATCCTGATCACGACGACGCTGGCGGCGGTCCTGATCGCGGGGGCTGGGCCCGCGCGCGCCGGCATCGCCGAGCAGTACGGCGCGACCGCGGCCCAGCTGGCCCGCGGCGGCGGGGGCGCGTGCCTCGAGAACGAGGCCGCCTCGCTGCACCTCAACCCGGCGGCGATGGCGTACAGCCCGTTCGACGTGTTCTCTTGGGGCGGGCAGCTCGGCTTCCCGAAGATGAGCGAGATCGAGGGGGTCGAGTGGGACGAGACCGGCGAGGAGGGTCCGATCCTGGCCGAGGCGCTGCCGCCCCACGGGTTCTACGTCGGGACGGTCAAGCGGATCCTGCCGCCGTGGCGCGTGGGCGTGTCGATCAACATGCCGTCCCAGGGGTTCTTCTCCTACGAGCAGAGCGACCCGTACCGCCCCCAGCTGGTGCGCTGGCGCAACCGCGCCCAGCGGGTCAACGTGCTGCTCGGCACCTCGCTGATGCCGGTCCGCGGGCTGTCGTTCGGGGTCTCGTTCGAGCTGTCGGTCAACGCCTACCTGGCCATCGAGTACGCCTGGGAGGGCACCGACGAGGGCGACGATCCGGTGGCCGAGGCGGTGACCCGCTGGGCCAAGTTCTACATCAAGCCGACGGTGCGCCCGATCATCGGGACGATGCTGGACTTCGGGCTGCTGCACGCGAAGCTGGAGGGCCTGCGCTTCGGCTTCACCTACCGCAACCCGCTGCAGGTCTCGCTGGACCCCACCGAGCTGGAGGTCGACCTGGTCAATCCGGGGACCCTCGACGCGGCGTTCTCGCTGGTCGACCGCGTCCGGGCCTCCGCCGCGCTGACGCTGATCGACTACTACACCCCGCGGCAGCTGACCTGGTCGCTGGCGCTGGACCGGCCGGGGATCGCGGCCTACGTCGACGTCACCTGGAACCAGTACAGCCAGTTCATCGCCAACATGGGCGGGATCAAGGAGGGCAGCGAGGACGAGGGCGGGATGTGGGTCCACTGGAACTTCCCCGAGGACCGCGTCAACGGCTACTCGATCGTCGACGGGCGGCTGATCCCCGAGGACACCTTCCGCGACACGGTCACGCTGCGCGCCGGCGGCGAGATCCGGCTCGGCCCGGGCAAGGACGCCGCGCTGGGGCGCCGCCACGGCGTGACGATCCGCTTCGGCGGCGGCTACGACCCGTCGTTCGTCGACGCCCAGCCGGGCCCGACGCAGCTGTTCGACAGCCCGGTGATCACCGGGGCCGCCGGGGTGGGGCTGAACCTTCCCGACCCGCTGGGCAAGCTGGCCGGCACCGGCTCGGTGGACCTCGGCGTGCAGATCCACCGCGCGCTGCCGGTGACCCACGACAAGGACCTGGCGATGTACCCCGCCACCAAGGTCACGCCCGTGACCTACGAGGAGGAGGTCCACTGGGACGGCGGGTGGCTGTTCGCCGTCGGGCTGACGGGGACGCTGCGCTACTGACGACCGAGCCCCGGGGCGATCACCGCCCCGCGACGACCTCCACCGGCGTGACGCCGGGCTCGCCGAACAGGCTGGGATCGATCACCGCGGCCCGCTCGCTGTGCCACGACGAGCGCACGATCTCGACCTGCCCGTCCTCGGCTGGCCGGAGCAGCAGCACGTGGGGCTCGGCCTCCGGCTCGAACTCGACGGTCAGCTGGCGGACCGCGCCGTCCCCGTCGGCGTGCGGGATCACCTGCGCGGGGCCGGCGCGGTGCTCCCAGCCGGGCCACACGTCGGCGCCGGCCAGCGAGAACATCGAGCCCAGCTCCCCGGGGAACAGGCCGTCGGGCAGGTCGATCTGCAGGGTCTGCTCGTCGCGCCAGCGCAGCTCGGGGGGCGGGCCGGGGGCGAACGGCTCGCTGGAGACCGTCAGCAGGTGGGCGCGCAGCCCGTCGGCGCCGTGCAGTACGCGCAGGCGCTGGCCCTGGTGGGCGTTGAAGAACGGCAGGTTGACGAGGTACAGCTCCGCGGGCCCGTCGAGCAGCTCCTCGTCCACCGCCGCGATCCCCGCCGCGAGGCGCTCGTTGGCGGTCGAGAACCCGTGGTACGAGAGGTGCCCGTACGCCGCGTTGAGCGCGCACAGCAGGCCGATCGCGGCCAGCCCCAGCTTGCCCGGGCGGGTCCACGTGCCGCGGCGCAGCAGCAGCAGCGCCAGCAGCGCGGCGACCGCGGCGCCACCGAGGTAGACGTAGTGGTTGGACGCCATCAGCATCGCCACCGGGATCTGGCACACCGCGGTGAACGCCAGCAGCGCCGGGAGCCGCGCCTCGCCGCGCAGGGCGTACCCGATCGCGCCCCAGCCGGCGACGGTCACGCCCGCGACCGCGAGCAGCGCCGAGGGGTGGTCGATCAGGAACGCCACGGGCGCCACCGGCATGATCGGCACGAAGGTCAGCCACGCGCCGTAGTAGTACAGCGTCTTGACCGCCAGGAACCCCGGGAACGCCGCGTCCGCCGGCGAGATGTAGTACGGCGCCGGCGGGGGCTCGCCGAGCCCCATCACGCCCACGCGGAGCACCAGATAGGCGGCGCAGATCGCGGTGACCGGGAGCAGCCGGCGGCCCGCGGCGGCGAGCAGCGCCCGCGACGGCCAGCGGCGCCCGGCGGCGAGCCACTCGGCCAGCGCGAGGTACGCCGGCAGCACCACGGCGTTCTCCTTGGTCAGCAGCGCGCCGAGGGCCAGCGCCCACGAGGCGGGGCGGGCCCAGCGGGGGCCTCCGTCGAGGGCGTGCACGTGGCACACCAGGGAGCCCAGGACGAACACCGCGAGCAGCAGCTCGGTGCGGCCCGCGATCCAGATCACGGCCACGGTGTGGTGGGCGAACCCGGCGAACAGCGCCGCGGCCAGCAGCGCGCCGCGGCGGGGCAGCCCGACGCCGCGCCACAGCAGCCAGATCAGCAGCGCGTTGAGCGCGTGGAGCAGCAGGTTGGACAGGTGGAACCCGGGGGCCCAGGTGCCCCACAGGGCGTGGTCCAGCTTGAGGCTGGCGACGAACGCGGGGCGGAAGAACGAGACCGCCTCGCGCTGGGCGCACCACACGTCGACGGTCTGGCTGTCGAACACGCTGAAGCCCTGGGCCAGCCCCGCGGGGGTCCACGGCGCGGCGGCGGCGCGCTCCAGGTTGTGCACGTCGTCGAAGAAGAACCCGGCCCCCAGCGAGGCGCCCCACACCGCGGCGGTGAGGCCCAGCACGACGGCGGCGGCGACGGCGGCCTCGCGGCGGGTGACGGCGATCACGGCGGCGCTCCCAGGCCGACCCACTCCGTGACCTCCCCGTCTCCGGCGGCGCACTCCAGGTGGGCCAGCCGCCCGCCCTCGTCGTGGAACGAGTACAGCCGGAACGGCCCGTCGCGCAGCGGCTCGTCGAAGGCCAGGTCGAGGGCCACGACCCGGTCGCCCTCGGTCAGCGGCGTGATCGTCACGCCGTCGGCGTCGTAGCGCAGGTCGGGGTCCAGCGGGTGGCGCAGCAGCTGCAGGTTCCACTCCTCGCGGGTCCGGAAGAATGCGTCGCGCCCCCCCGGGGGGTGGACCCGCACGCGGTACGGGTCGAGGCACGTCACCGGCGCCGGCTGCCGGGGCACGGTCCACTCCGGCGAGACGCTGATCAGGGTCGCGCGCACGTCGTCCGGGCCACCGCGCAGCCGCACCGTCGAGGCGATGTGCGAGGCGGCGACGGGCATGTTGACCAGCAGCAGCCTGGTCCCGGGCGCCAGCCCCGCGGGGGCGTCGGCGCGCACGTCCGCGTACACCCGCTCGTTGACGTCGCCCTCGGTGCGGTAGATCCCGCCGCGCAGGGTGAAGCCCAGCGCGAACAGCGCCACCAGCGCGACGGTCCCCCAGCGCCGCCCGCGGGACCAGGCCTCCCCGGTCCCGTCGTCTCCCGCCGGGCAGCGCCCCAGGGCCGCCGCGAGCAGCCACGCCAGGCCGATGCTGGCGATGTAGAGGTACAGATCGACGGTCAGGATCGGCAGCGTCGGCAGCAGCGCCAGCGCGATCCACAGCGCGCCGAGGATCGCCAGCGGGTGGCGGCCCGCGCCGCGCAGGATCCAGGCGTACAGCCCGGCGGCGACCGCGACCAGCGCCGCGAGCGCCCACGGCCGCTCGACCAGCAGCTCGACACCGAACAGCGGCACCAGCATCGCGGTGGTGACCAGCGCCACCAGGTTGTAGGCCGTCTTGGCCACCGCGTGGAGCGCGAAGCCGGCCGCCAGCGGGTCGTGGTAGTAGGGCAGCCCCAGCTCGGCGCCGGGGTCCCAGGCCAGCAGCCGCCAGCCGAGGTAGGCGGTGCCCGCGAGGATCACGGGCGCTGCGTACGCCGCGGCCCGCGCCAGCTCGGCCCGCGCCGGCCGGCCGCCCGCGATCCAGCGCGACAGCTCGTACGCGCCGACCATCGCCGGCAGCAGCACCGCGTTCTCCTTGGTCGACGCCGCCAGTCCCAGCGCCGCCAGCGTGCCCGCCAGCCACCACGGGCGGCGGTCCTGGCGGGCCACCACGTAGGCGGCGAACCCGGCCAGGATCCACAGCCCGGCCAGCGTCTCGGTGCGGCCCGAGGTCCACACGATCGCGACGCACACCTGGGGCTGGATCGCGAACAGCACCGCGGCAATGCGGGCCATCCGCCGGCTGCCGCCGAGGCGCAGCGCGAGGAACGCCACCAGCGCCACGCTGCACAGGTGCAGCGCCAGGTTGATCGCGTGGGACGGCAGCGGGGCGGTGCCGAACAGGGCCAGGTCGAGCTTGTACGAGGCGACCACCAGCGGGCGGAAGAAGTGGTACGCGGGCTCGGCGGGCAGGTTCCAGGTCTCGATCGAGCTGCGGTCGAGGAAGGTGAACCCGCCGGCCAGGCCCTCGGGCGTCCACGCCGCCTGGTCGGCCTGGAACAGCACGTGCCAGTCGTCGAGGAACATCGGGCTGCTCAGCCACGGCAGCGACAGCAGCAGCACCAGCAGGAGGCCGGGCCAGGCGGCGGCCCACCAGCGGCGGCGCCCACACGCGCGGTCGCCTCGGCCGGGCTCGGTCAAGCAGGCACCTCCACCGGGGCGGCCAGCATCGCGGGGCGGGGCTCGCCCTGGCGGGCGGCGGCGACCGTCTCGCCGAGCTGCTGCTCGAAGCGCTCCACGAGCTGCTCCACGTGCTCCCGGGGCACCACGCCGTCCTTGAAGTTGAAGTTGAAGCACAGCTTCCCGGCGTATCGGATCACGGTCGTGTTGGTGCCGTTGAGGTAGGCGTTGGGCGTCAGGATCCGCAGGTCGGTGGCGGTCCAGCGGCGGGTCCCGAACCGCCCGCCGCGGGCCGTCGGCGAGATCGGGATCAGGTTGCTGAACGAGTAGTTCAGCGGCGTGGTCCTGGCGGCGTACATCGCCTTCTGGATCCACGAGATCGGCGTCAGCCGCGCCACCGACGCCTCGGCCAGCAGCTTGCGGTGCGGGATCCTGCCGCGGGCCTGGGCCCGCACCTGGCGGGCCGTGGCCTCCAGCATCGAGCGGGCGTCGGGCATCCGCACCCGGTCGTAGTCGACGATGAACGACGACAGGTGGTTGGCGAACGAGCGCGGCGCGTCGCGGCGGGGCCGCACGTCGGCCGGGATCAGCACGTTGAAGCGCCGCACGGCGGTGTCGTGGTCGTCGCTCCACAGCGCCAGCGCGCGGGCCAGCGCGGTGGTCAGCACGTCGTTGGGCGAGAACCCGTGGCGGCGCTTGATCCCGCGGAGCTCGTCGAGCACCTCGTCGTCGAGCAGGTAGTGGTACACGTCGTTGCGGCCGGGCTCGTCGGCCCAGCGGTTGCAGTACAGCTGGTCGACGGGCGCGACCAGCTCGTGGGCCAGGCGGCGGGCGTGGTGGGTCAGGCCCAGCGCCGCCTGCCAGGGTCGGCGCCACCAGCGGGGCTCGATCATCTCCAGGTCGGACACGCGCAGGATGGTGTCCACCGGGGCGTGCTCCTCGAACGGCGTCAGCGACAGCTCGAGGTGCTCGTCGAGGGCGCCCTGGTCGGCCAGGTCGTACAGCGTGCACAGGTCCTCGAGCAGCTCGAAGAACGCCTTGCCGTCGGCGATCGCGTGGTGCTGCTGGATGAACAGCACGCCGGACGCGTCGCCGGTGCGGGCCCAGGTGATCCGGATCGGGTAGTCGCGGGTCAGATCGATGTGGTGATCGAACAGCGCGCGCTGCAGGAACCGGAAGGTCCCCGGGGCGGCGCCGCGCAGGTCGACCACCCGCAGCATGCGGTCCAGCTCGGGATGCGGGTCGACGCGGTACACCAGCCGGTGTGCGCTGCGCCAGTCCCGCCGCGAGTCCGCCGCGCAGACGTGGGACGCCAGCACCGGGTAGCGGCGCACCAGCCGCGCCAGCGCGCGGGCCAGCACGCCGGTGTGCAGCTCGCCCTCGACGTACAGCTGCCAGGTCGGCGCGGCCGAGGTGGTGTGCGCCCGGCTGGTGCCCGCGACGCACAGCTTGTCCAGGTAGTCCAGCGGGTAGTCCGCCGGTGCCAGCGTCGACGGGATCGGGTCGAGGTCCGGCTCGAGGCTGCGCTCGAGCTCCCGCGAGAGCTCGCGGGCCCGGGCCGTCGGCTCGGTCCCCGGCCACGACTGTCGCAGCGCGGCCTCCCTAGTACGGGAGCAGCCGCGCCTGGAAGTCGGCCAGGATCTGGAACGTCGGTCCATCGAAGCCCCCCTCCGAGATCGCCATGATCCCGAAGCAGATCAGTCCCCCGATGCAGGCCGCGAGCGGCACGCGCAGGAACAGCTCCCAGTTCTGCTGCGCGGGGGTCAGGTCCTTGCGGTCGAGGATCCGGAACAGGAACCAGCTGAACGGCAGGAACGCCCCGGTCCACGCCGCGAAGTTGATCAGCGGCACGCCGAGGAACGCCGGCGCCAGCGCCTCGTTCCAGCTCCAGAACACCCCGGACATCGACGCCAGCGGGTCCAGCTGGGCGTCGAGGAACAGCGCCATCGCGGTGGCCAGCACGGCCTTGGCCCACGGGCGGGCGGCGAGCCACGGCCACCACGAGGCGAACTTCTGGGTCAGCGCGAACATCATGTAGAACACCAGCGACCAGCCGAGCATCGTGCACAGCGGCGCCGGCAGCGGCCCCAGGTAGAACCGGAAGCTCGGCTCGTAGAAGAAGTGCATCACGATGCCGGTGTTCTCCAGCACCACGCCGTAGACGAACGTCACGCCGAAGAACATCAGCAGCGCCCAGCGCCCCCGCTTCCACAGGATCTGGGCGACGAACAGGGCGACCCAGAACAGCTGGCTGCCCTCGTAGATCCACGTCAGCGCGTTGTGGCTCAGCGGGTACGGGCGGTACCCGAACACCACCAGCCCCGGGATCACCGCGGTCATCACGCCCAGCACCAGCCAGGCGGCCCAGCGGTGCTGCAGGCGGGTGGAGCGGTGGATCCGGATCGCCATGTAGCCCGAGAAGATCACCATCGGGAACCCCAGCGTCGGCACGAAGTGCCAGCGCGGGATCCCCAGCGCCTCGAAGCCCTCGGCGGGGTAGTTGGCCAGCGCCGCGTGGAGCAGCCCGATCGCCGACAGGTACACGAACCAGATCGGCAGGTGCTCGCGGAACTCGAGCTTGACGCTGTCCCACGACAGGACCCGCGGTCCCGTCTCGACCACCGCAGGAGTGCGCGGCAGCCGCGGTGCCAGGGTATCGCTGATCGCCTCCACGTCTCGTTCCTTTCTGTCGCCGTCCGTCCTTCTGCCAGCCGTCGCCAGGAAACTACCGAACGGTCGATAACTCCGCAATCCAAAAAACGGTCAAAAAAACCAAGGACCTCGTTCGCGACAGACGCCGGGCTACTTCCCTCATAGCAGAGCTCGACGCGACCGAGATCCGATCTTCATCAGCGTGTTCATCCAACGATTCCGGGGTTCTCCATGGGGTTCATCCGGGCCTTCCGGGCACGTCCCGCTTGTCGAGGCACCCGCCCGCACGCGATCATGGAAGCGGGGCGAGGCGGGGATCACCGGGACGGGGAGCAGCGCGTGACCGATCAGACTCGTCGAATCTTCGCCATGGTGACCTTGATGGTGACCGGTGGGCTCGCGGCCCTGCCGGGCACGGCCCGCGCCGAGGGCTCGGTCGACACCGGCGCGTCCCAGACGCTCAACGCCTGGAACGAGACGATGGGGATGCCCGGCATGGTGCTGATGGTCGACATCCTCGACGAGACCACCGAGAGCATCACCTGGACCGGCATCGGGGCGGCCGAGATCTACGACCAGTCCAACTTCCTGCAGGCCACGCTGGGCTCGGGCGACACGTTCTACCCGTCCACCGCCGAGACGTTCCGCGTGCTGCTCGACGCCGACCAGACCGACTGGGACCTGACCGTCGACGGCACCGCGCCGGGGTTCGGGCGGGTGTGGAGCTACCAGTGGGGCTTCGACGCCGGCAGCTTCGCCGAGGTCGACTCGCTCTACGGCAGCTTCTACGCGCTGGTCGACGGCGGCGGCGCCGGGTACGACGTACCCGTCGAGCTCAAGCCCGACGGCTTCGCCGGCTACATCTACAACATCTCGGCCAACCGCAGCGGGATGCCCGGAGAGAACGGGCGCAGCGTCGAGGACACCGGCCAGCAGCTGCCGTGGGAGTACCCGGTCTACCTCAACCCCCCCGAGATCAGCTCGTTCAGCACGCTCTCGCCGGCGATCAGCGGCGAGACGTTCTCGGCGGGGCTGCTGGGCTGCGACTCGGTGGCCCCCGGGGTCGCCGAGGGCTACTTCGACTTCACCAGCAATGTGGAGGGGACCTACCACGTCGTCTGTGACCTCAACGGAGATGGTGACTTCGACATCACCTCAGACGATGACGTGCACCTGATCGGGGACGCCGTCGTGGGAACCAACACGGCGCCGTGGGACGGCACGGACAACACCGGCGACCCGGTCCCCCCCGGGATCTACGAGTGCGTGATCCTGCTGACCGTCGGGGAGTTCCACTACGTGGGCCGCGACATCGA
>CAZOYV010000149.1:0-6017 GCA_964584075.1 uncultured Rickettsiales bacterium | reverse complement strand
TCGGCTACGGCATCGCCGCCGCCCTCCTCGCAGAAGGAATGAACGTAGCCGTCATGGGCCGCGACATCGAGACCTCGTACGAGGGCTTCCGGCTGTACGAGGTCGACGCCGCGCTGGGCCGCAGCGGGCTGACGATGTACTGGAACGACGCGGCGGTGCAGTACAAGGCGGTGCTGATGCCCAACGGCGTGGAGGGGCTGGTCACCTCGGGGCCGAACGGCATCTACTCGGGCAACTACAACAACAACCACAACCCCAACGTCAACTGCCGCTCGTGGGGCGCGTTCAACTCCTACGGCAAGGGCAACGACTCGTTCCTCGACACCTACACCTGGGTCGACGAGGACCAGAGCAGCGTGCTGTCGATCGAGGTCGTCGACCCCGACCTCGACACCGACGGGGACGGCCTCGTGGACGCCGACGAGACCTGCAACGTCGGCACCGAGCCCGACGACGTCGACACCGACGGCGACGGGCTGACCGACGGCGAGGAGGTCCTCGACGTGGGGTCCGATCCGCTGGACCCGGACACCGACGGCGACGGCTACGACGACGCATGGGAGGCGGGCGACCCGGACAACCCCACCGACCTGGACGGCGACGGGCTGAACAACGCGATCGACCCCGACGACGACGGCGACGGCACCGACACCATCGCCGACAACTGCCCGTGGGTCCACAACCCGACCCAGGCCGACGACGACGGCGACGGGATCGGCAACGAGTGCGACCCCTGCACCGACGTGGACCTCGACGGCTGGGGCGACGGGGCGTGGGACACCAGCGGCTGCCCCGAGGGCACCGCCGGCGACTGCGACGACCTCGACGACGCCCAGTACCCGGGCGCCCCCGAGGTGTGCAACGGCGAGGACGACGACTGCGACGGCGCGCTTCCCCTCGACGAGCAGGACGTGGACGGCGACGGCGCCTCGATCTGCGAGGGCGACTGCGACGACGACGATCCCACCGTCGGCCCGTTCGACGCCGACGGGGACGGCCTCAGCGGCTGCGACGGCGACTGCGACGACACCGACGCGACGCTCAACCAGGACGACGCCGACGGCGACGGCGTCACCAGCTGCGACGGCGACTGCGACGACGGCGACGCCACCGTCGGCCCGTTCGACGCCGACGGGGACGGCCTCAGCGGCTGCGACGGCGACTGCGACGACACCGACCCGGCGATGAACCAGGACGACGCCGACGGCGACGGCTGGACCACCTGCGACGGCGACTGCGACGACGGCGACCCGGCGCTCGACGGGGACGACGCCGACGGCGACGGCTACTCCACGTGCGACGACGACTGCGACGACAGCGACCCCGGCGTCAACCCCGGCGCCGACGAGGAGTGCGGCGACGGCGTGGACAACGACTGCGACGGCGGGATCGACGACCTGGACGCCGACGGCGACGGCCACATCGCGGAGGACTGCGGCGGCGACGACTGCGACGACGACGAGCCGCTGGCGTGGACCGGCGCCGACGAGATCTGCGACGACGGCGTGGACAACGACTGCGACGGCCGGATCGACACCTACGACTCCGACTGCCCCCAGCCGGAGGAGGAGTTCTCGATCGACGAGATCGGGGGCGGCTGCCAGTGCCAGGGCAACCTGGCCGGCCCGCAGGCCGCGGCGCCGGTGGGGGGGCTGGTGGGGCTGCTCGGGCTGGTGTTCTTGCTTCGTCGGCGGGGGTAGCGGGTTTCGAACTCGCGCTCGCGCTCGGACTCGATCTCGGTTCTCGATTCCCGTTGTTCGCTTAGTGAACCAGAACTAGATACACCTCACACACGCACACCTGCCGGGGAGGCGGGCAAACGGAGGCAGCAATGCCCCGATTCATGGACGTCCACAGCCACATGACCAACATCAGCCAGGCCGATCTCGACCAGGCCCACCGCGAGGACCAGAAGTACGAGGCCGAGGAGGGCGTGACGTTCCTCAAGGCCTGGGCCGACCCGGCCAGCGGCAAGGTGTTCTGCCTCTCCGAGGGCCCCGACATCTACGCGGTCAAGCGGGTCCACGCCAAGGCCGGGCACCCGGCGGACGAGATCTACGAGGTCCCGCTGACCGTCGAGTAGCCCCCACCCCACCCGCCTGAGTTCAAATTTCTGACTCAGTTCGCGCCAAAAAACCGGACTCGGGCACCCGAGTTCGCCAAATTGGCTCCGATCGCGCCAGAAATTCGAAGTCGGTCGGGGGAGGGGCTGGCTCAACGGCTGGGCGGAGGTCGGGTTCGGCTCGGGCGGGCCGAGGCCCGGACTTAACCCGTGGGTCGGGGAGGGAACCGGGCTACTCCGTCGTGCCCTCGGGCTGCGGCGCCGGCTGGTCCGCACCCGGCGCGGGCGCCGGAGCCGGGGTGGTCCCGGCCCCCGGGTCGACCGGCACGATCCTCTCGATCGTCGCCTCCTGCTCGAGGATCACGAACTGCACGCGGCGGTTCTTCTCCCACGCCTCGTCGTTGCTGGCCGGGTCGAGCGGATCGGTCTCGCCGTAGCCCACCGGGATCAGGCGGCCGGCGCCGATGCCCTTGGACACCAGGTAGACCTTCACGGAGTTGGCGCGGGCCTGGCTGAGCTTCATGTTCATCGAGTCGGACCCGCGCTCGTCGGTGTGGCCCTGGACCTCGACGCGCTTGATCGCCGGCACCGCCTGCAGCACCGCGGCGACCTCGTCGAGCAGCGGCTTGCTGACGTCCTTGATCGTCGACTTGCCGGTGTCGAACAGGACCTTCTCGAGGATCTTGATCTCCTCCTTCTCCAGCACCACGCGGCCCTGGTCGGGGCAGCCGTCCTCGTCGTCGAGGCCGTTGATCACCTCGGGCTCCATCGGGCACGCGTCGTCCACGTCGAGGATCCGGTCCCCGTCGTTGTCCGGGTCGGGGCAGCCGTCCTCGTCCTCGAACCCGTCGGCGTCCTCGGGCTCCAGCGGGCACCGGTCCTCGGTGTCGACGAGGCCGTCGCCGTCGGTGTCGGGGATGTCCTCGGGGCAGCCGTCCTCGTCCTCGTAGCCGTTGACGTTCTCCGGGGAGTTGGGGCACTGGTCGGCGGCGTCGAGGATCCCGTCGCCGTCGTTGTCCGGGTCGGGGCAGCCGTCCTGGTCCTGGTAGCCGTCGGGGTCCTCGGGGTCGGGCACGCACTGGTCGACGTCGTCGAGCAGCCCGTCGCCGTCGGTGTCGGGGATCTCCTCGGGGCAGCCGTCGGTGTCCTCCCAGCCGTTCCTGTTCTCGGGCTCGTTCACGCAGGCGTCGTCGGCGTCGAGGATCCCGTCGAGGTCGTTGTCCAGCTCGGGGCAGCCGTCCTCGTCCTCGTAGCCGTCGAGATCCTCGGGATCCTCGGGGCACTCGTCCTTGCGGTCGACGAGGCCGTCGCCGTCGGTGTCCTTGCTCGGGATCGGCGTGACGTGGAAGCCGAACACGGCGCGGGCGTAGGGCGTGCCGAAGCCGCGGTCCACGCCGCTGCCGCCGGCCACCGAGATCACGATCGCCTCGTGGGGCCGGATCGTCAGGCCGGCGAGCCACTCCACCGGGTTGTTGCGCGGGTTGTCCAGCGGGTGGCTGCGGATGTCGCCGTAGATCTCACCCGAGATCTCGACCACCGGGTGGGGGGAGATGCCGAACGCGGCGGCGAACAGGAACGCCTGGCCGTCGGTCAGGTCGTCGAGCTCGGTGGCCCTGGTCAGCCGGTAGCCCAGGTTGCCGCCGACCCGCACCGGGGCGCGGTAGCCGGTGAGCAGCAGCCGCGGGCTGAACGCCACGGTCTCCAGCCCGACGTACTCGGCCTCGTTGCCGCTGGGCACGGTGAACGGCAGGGAGATCCCGAGCCCGAAGCCGTAGGGGTGCTCCACCGGGTCGACGATCTGGAACTTGCCGGCGATGCGGATGTCGCCCAGCTGGGTCGACTTGCCGGCGTCGCTCCAGGTGGGCAGCCCCTCGCCCTGGACCAGCAGGTGGACCGGGACGTCCACCGCGATGTCGGCGAACCCGAAGCCCAGCGCGGCCTGGACGTCCATCGTCAGCAGGTCGCTGACGATCGCCTCGCGCGCCTCGCCGTCGACGTAGTGCACCAGCGGCTTGTGGGCGTAGTGGGTCCACAGCCCGAACGCCGGGTGCCACAGGCCGAGCGCCTCGGCCGAGTGGGTCGCGTACCAGCCCGTGCGGTCGGGGTGGGGCTGGAAGTGCTGCACGTCCACCGGTGGCGGCTCGGCGGCCGCAGCGCCGATCCACGCCACCGCGATGATCCCCAGCAGGGTCGCTCCGGTCCGCCTCACGCTGCCTCCACGCGCCTCACTCGGCCTCGACGCCCTCCGCCGGGGCGCCGTCTTCCGGCACCGCCCCGCCCGGCGGCTCGGTCTGTCCCCGGTCGCTCTCGCCCCAGCAGAGCACGGCGCCGTCGTCGCGCACCGCGCAGGCGTACTGCGGCCCCGCCGACACCGACAGGAACGTGCCCTCGGGGGTCAGGCACTCGCCGACCTTGCAGTCGCCCCAGCACACCAGCGCTCCGCCCTCGGTAATCGCGCACAGGTGGCCGCGCCCGACGGCCACGTCGCGGAACCGGCCCTCGGGGACGCTGGCCTCGGCGGCGGGGTGATCGCCCCAGCAGCGCAGCTCGCCGCTGTCGAGCACGCCGCAGGTGTAGAACCCCGACGCGTCGATCGTCGTGAACGCCCCCTCGGGGTCCGCGCACGGCTCGCGGTTGGTGTACATCCCGCTGCCGCACCCGAAGCACACCACGCGGCCGTCCTCGTCCCGCGCGCAGGCGTGGTGGGTGCCCACGTCGACCTCGACGAACGACTTGCCGTCCGGCATCGGCATCGTGGCGACGGCCTCGCCCCAGCAGACCACGCTGCCGCGGGCGGTGATCCCGCAGCTGTCCTTCATCCCCGCGCCGACGGCGGTGAACTTGCCCGACGGGGCGTCGCTCTGGCCGTAGCCGCTGTAGCCCCAGCACTCCAGCTTGCCGTTGGTGTGGACCCCGCAGGCGTGGGACCACCCCACGTCGATCTGCAGGAACCGCCCCTCGGGCGCCGCGCACTGCTTCTGCTTGACCTCGTCGGCCCCGCAGCCCCAGCACTCGACCACGCCGTCCGGCGCCAGCTGGCAGGCGTGCCAGCCGATGTCGACCGTGGTGACCGGCTCGGCCCTGCTCGGCGCCTTGGCGCTGCCGGTTCCCGCCACGGCGGCCAGCAGCAGCGCCAGGATCCCGAACGTCAGCCGATGTCCTCGTCCCATGGTATCCCCCTCTGCCAGTGGTCCGTGACCCCCCCATGGTACCCTGACTCGCGATGCGGCCGTATCCCCTGCTGACCATGTTGGCCTGCGCGGTGGCCCTCGCCGCTGCCCGCGCGCACGCCGCGGATCCGCCCGATCCCGCCCTGCTGGCCGGCTACGTGGGGACGTTCCGGTACGCCGGCGACGAGGCCGAGGAGCAGGCCCGGCTCGAGGCCGTCGAGGCCGCCGCGGCCTCGTGCAGTGCGGTGATCCGCGGGGTCGTGCGCAACCGCATCGGCAAGGCCACGGTCCCCTCCCCGAGCTACGTGATCGAGCTCGACGGCGACGAGATGACGATCACCAGCAGCAAGTCGGACACGCCGCTGACCACCAAGCTCGACGGCACCCCGCTGCCGCTGGCCGGCGGCGGCGCGCTGACGCGGACCCAGGTGGGCGACGAGATCCACTTCCGCATCGACCGGCCGTACGCGTGGAGCGACGGCGTGTTCCGGCTGTCGGGCGACGGGCAGACGCTGACGCTCGAGGTGGTCGCCGGCAGCCAGCACGTGCCGGCCGAGGTGTGCTACACGCTGACCTACCAGAGGGACGCCCCCGGGGCCGCCCGCGGCGGCGGCACGGGCCCCGCGGCGCTGCTGGCCCTCGCCGCGATCGGCGCGCTGCCCCCGACCGGGCCGCTGGTGCTGTACGTCGGCCCCGCCGGCGACGAGGCCGCCGAGGTGGCGCGCGGGGACGTGATCGAACGGCTGGGCTACACCGAGGAGGAGATCCCCGGCGCCGAGCCCGTC
>CAZOYV010000148.1:0-20978 GCA_964584075.1 uncultured Rickettsiales bacterium | reverse complement strand
GTGGTCCCTAGATCGTGGCGCGGAGACGGTCCCATCCTCGTGGCGCTTGACATCTGTAGGTCGCACCCGACGCTGCTCCACGGCCTCGGTCTTGATGCTCCGGGCAAGGTCACCGAGCGTGACGGAACAAGGACATGCGGCCCCCGGGGAACAGCATGGGTGGTCGGTAGCGGGGCTTCAAGGGGGTGAGGTCTAGGATGAAGGCGAGGCCACCCCGACGATGGGACACGGGCGCGCTATCGAGGTGAGGTAAGCTGTGGCTGAGTTGGTCCGCGAGACAGAGCAAATGGGTCGGAGCTTCCACAACAAGGGCTATCTCGAAGTAAAAAGCGTCAAGCGGTGTGGGGCGCAGGGCTGCTGCACCTCGCATCCTCGGAACGGCGGGGAGCGGATCTGGTGGTAGAGCTGGCTCCGGAAGAAACTCGGCGTCGGCGAAGAGCTGGGATGAAGTGGGGTTGCATGGGCTCCATAGTGCTTTGCTTGGCAGCGAGCCTCTATCTCGCCGTGGGGTTCCACGATCTCGGCAGACACGCTATCGAGAACCAGGTCGGGGAGACTGTGCCGGTGGCGCCTGAAACCGTCCTCGGCGCTGGGCGATTGGCGGTCCTACCTGCCAACGCTACGGACGTCCGTAGCGAGAAATGGTCGGGAGTGTTCACGGGCGAGAGCTGGTTGAGTTTCAAGGCTCCCCGGGAGGAAGTCTGCCTGTTCCTGACTACTTCGCCTTCCCTCGAAAGCCAACTACCGGAGTTCAGTGCCGACCTGTGCCACCGGGCGGACTCAGGAGAGTCGGACTGGGAGAAGTACCTTCGCGAGGCGTTCCATCTGGAGTTCGAGATCCCCGCTGAATCCGGGCACAACTGGGGCAAGGTGACAATCGATCCTGCGGGCGAACACGTGCATATCCATGTGGTCTGGAGCTGAAACAGCAGGATGCGAGTGTGCCCCCGGGGGACAAACGAACGGGGAGCCCGAAGCCCACGGACACCTTGAAGGGAGGGTGAAGTTGCAGATCACCCACTCGGCCAAGAAGCAACACCTGCTCGCGGACCGCTGCTCGCCCGACGACGTGTCGAACGGGGAGTACCGCTACTGCCGCATCGAGGGCCTGCATTACTTGTTGAGGGCGGACACCCCCGGGGACCGTATCTTCCACGACGTACTCGCCTGGCATCCGACCGTGCTTGGCAGCTTCTCCACCGCGAGGCGCTGTGTGTTCCGGGACGTTCACCTCCACGCATGGCCCCGGGCCTGCCGGTTCGCCGCCTGTGGATTCCATCGTGTGAGGTTCACGGGCCGGACCGCCGGCTTCTCGGTTCATCCGGTCTCACTCGGCATACCCGAGGACAACATGGGCCGCCGCGAAGAGGCGGCTACGCTCCGCGACTTCTACGGCGACCTCGTGGACTTCGCCATCGACGTGGTCGAGGCCGAGTTCGACACGGCGCCCTTCATCGCGGGTGTGCCACAGCAGCTACTTCGCGGGCGACCGGGGCGGGACGCCTACGTGGGAGCGGGGCAGCTTGAGGCTTGTCTATCTCAGGTCCCGGGCGACTCGGCACTCGCACTGTCCATCGAAGATGCTCAACGGCTAGACGTGGACTACGGCTGCACGGTTCATGCGGTCGGTGATGGCGAAGACACCGTCAAGGCCCTGGTGGATGCCGGCCTCGCGAAGTGGCTGGATGATGGTGGTGATCACCCGTAGCTCGGCTCAGGCGGCGTGAAGAGCTGCCAGTGGGTGAAGAACAATCCGTAGACCATCACCGTGCCGTAGATGATCACTGTCGAGCGCAGCACGCGAGTCCAGGAGAACTCGCCGACGATGTACTTGCGGAGGAGCGGGTGCATGAGGGTGAGATCGTAGCACCCGGGGGCGTGAACTGGTCGGCACTATCGAGCCGGCTGGGCGACTCGCCTGGTCACCACCAACACCCCCACCGCGAACAAGACCCCGATCCCAATCCCGACACCCAGCGTGATCGGATCGTCCCACACCACGAGCTTCATGTAGGCGATCACCGCCAGCAGCCCCACGGCCACCACCAACTCGTAGACGGCCGCCGGACCTGAACGCCGGGCGATGCGCAGGGTGACCAGGTGTGCGGCGACCAGGGCATGACCGGAGATCGGCAACAGCAAGGACAGACGGCCCGCTGAAAGGCCCACGATGGCGATCATCGCCACGGCGAGGACGGCGAACGTCCGAAGGTCGCGGATCCGGATGGCATCAACGACATCAGCGCACAACACGCCCAGGACCGGGAAGGCAGTGAGCATGTACCAGAGCGGCGCGTACTCATCGGTGACGGTCATGCCCTGGACGACGCGGGTAGGGCCGGTGATGTGTAGCCATAGGGCGCCTACGGCCGTCACGGCGGCGGCGATGGCGAGCCTCGTGGCGAGGGTGGCGAGGACGAAGCGGGGCTGGGCGTGGTAGGACGACACGCGGATACAAGGGTGCGGGAGGCTGTATCAGTCCTTCGCCTCGGACCGAGGTGGTGGCTGAGCGTAGAAGCGGACCTCGCCGCATTCGGGACACGCCTCCGCGAGGATGTGTCCAGCCTCCGGGAACGTACCTAAGAGCGGTGCTCGATCACCAGCGTTTGCATATGCGAGCCCTGGAACGCGCATGTTCATGTGACCTCGGTCAAGGATCTGGATCGGGACCCTCTTTGCACCACACTCCCCGCACAGGCCGTGCTCCCTGGGCTTGTCGTTCATGGGTGTCTCCCTGGCTCATCGCTTCCAAGAGTCTCGACGGACTGTTCATCCAACACGGAGGCCACGACTCCGTATTCCAGGGTCGACTCCAGACTGCACCCATCGTCCTACCAACGACACCCGGTTGGCTGCAATTCCGTTCGATGTGATGGCGGTGGGTTGGCCGAGGTGCCGGAGACCCGTATGACCGATGGCAGTACGCATGCAGGGTAGCCGAGGGGACCAAGCCCATCCGGTAGGGCCCCTCCCGCTTACTCCCCGTCCGCCTTACCCTGCACGACTTCCAGCACCTTCTTCCCCTTCAACCGCTGAACCCACCGCGTCACCGCCTCTCCCCGGTTCCTCGTCTCTAGGGTCGCACGGCCATCAGGCCGGACGGTGATGTCCGTCTTCATGCTGCGCCCCCGGATGTAGTCCCCACGGAAGCGAAGCTCGCCGCGTTCGTACCGCAGGCAGTCGTGGAGGTCGGCGACGCTGAACTCGTCGTTTTCCTCGAAATCCACGCCGGAGACGCCACGAGGTCGGGCATCGTGGAAGGACAGGACCGCCAGGCAGAATATGAAACCGAGGGAGCCCCACTCCCAGTCCTCGGAGCGGTACTCCAGGGCTTCTTCCTCGCCGTCACTGTCGAGGACCTCGACCTCCCCCAAGTGCATCTCGATTCGGACGACGGTCTCGTCTCCGCCCGGGGCGGGCTGAATGTCAGTCTCCAGGATGTCGAAGTTCACCAGGCTGCCGGTCTCCAGCAGCTTGTATCCGGCGATGCGGTCCGTCACAGCCTCACCTCCCTATCCTGCGAGCCTTGGCAAACGCCCACTGCCGTCTTCTGCTCCACGAGCCGTAGTCCTGCCCGGTGCCGAACGCCTCCCGGGCAGCCTCGGCCATGTCATCCGACAGGTGGGTAGCCAGGAGGCCGAGCCCTTTCAACTTCTCCTCCTGCCAGGGGGAAAGCCTACGGGTGTCCCTCGTCAACTCCTCCAGGGGGCTGAGAGCATCCCACGCCGTCTTGGGGTCGATCCCGATCTGCCTGGTCCTGTAGGTCAGCAGCTTCTCCGCAAGATAGTCGGCGGGAACACCCTCGGTGATCATGCCGACCTGAAAGTGATACCTGGAGCCCGGGCACCCGGTGGACGACCGCAAGCCAGGCTCGTCAGGGAGCACGACAGCGACGGCCTCACGGCCATCCTTGAATGCCTTCCTCTCCCACATCGACAGCTTGGCGAACCCGAACCGGATGCCGCTCCTGGGGCCGGTGGTGAAGGACTCAGGACGAGGGGACTTCCTCTTCTCGACCTGCTCCCAGCCCCGATCGATCCTGTCGGAGACCGCCACGTGGTGGACCCGCTCGGCAGTCCAGGTGCCACCCTCCTGCACCGTGCGGATCAGAGAGCCGGAGCCGCCTACGAGGTTCCACCCTGGGCCAGGCGGGCCAGGCGGCTCCGGGGCCATGGTGACGATGCCGGTGGACGGGTCGAGGTAGGTCGGCATGGGTGGATCCCTCCGGAGCCTGGGAGCGGCAGTCGGTAGGAGACCAGCCGTTGCGCTGGGCGTCAAGGCGGGGAGAAGGCCCGGCTCCTTGCCGAAGACGAAGAGGTGAAGGGGATGAGCATCCGGGAGGCGTTGCGGACGGCCAGAGCTGTCGGCTAGAACAACGCGCCTTGGCGGTCGTCGATCTTTGGGGGCCAGAACACTCCGAGGACCAGCCAGGTGTTGTACGGGAACTTGGTGCCCATGAAGAATCGGGTGTCCTTGTCCTCGCGGCACAGCTCCCCGAGGAACTTCTCCCGTACCGAGTCGGCGGCTGCCTTGTCGGACCCGAGGCGGTCCGCTTCTTTGAGGAACAGCACGCCAAGCTCCCAGTCCTCGACCATGGCCTTGTGCGGCTTGTGATCGTCCTCGCACTCGAAGACGTAGTGGAAGCTGTAGGGCAGCTTCCGCAGCGGCTTCTGTGGTGGCCCGAACAGGACCATCTGGTCGAATAGGGCTTGCCACTCCGGCTTCCACTCCGGGTCGGCCTCACGGATCTCCAGGTCCAGTACGCGGGTCGGCCGGACGATGCCCAGGGACACGTGGTCGGTCTCGTACATCGACTGTAACCGGCTCAACGTGTGGTGCGGCAGCTTGTCGATGATGCTCCGGCGCTCTCGCCAGTCGCGCTTCGAGGACAGGGGCGGACCAAGGACCCGGAGCGTGTCGAGGTGCGGACGGCGACTCTCCTTGCGGTTGTCGTTGCCGGCGCCGTACGGGTCCAGGGCGACCTCGACCCACTGGTACTTCCGGAACTTCTGGTCGCGGGGGCGATAGCGGTAGTTGATCGGGTACAACCGCACCCATGCGCCGGCCTCGGTGACGCCTGCCGTGCAAACAGACTCGCGGCCCTTCAACGAGGGGTGCGGGTAGGTCATGACCGTGATCAGGACGCGGGTCGGTTCGGCTTCGCTCGTCATGTCACCCCCCCAGGTGGTGGATCGCCATCCTCGTGTTCTCCGCGACCACCGCCGCGATGCGGCTCCTGTGGCAGAGCGTGGCGTCGGCCTCCATGCACAGAAGCGCGCTGGCCTTCTCCCGCTGGAGCCGAGCGACAAGGGCAAGGGCGCGGCCCTGCTCGGGCAGCGTTTCGGCCTCGTACTGGTCGAACAGGGCCTCGTAGTCCGCCCGGGAGGTCAACCTGCGTCGATCTTCCGAGGGGATACCCAACTCGGGCACGTGCACGTACTCGACACCGATGTTCGACAGTAGCCGGGCCAGCGTCCGCTTGTGGAAGCCATAGCGCCGTGCAATGGGGTTGTGTCGCACGTCGATGAGCCGGTCGAGACCATGGTGCAGTACGGCGTCGAGAAAGCCATCAATCTGCATTCCCTCGTAGCCGATGGTGTAGACCGCCGGGGGTGCGTGAGGCCGCTCCATGCGCTGCTCAATCTGGCTGTTGATCGTGTACCAGGGGTAGCGTCTGTAGACGTACTGCTGGACGCTCTTGGCGTCGTCTTGGCCGAACCCCCGGCTGATCGTCGAGATGTCGGCCTGGATACCTGCTGGGAGTCCACGCGCCGCCTCAGCGCCCTCGGCGGTAACCTCCCACTGGTTGCGGTTCGGTTCACTCAGGTAGGCATTGCGTACCAGCTTGTCGGCCTCTTGGTAGAGCGCGAACGAAAACGGACCGTAGCGGTACGGAACGAAGTCGTAGAACGACGACCCGCCCCCAGTCGGCATCTCGTGGCGCAGCAGGAAGCACCACTTCACCAACGCCGTGCGGGAGAGCTTGCCGCCCGCAGCGTGCAGCATCGACAGGACGATGCGCTGCCGGGTCAGCAAGGCGTCGATCCTCGGGGCGTTGGGTACAAGGGCAGCATTGAGGTGATCCTACGGTCGAGACGGGTCCCAATCAACACGCGGCCATGAGACGCCTGTTCGCCCTCGCCTTGGTCCTGACCTCGGTTTCCCACCTGGTGCCGTCCACGCTGGACCCGCTGGGCCTCGTGCAGGAGATCGGGCCGATGCTGTCGGCGACCGAGCTGGCATCGTTCATGCACGTGTGGTGGCACCACCTCGGCTTGTACGCCGGGCTACTCGTCGGGGTGATCTGGACCGTCGTGGCTGTGAGCAGGGCGCGTCGGCGCGTCGGACACCCTCAACTGTCCACCAGCCCCTCAGCGAACTCCCGGAACGCCTCGAAGTAGGCCGACCCCGCGACCTCGGCGAGGTCGTTGTGCCCGGCCCCCTCGACCCACCAGGTCTGCGCGCGAGGACCCGCGATCTCCAGCAACTTCTTCGAGTGCTCGATGGGGATCAACTCGTCGTCCTCGCCGTGGATGATCAGCACCTGCACGTCGGAGCGCCGCAGGTTCTTGCGGTTGTTGAACTTGTCGAACGGGACGATCGGGAACGGCAGACCGGCCCGGAACGCCGACGTGAATGTGCTTTCCAGCACCAGGCCGGCGACCTCATGCTCGGCCGCGAGCTTGCACGCCGCTCCACCGCCCAGAGAGCGCCCGTGGACGATGATGCGGTCCCCGGGGACGCCGATGGCTTCGGTCGCGTGCTCGTATACGGCAGCGGCGTCCCTGTGGACGTTCCACACGCTTGCTCGGCCGCCGCTCTGCCCGTACCCTCGGTAATCCCAGGTCAGCACGTTGAAGCCGGCGTCGCGCAGGGCCTCCAGGTGGGGCTTGACCAGACCCAGGTCCTCGGCATTGCCGTGGCAGTGCAGCACCGTGAAGTGGTCGTCGGGATTGGGGAGCAACAGGACCGCGATGGGCGGGCCGGTTCCCAGGTCGAGGACCTGGATGTCGGGGTCGTCCTGGTAGCTCGGCTCCGGCGGCGTGAAGAGCTGCCAGTGGGTGAAGAACAGCCCGTAGACCATCACCGTGCCGTAGATGATCACCGTCGAGCGCAGCACGCGGCGCCAGGAGAAGTCGCCGACGATGTACTTGTGGACGAACGGGTGCATGGAGTTGAGATCGTAGCACCCGGGGGCCGTGAATATCGCCTTGGAGTCCTCGCCGTGGCGGTTGAAGTGGCTCCGTTTGCCCGCTGAGGAAGTCACCGCGCTTCGGCTCTTGCGGCTTCATGTGGTGCCGGCGATGATCCGGGGGATGGGGAAAGATGAACCGGGCGCTGAGGGTCTCCACGCGACATCCTGGATGACATGGTCTTGGGGCAACTTCGCTGCGAGCACACTCGGCGCGTTGTTGGGTCTGCGTGTCCTGCTGGGCTCGTCGATTCTTGGTACGACGACGGAGGCTGTCGTCCCCGGCATCATCGATGGGACACTGCTCGCCCTGCTGATAGCGATCATGTTTGCCGCCGTCGGCGCACTCGCCTACAGGAACCTGGCCCACCGGGGGTTGAACCGTAGGGGTTTCGCCATGTCGGTCCTACGTGCCAGTTTGGTCACAACGGTGGCTGTCCCTCCAGGGGTGCTCGCCGTGATGATCATCTACATCGTGGTCTGCATGTAGGCTCGACGAGCTTGGTAGAGGTGGATCCACAACGGCACAACCGGATGGCATCGACGACATCAGCGCACAGCACGCCCCCAGGACCGGGAACGCCGTGAGCATGTACCACAGAGGCGCGTACTCGTCGGTGACCGTCGTTCCCCGGATGACAGGGTGTGGGCCGGTGTAGTGCAGCCAGGCGGCCCCAGCGGCCGTGACGACGCCGATGATGGCGAGCCTGATGACGACGGTGGTTGTGTCCGGCCGGGGCATGGGCGAACAACACGCACCGGGGCTGATTGGTTCCTGGAACCGGCTGCGGGGAGGGCCGTGCTACTCCGGCTCCACCACCGGCCCGAACAGCCGATACCCCTTCTCCGTCAGCCACGCCTCGAACCGCCCCCGCATCACGTCCCACTCCCAGTGCCCGCATCGCACATACCGCACAATACGCACATTTACAATATTTCCATATGCAGTACGCCAATGCGATGCTACATTCCCCCTGTCTGAGCGATGGAAGGAGGCGAAATGAGGCTTGCAGGTTTCAGAGATGAGGACGTGGAAGAGAGCCTTTCTGTAGGCCAGGCCGCCGAACTGCTAGGCGTCCACCGGAACACGTTGAGAAACTGGATCAAGGACGGACGCCTATCGGCAGCAGAGGTAGGGAAAGAATGGCGGATCGGGCGAGACGTATTTCTCAGTACAGTGTTCCATTGGCGGACACAGCTGTACCAACCTGCGAGGTTGAGTTGGCGCGAACTTGCCGCCGCGATCCCCCACGCCTCGAAACTTCTGCACATGGATCCCGAAGAGCTACAAGAGGCATGGGGGGCGTTGGAGGAGTACAAATACGTCATTCTGGCTGTTGACGGCTGGGATCGTCAGATCCTCGTTGCCCCGACGCTGCCAGACGATCCCGGAGCCGGTGTTCTCAGACGGATGCTCATGGATGACCACCACCCCAGGATCTGCCCGTGGTGTGAGAAACACCTCCCCCGCATGGTATTCGCGGGTAACGCCCCGCCCCCTCAACACCTGTGGGAACTCTCGGGATTCGAGCACGTGGAATCCAAGGTCAGCCTCAGTTTTGACCTCATGTCCTGGAGCATTTACTGCTCCTCATGCGGACAGAAGCGTCATTTCGTGAACGTCGATAGACCTGGGCCATCGAAATTAGCTCACGCGGCAGCCAAAGCAGTCTTGGAAGCTGTTGAGGTATCTGGCACCTCCCGCCGCCCCCCGACCAACGCCTACGCTCACGTTGACCTGCTAGGTTCGAACCCAAATGAATCCAGTATCGACTCCCACCTGGCGGCTCTACGAAAGGAAATCGAGCCATTCCTGGACGAGCTGCCAGGTAGGGAAGATAACCTTACAAGCCTTCGTCCTAGGATCATCGAATCATTGATAGAGACTGTCGGTCCTTGCTTCCACGACACCGGTATCGACATCGTACTCAGCTACGTCATCAAGGCACTAGGCGGGAACCTAACGGACTGGCGGATGGCCTGGCGGCGAGCCATCGATAAGTTGCGTAAACAGGCGCCAAATGTGGCACCTGCTGCCGACAATTCACCATGAAGTTGGGCTACACCATCGTCTACGTGCAGGACGTCGCCGCGACCGTGACCTTCTACGAGGCGGCGTTCGGCTTGGAGCGGCGGTTCCTCCACGAGAGCGGCACCTACGCGGAGATGGAGACGGGGGACACGGCACTGGCTTTCGTGTCCCAGGAACAGGCGCTCAGCGTCCTTCCTGGCGGCTTCCAGGCCCTCGATGCGAAGCAACCCCCTGTCGGCATGGAGATCGCCCTCGTGACCGCCGACGTTCCGGCAGCCTTCACGCGGGCAGTGGAAGTGGGAGCCGTGCCCGTCCTGGAGCCCGTTGAGAAGCCCTGGGGACAGGTGGTGGCCTACGTCCGTGATCTGGACGGCACGCTGGTCGAGATCGCCAGTCCGATGGCACCGGCGACAACTACCGCCTCGCTCCCCCAGCAGACCATGACCATCCTCGCCGTGGCCGACCTGGAGCGGTCGGTGTCCTTCTACCGAGAGGTGTTTGGCTGGCCCGCCCGCATCGAGGTTCCGGTCCTCGTGGAGTTCGAGCTGCCGGACGGCCGGGGCCTCGCCCTCTACACGCGGGAGAGCTTCGGGGTGAACACCAACCAGGTGCCGGTCGTCGTCCCCAGCGGCGAGATCGCCGGGACGGAGCTGTACTTCCGCTGCGCTGACGACCTGGAGGGCGTCATCGAACGCCTACGGGCGGCCGGTGCCCGCGAGCTGTCCCCGCTGGCACCGAGGGACTGGGGCGACGAGGCGGCCTACTATGCGGACTTCGACGGCGTGGTGATCGCGGTGGCCCGGAAGCTGGCCCAGCGAGAGGGTTCGCCGTGAATCCCCCGCGCCCGGCGACCGTCTCTCCCCCAGGGGCCACGACGTGTCGATCACGGAATGCACGATGAACCGCCGGACCTCCCCCACCTTGCTCAGCCTCGCGACCGCCTTCGCCCTCACCTCGTGCGCGGTCATCGAGGACATCATCGATCCCCCGGCGACGGACAACGAGATCCGCTTCGAGGGTATCGGCGAGGACGAAGGCATCTTCGACCCGTCGCTGGCCGAAGACCCCGACAACGACCGCATCTGGATGGCCTACTCGGAGGTGTCCACCTCGACGGCTATCCAGGAGAACGGGGCGATCAGCACACGGCTGGCCTACTCCAATGACAAGGGGGCCACCTGGACGGACGCCGGACTCGTGATCAACCCGGCCGCCGACTCGACCGGGGCCGACGCGCCGGACGGCCTCTCCGGCACGTGGGTCCACGAGGTATCGGCCCTGGTCCACGATCCCGGGGCACCCCAGGACGAACGGTGGAAGATCGCCTGGCACCGCTACCTGTGGGTCGATGGCGACCGCCGCTTCGAGCACGGCTGGATCGCGACACGGACCGCCCCTGCGCCCGAAGGTCCGTGGTCGGACGAGGTCAAGCTGTTCACCGGCAGCCTCTACGACGTCGCCAACGACGACCTCACCGGGGCGCCCCTCGTCCGCCTGGACGAGCTGGACGACGACCTCCAGGGCTGCCTCGCCTTCACCGAGCCCGGCCTGCTGGCGACCGCCGACGCCCTCTACATGAGCCTGAGCTGCGCCACGGGTGGCGACGGTGGTGTCGTCCTTCTACGCTGGTCCCACCCGGACGGGCCCTGGGAGTACCGGGGCACCCTGCTGGACGACGCGACCGACGGCGACGCCTTCGGGTACGACGGGTTCACCGCGAGCGAGCTGGTCCAGGACAGCGGGAAGACCTACCTGATCGCCACCCCACGCCAGGGCGACAACTACCGGGGCTGCATGGTCTTCGAGGTCGAGGATCTGGACGCCGCCGCCCTCCGACGGAGCGAGGGCAAGCCGGACGCGGTATTGACCGTCTCCGGGAGCGACGGCAGCTTCAACGGGGCCTGTGGGTACACGGGCGCGGCCACGGTCAGCGGCGTCATCTACGGCGAGGTGTTCCCGCTAGGGACGCCCCGGTTTCGGCTGTTCGAGAGCGGGGAGAACCTGTAGGCCCCCAGGTATAGAAGGGACTTCTGGATACGCTGTGGGGTGGTATCCTCCAGTTCTGGGAGGGCGTGGAACCATGTTCAGAGCCAGCTACGTGGCGATCCTGCTATCCGCCTTGTTGATCTTGGTCGGGTGTCCCACGGGGGATGATGACGATACGTCCACCGATGATGACGACACGGGGGACGATTCGCCATTGCAGTTCAGCGAGTTGCCCCCATTTGGGGATGTCGCCAGCGCCGTCTGGCTCGATCTCGACATGAGTTCGAGCGAAGCAGGTGAAGACAACCAGCACCACTTCATGCTCAGCAACCGCCCGGATCTGTGCGTGACGTTGCAGCAGGAAATACCCATCCTCATGCAAATAGCCGACGACATCATGGAGAGCGCGGCAGAGATCGACGAGCCGGATCCGGAGCTGTGTGACATGCTCCGTGAGATGTACGAGGTATACGCGGTGGCGTTCGGGGACCATCTGGACTCTGGCGACCACCTACTCTCGCCTTGGTTTCACGAGATGGGTGATGGAGGTGGCATTGTCCAGTACGTCGAGCCAGCCGACGGCGAGCACGAACACTACAACCTGAACCTCTCCCGCTTCGAGGGGAATCCCTACTTGACCATCGCAGAGCACATCGAGTTCGCCGAAGAAATGGGAGACTCTTTTTGCTACGGCGACGAGGCCAACAACGAGGCGTTGTTCGAGGCCCTGACAACCATCGCTGACACGTGGAGCCTCACGGAAGGCACGGCCAATTCTGAGCACCAAGGCGAGGATGAAATCGTGTTGCAGCTCTCCGGTGATCTCGTGTCCATCATCAGCGGAGACGATGGCGGCAGTGTCGATGGGGAGGTCACGGTGAGCCATTGCCCTGTCAGCGTTGAAACCACACACGAACCGTACCTGATCCCATTCCACTACCCTTGGCTCTGAACATCCCTGGTTCTTCAACAACCGGCCGAACAGGCTGGGCGTCTCGACGTGCGCGATCGTCTCCGTCGAGGGCCTGCAAGTGACGGTCCGGGGCCTCGACGCGATCGACGGAGCGCCCGTGGTGGACATCAAGCCGTACATGCGTGGATTCGAGCCTCGCGGCGCTGTGCGGGAGCCCGCGTGGGCCGTGGAGACCTTGCGGCCGGTGGCCAGATGGCCGTGATATTCTCCGGTCCTGGGAGGGATCGGAACCATGCTCAGATCCACCTGCCTGATACTCCTGCTGGGACTCCTCGTCGCGGTCTTCGGCTGTCGGGAGTACATCGATCAAATGGGTGGCGATGACGACGCCACTGGGGATGACGACACTGGCGGACTGACCGACTGCCTCTACTACCGGGATGCCGACGCTGACGGGTACGGCGACCCCGGCGACACCATGCTTGGGGCCTGCGACGATCCGCCCGAGGGCTATGTGAACAACGACGAGGACTGCGACGACACCAACTCCAGCATCTACCCCGGTGCCGCCGAGGTGCCCTACGACGGCGTCGACCAGGACTGCGACGGCACCGACCTCACCGACGTAGACGGCGACGGCGACGACGCCGACGAGGTGGGAGGCGAAGACTGCGACGACAACGACGCCGGGATCCATCCGGGCGCGGAAGAGGTCGCCTGTGACCTGATCGACAACGACTGCGACGGTGCCCTTCACGATGAAGAAGTAGACGACGACGGAGATGGCTTCACGGAGTGCGAGGGGGACTGCAACGACAGTGACGACACCGTCTACCCGGGCGCCTGTGAGTGTACGTGCGGCGTGGACTGCGACTGCGACGGGGTCATCACCCCGGACAACACGGATGGCGACGGCGACGGCTGGTGCCCCGGAGACGGGGACTGCGACGACAACGACGCGGACCGCTTCCCGGGCAACCCCGAGGTCTGCGACGGCATCGACAACGACTGCGACGGCGATCTACCCGACACGGAGGACGACGACGACGGCGATGGCTACGCCGACTGCGAGGGGGACTGCAACGACGCCGCCGACACCGTCTACCCAGGAGCTGCCGAGCTGTGCGATGGGCTCGACAACGATTGCGACGGCAGCGTGGACGAGAACTGTGGTGTCGAGGTGTGCGGCAACGCGATGGACGACGACGGGGATGGTCTCGCGGACTGTGCCGATCCCGACTGCGCCCTCGACTACCTCTGTGTTGATGCCGATGGTGATTGCTTCACCGTGAACGACGGCGACTGCGATGACGCCGACCCTTCGGTCCACCCTGGCGCATCCGACGTGTGCGACATGATCGACAACGACTGCGATGGTGTGATTCCCCACCCCGGCTACGACGTGGACGGCGACGGTTTTCAGGTCTGCGCCGACTGCGACGACCTGGTCTCGACGATATACCCCGGGGCTCCCGAAGTCTGCGACGGCAAGGACAGCGATTGTGACGGGCTGACCCCGGTAAACGAAGCAGATGCTGACTGCGACGGTTGGCGGATCTGCGATGGGGACTGCGACGATACAGATCCGTTGACCTACCCGGGTGCACCCTACTATTGCGGGAGCGTCGATGCCGACTGTGATGGAGTGGCGGACCCGCATGGCGAGGACGCCGATGGCGACGGATACCAGCTCTGTCTCGACTGCGACGACTACGATCCCACTGTCCACCCTGGGGCCACTGAGATCCTTGGTGATGGCATCGACAACGATTGCGATGGGATCGTGGAGTAGACGACCTCCGGGAACGTGGTCGGCGTCTGTAGCGAGCCGCCATTACAGAACCCGCCCCAGGCGTTCCCTGTGTACTGGTTTGCAGTTGGCACGAGTTGCTGGAGCGGACTCATCGTCGGCGGCTCCTGCGAATGAGACGCTGGAGGGAACGGACATGACTGGAGCACGCTACGTTGCCGTCCTGCTGGGGCTCCTGCTCATCGGATGCCCCACAGGCACGGACGACGACGACGACACCGGGGACGACGACGACTCGACAGAAGCCACGGGGGTCTGGGTGTCCATCCCGGGCGGGTTGTTCGACATGGGGAGTGTCAGCGGCGCGACGGACGAGCTGCCGGTACACGCTGTAGCGGTGCCGTCGTTCGAGATGATGCGAACCGAGGTGACGGTCGCGCAGTACGAGGAATGCGTCATCGCGGGAGGCTGCACGGAGCCGTGGAACGACGAGTTCGACGGGAACTACGGTGACCCGGAGCGGATGGCCGCGCCCGTGGACTTTGTGGACTGGCAACAGGCCGTGGACTTCTGCGCCTGGACCGGAGGTCGGCTCCCCAGCGAGTCGGAGTGGGAGTTCGCGGCGAGAAGCGGTGGGCAGGACATCACCTATCCATGGGGAGACGAGGACGCGACCTGCGACCAGGTCATCATGGACGACGGCGGCGACGGATGCGGCTACTCGCGGTCCTGGGACGTGTGCAGCAGGACGGCCGGGAACACGTACCAGGGCCTCTGCGATATGGCGGGCAACGTCAAGGAGTGGGTCCAGGACCTGTACCAGTGGGACTACGGCGGTGCACCGGACGACGGGGGCGCCTGGGAGGATGCATCGGAAGCCGGGCGGGTCTTGCGCGGCGGCGGCTTCTACGACGACGCAGACGATGTGCGGGCCACCGCCAGGGGCTATCTCCTCCCCTTCACCTACGACGGCGAGACGGGATTCCGGTGCGCACGATAGGGCTTGCCGGGCAGCCCTTCGCCCTTCCTGATCAAGCCGTGGTCCAGGATCCTACTGGCGGCGATTGCCACATTCGACGCCGGGACACGCCGGGAGGGACGGGTTGATGCGAACACGGAGACCCACATGGGCTCTTGCCGTCGCTCTCCTGTTGATCGGATGCCGGGACAAGGTGGACGACGACACGGGGGATGACGACCTCCAGGACGACGATTTCACCCCTGCGGACGATGACTCGGCCAGCGACGACGACTCCGCCGGGAACGACGACGACTCCGCCGGGGACGACGACGAGGACGACCACATCTCGTCAACCCAGGACTGGATCCAGGTAGCGGCTGGCTCCGAACACGCCTGTGGTCTGCACCAGACCGGTCTCGTGGAATGCTGGGGTCGTAGCGACCAGGGGCTGACCTCTCCTCCTCAGGTCGTATTCGCCAGCATCTCGTCGAACTGCGGGATCCTGGCCACGACGGAGATCCAGTGCTGGGGGGACGAGGATCCATTGCCCCCGGTGGAGAGCTTCCTCCAGGTCGATACCGAGCCTGGGTACTGCGCTATCGACTCCGAGCGACAGATCCAGTGCTGGGGCGACGACCCAGACATGGATGACCCTCCGGAAGGTGAGTTCGTCCAGATCGACGACGGCTGCGGGGTGGATGTAGAAGGGACCCTTCACTGCTGGCTCGGCATCAGCGAAGTCCAGCAGCCGCCGAAAGGTGCCTTCATCCATGTCGCTGGAGCCGGGCTGACCTACTACGACATGTGGGCCTGCGCCGTTCGGCTCGACGGCACAGGGGTTTGCTGGGGCAACCCGCATGGCTTGGCGGGAGAGCCGTTGTCGGGCGGTCCGTTCGAGGCGGTGGACATTGCGTCCCAGTTCGCCTGCTGGTTGCGTAGCGATGCAGTCGTGGAATGCCGTGGCGGCGATGACGGCGACGCCGGAAACATGGACTCCCCCGACGGGGCGTCTTTCACCCAGATGTCCATGGGGGCCCACTTCGGATGTGGGATCCGTACCGATGGTCGGGTCCAGTGCTGGGGGGACAACTACGGGAACGAGTACGGGCAGATGAATCCGCCGTAGGTCCGGGGTCCGAAGTGGTTGTCGTCGGTGACTGGTCAATCTCATCCAGGCGGGAGGAGGCCCTCACCATGCACCGAGACCCTGTCGCCCCCCGTCCCTTGGGCCCAACCGCCGCTGGTCGCTCAACAGCCGCGCACTGGAGGGGACCATGCCTCGAATCCGTCACGCCGGGCTCACCATCGTCCTGCTGTCCACCACCATGGGCTGCGACTACTGCGTCCAGCCGCTGAGCGAGTGGTGCGGTGGGCCTGAGTGCCCGACCTACCAAGACCTGATGGCCGACGACTGCGACACCGACGCGGAGTACCGTTGCGGGTATGCGACCCTGGGAGTCGGACCGGGCGGGCAGTCGTTCTGGTTCAACGGGAAGGGCAAGCTCGTCGCTGTCCACGAGTTCAGCGATATCCCGGAGTTTTGTGGGGACTCGCAGCACCAGGTCTGGTACGGGCGCAAGGTCACTTGCGACCAGGAGCCGGAGTACGGAGAGCCGCCGTGCGGTGAGTGAGCTTCGTCGCTTACTCGACGGTCGTATCAGCTTCGTCGTTCCCGGTCACCACGTAGACCACGTGGACCTCGATGTAGCCGGACTCCGACTCGCCTTGGCGTATCGCCTGGCCCTGGCGGATGTAGGCTTCTTCACCCTTGGGCACCTGGACACGAGGCGAGGATAACCACTTCTCCTTGGTGGTCAGCGTCCCTGCCGAACCGTCGAATCCGCTGTCAGGAAGGACAGACGAGATGCCGAACGTCAGCACCACCGCGTCGTCAGCGGTGAACTCCATCTCGACCCTGATCTTGTAGCTCTCCCCGGCGGAAGTGGTCACGGTGGTCGCAGGGAGAGTCCCAGCCTCCACATCGTGCAGCGTCCAACGGAATTCCTCGTCGCTTCCGCTCGCGACCAAGCGCAGCTCCAGGTCATCCGCGACGGCCAGACCCGGCACGAGCAGAAACAGCGCGGCGAGCAACCAGAGTAGACGTTCCATCGGTGCAACCTCCCGTTGGTTGTCGAGCTTACTCCGCTCCGTCCCCCGCCTCTACAGACGACGAAGAGACGATGTTGCAGACAGAATCGAGGATCCGGTCCTCGCCGTCACAGACCTCGTGCCGGTGGATCTCGATGAACAGGTTCTCTTGTTCGGCCGAGTGCTCCATCTCGAAGCGCCACAGGGTCCGCTCGTTGCCGACCTCGACCGGAATGCCCGCGAGCCCGTCAACCGGGAGATCATCCAGGTAGACATCCAGGTAGTAATGGCAGCCTTCGGGGGCCGTGTCCCGGGTCAGCGCCGGGTCCTCGTAGATCCAGTAGATGGGCTCCCCGGCCTCGACGATGGTTCCCTTCCGGCCACGCTCGAACGGCTCGTCTGCGCCCGGCGCGGGTTCGGACACGTCCCACGCGACCAGCTCGCCTTGGCGGTTGGCCTCCGGGTGTTCCCGGCGATAGGCGGGAGGGCACTGGACCATGCCGTATCGGTCTTCCTCCGAGCGGACGTATACGCCCCGGCCGTCCAGCCTGTAGTCCTCGATCCTCTCGCCGTTGATCCACGTCGTGTACATGTCCGCGACCTTGAGCCGGCACCGCTCCGAGTCCACTCGGACGTACAACGTGCCCTCCACCATCCAGCCGAGATTCTCGTTGCGTTGCTGGTGCTCCTCCAGCTCCTCGGGTGTGAACGCGAACGGCGCTATGAAGTCGGTGTCGTACCGGGCCTCTTCTATAGGTGGCTCCGGTTTGTCCGGGGCGATCCGGCCCCAGGGGGATCTTGACTCCCACCCTTGCCCTTCACGAGCGGACGACGCCCCGGCCGCTCGCACGTAGGTGTACTTCTCCGTTAAAGGGAGCTGAGGGAAGACCCTCCCGCCGGTCGAGATGGCCTTCTGCTGGCCGTCCTCTTCAAAGAACAGGATGCGAAAGTCCTTGTCGGTGTAGTCCCCCCGATGGGGGCTGGACTTGAATCCGACGAACATCCCTTCGAGGTGATCGACGTCGAGGTCGCAGCCGCTGGAGGCCGACGTCCCGTCCATCGAGGTTGACGGGGATGGTGTGACCCCATCGTGCTTCGTGGCGCGGCACCCAGCCACGGTGGCGAGCATCGCGACGGCGGCGACAACTACCAATGTGCGCATCCCCACCTCCGTGTGCCGTGTGCGCAGGCTACCACGCGGAGCATCGACCTCGCGTTCTACCCGCACGTCGCGGTCAGCCACTCCCGGACCGGAATCCCCAGCTTTTTCAAGATCCGGCGGATGCCCATCGCCGACACCTGGGGGTTGGTCTTGTGTCTCCCTACCACGGCCTGCACGCCGCCCTCCCGGTAGATGACCAACTCGCTGCCTTTGCCCGGCCGGGACGTGCAGCCGAGCGTGCCCTCCAGGATGGACAGCAGGCGACCGAGGCGCAGGCTCGACGCGACGCGGCCCCTGGGAGCCTCACCGGCTTCGACCTCCCGCTGGGCGTCCACGGCGATGGACGCCGCGATGGCCTCGTATTCCTCTTCGTCCGAAGCCTCCGGGGGCGCGTCGGCGGCCTTCCAGCGGGCGAGAATGGCATCCGCGTCGATCTGGTCGTAGAAGCTGAACAGCTTCGCGTGGACAGCCTCCAGCACCACGCGGTTGATGGTCAGCGGCGGCACCGGGATGTCGGGCTCGAAGTTCGCTGCCGTCCGCCACGGGTTGACGTAGCAGGTGAGCAAGCCGTCGGTCCGGATCCCGATGGGCGCCATGACCAGCCGCCGGGCGTCTTGCTCCATCAGGTCGCTTTCCGACTTGCCGCACCGGAGGAAGCCCAGCCGGTAGAGGTTCGTCCACATGAAGCCCGCGACGAAGCCGTCGGCGAGAGGCACCACGGCCTTGTCGGGCCGGAAGTTCCGGACCAGGAACGGCTTCATCTCCAGCACGTCCTGGGCCATCAGGTGGATCCGCGACAGCTCGTCTTCCGCCGGGGCGGCCTCGACGCCCGACTCCATCAGCGCGTGTGCCAGGGCACCCATCATCCGGTCGAAGATCCAGACCTGTTTCCAGTTGTAGATGGAGAACCTGTGGTGGCAGATGGTCAGGAGCTTCGGGTCCACGCCCGGCACCGGGGGCAGCTCCGCCGAACCGTCCGGCTTCCAGCGAGCGTGCCCCGCCCAGGTGGCCTCGAAGAAGCACCACGCGATGTAGTCGCACATGGTCCCCAGGAACTGCCCGGTGACGTCGATGAGCTTCGCGGACCCGTCCTCTTCCTCGACGGTCCCGATCTGATCGATGAAGGGGATCAGCTCGTTGTACAGCCGGTCGAACTTCCGGTAGGGGCACCCCTTGTCGCGGGTGCTCACCCGGGCGAGGCGTCGGACGACGTACTCCTTGGCCCACGCGAGGCTTCGTTCGATGATGTCGATCTGTTCCGGACAACCGTTGAGCTGGACGAAGGCGTCGATCTGGGGCTCGCCGACGAACCGCTCGTTGATCTCCCACACCTCGTACAGCATCTCCTGGAGAGCGGCGGTGGCCTCGTCGCCGACGAACTTGCGGGTGGCGGCCGGAAGCCTGAACGCGGAGCGCTCCTGGTGTCGGACCGGGACGAGCTGGCTGTCGATGGACATGGCCAGGTACTCGTCGGCAGGGCTGTCTCTCCGCTTGGCCTCGATCGCCTCACGGGTCCGGCTGTCAATGGCGCGGTACAGCTCTGCCTCGTGCTTCTGGTGGGGGGACTTCGTGCCCATGGTGCGTGCAGTCGTCCTCCGGTCTGCGAGCCTACAGGATGCTATGCCCAGGGGGCTCTGGAACGCATCAGTCGTCGTCGTCCCAGTCGTCGTCCTCGAACTCCTCCTCGCTGACCTGCTGGCCGTTGAGGTAGTAGGTCTTGCCGCTGCCCTGGCACTCCTGACAGACGCCGCAGTAGCCCATACCGCTCCCGGGTTGGATTACACCCGAGCCGCCGCAGGCCCAACAGTCGGTCTCTCCTGTGCGCATGTTCATGTTCAATCGCCTCCCTCCGACTACTTGCCCTGCTTTCTGTTCGCCCGCTTGGCGGCGGTGCTCATGGCGCGGCGCTTGAACCCGGTGTCGCCACCACCCTTCTTCCTGTCCACCGCGCGCTGGATCCTCCGGGCGTCTTCCTCGGTCATCGGGGTCTTCTCCTTGGTCATCGCAACTCTCCCATGTTGCGGGCTGCACGATGCGTCGTGAGCCCTGGTGTTACGGGAGTATTCGGCCACATGTCCCATGCTCGGCCTACCTCAGTTGGGGGGCAAAAAACCGGACTAGGTGGAGTACTCGCGCTTTCTCGATCCGAGATGGGCGGCACGCTTCTTGGCCGCCCGTGCGGCCTGCCTATCCCCAACGCGCTCGGCGACCTTGGCGAGTAGTTCCCATGCGGAGCGATCCTGGGGGAACCGCTCAACATGAGCGTTCAGGCGTTCAATTGCTTCGTGAGCGCGTCCGAGCGCGGCGAGGGCCTGGCATTCAAGCAGACTCGGTCCGGGGTCCCCGGGGGCTTGCTGACCAGCCGCCGTTGCGAAGGCCAATGCGGATTCGGAATCCCCGATGTGCAGCGTGATCCAACCCGCGAACAGCACGGCCCTCGGGTCCTCGGGGTAGTCCTCCGCCGCGCTGAGGATCACCTGGGCTCCCTCCAACCGCTGTCCGCGCTCGATCAGCAGACATCCGAGTGCGATCCGCGAGGCCGGTCCGTCCTGCTCGTATTCTGAGGCGGCGAGGGCCGTGTCGGTGACACCTACGGCCGCCGCATCGGCGCGCTGCAACGCGAAGAAGAACCCGGGCTCCAGGCGACGAAACTCGGGAGGAACTTGCCGCAGAAGTGCAGCCATCGTGTCCCGCTGTAGCGTCCCCTCGGGATCGAATGCCAACAAGCACCGGAGGGTGCAGGCCACGAGATCGGCACGAGAATCCTCGGACATCCCCAGGGTGTCGGTTTCGACTGCCGCCTGGTCGATGAGCCTCAGCGTCTCGGCCCACTTGCGGAGTAAGGGGTATGCCCTTGACTCCAGTGACCCCAAGATGTAGTGCCGAGTCGTGGA
>CAZOYV010000147.1:0-21005 GCA_964584075.1 uncultured Rickettsiales bacterium | reverse complement strand
GCAGGTGATTGGTCGCAGGTTCCCCACGACGGCTCTGCTCGGCAACGTGCTCTCGGCCTCGGCGCTGGTCTGGTTGGCCGTCATCCCGAGCGTGCCGGATGTCGGCGTGAGCGACCTGGCCGCGCACGGGCTCGCGTACGGCTTCGAGGCCGTGCTGCTCCACTGGGTGCTCGTGGCCTGGCTGCGACACCCCTCAGCGATTCTGGTGGCGTGCTGCGGCGCCTTGATCCTGGGGCTGGTCACGGAGGTGCTGCAGGCCGCTCAGCCGACGCGCACGAGCTCCTTGGAAGATCTCCTGGCCGACCTGTGCGGTGTGCTCATGGCGGGTGCGGTGCTGCTGGCGGTTCGGTGGGGGGTGCGATTGCTTCGGGAGCAGAGCCTTCCTCCGGTCCGCAATGTGCGCGATCGAGCAGTGTCGGCGTGATGGTCAGGGTTCGTGAGGCCGCTTCGGCAGGTGTAGGATGGCGGTGATGGGGTACGCCGACCTGGTCCACCGCAGCGCGACGGACCCCAGCGCCCAGGAGCACGCCGGGCGGATCCTCCAGGCCACCCGTCGCTGCGCCGATCTGGTGGCCAAGCTGCTGACCTTCGCGCGGCGGGCGCCCCAGCAGAGCGAGCCGCTGGACGCGGGGGCGCTGGTCGCCGACGTGGTCGATCTGCTGCGCCACAGCCTGCCCCGGCGGATCATCGTGGAGCACGATGCGCCGCTGGAGCCGCTGTTCACCCGCGGCGACGCCTCGCTGCTGCACAGCGCCCTGCTCAACCTGGGGCTCAACGCCCGGGACGCGATGCCCGACGGCGGGACGCTGTCGTTCCGGCTGGCGCCGGTCACGATCGACGTCGCGGACTGCCGGCGGTTTGCCGAGGAGATCGCCCCCGGCGAGTACCTGGAGATCACCGTCCGCGACAACGGAGTCGGGATGGACGCCGGCACCCAGGCGCGGATCTTCGAGCCGTTCTTCACCACCAAGCGCGAGGGGACCGGCATGGGGCTCGCCGCCGTCTACGGCGCGATCTGCAGCCACGGCGGCGCCATCGCGGTGGACAGCCGCCCCGGCCGGGGGAGCGCCTTCCGGCTGGTGCTGCCCCGGGAGGCGATCGGGGTCGCGCTGGGCAGCGACTCCTACCCCGAGCTGCAGACCGTCGGGCGGGGACGGATCCTGGTGGTCGACGACGAGTCGCTGATCCGCGAGCTGCTGCTCAACGTGCTCGGCGACCTCGGACACGAGGTCGTGGCCTACGGCAACGGCCGCCGCGCGCTGGAGCACTTCCGGGATCACGCGGCCGAGATCGACCTGGTGATCCTCGACGTCGTGATGCCCGAGATCGACGGCATCGCCCTGCTCCACGAGCTGCGCGAGATCGATCCGGAGGCCCGCGTTCTGCTCTCCTCCGGCTACGACGTCGACGACCAGGTCTCGGCGCTCGAGCCCGGCGCGATCGTCGGCCTGCTACTCAAGCCGTACAGCGTCGGCGAGGTCGAGCGGCGGGTCCGCGCCGTGCTGGGGGGGTGACGTTGTCGTCCGCGGGAGGCGCCTGCCGGGAGCGGTCGCGGGAGCCGGATCACGATCGCCACCGAGGTGGGCGTTCTGGACCTGCTGGACCCGTCGGTGGCGGAGCAGGGCTGCTGCGACCTGATGCGCGAGGTGTGGGACGAGGTTCCGGTGGTCTGGCGCGATGGTCGCGCCGTGGTCGAGCCGCCCGACCCCCGGCACCCCTGTTCGCGGTGAGGTTCAGTCGCGCAGACGAGCTACAACGACATTGTCGCTGACTGCCGCGAGCGCAACGCTGTCGCCTGGCAGCTCCAGCAACGACCGCCCCCCCTCGTCGTAGCGCTGGAGCACCGGGTCGTGGGGGATCGCGCCCCACGGCTCGAGCCCATCCGGGACGCCGTCCGGGACGCGGTCGGCGCGGTTGACCAGCAGGCCGGGCGGGCCGTCGCCGATGGCGTACTCGTGGACCAGGTCGGCGAGCAGGGCGGCGGTCGCCATCCCGCGGCGGGAGCCGTCGGTGACGACGATCGGGACGTGGACCTGTTGCATCACCTGGCGCTGGACCTGCTCGACGCCGGCCTCGGCGTCGATCAGGACGTGGGAGAAGCCGGCGCCGAGGTGGGTGATCGCGGCGCGGAGCAGCTTGTTGACCGGGCAGAAGCAGCCGCGGGACTCGGTGCGGCCCATCGCCAGCAGGGCGTAGCGGTCGAACTCCTGCAGCGCCTCGAGGACCCACCAGTCGACGCGGGCGGCGACCTCTCCGGGGGACGCGCCCTCGTCGGCGGCGTCGATCAGCTTCTCCTTGACGGTGCCGATGGTGGCCCGCGGGGCCGCGCCGAGGGCGTAGGTCAGGCCGCCGGCGGGATCGGCGTCGACCAGCAGCAGGGGGCCCTCGCCGGCGTCGAGCAGGGCGCGGGCGATCAGCGCCGACACGGCGGTCTTGCCCGCGCCGCCCTTGCCCAGCACCGCGATCACGGTGGTCCGCGACATGGCTCAGCCGCCCGTCGCGACGCCGTCGGAGAGGCGCCCCACGATGCGGAACAGGTCGATGTCGGCGCCGGCGCGGTACTTGGCCACGCCGACCAGCTTGCCCGCGGCGGCCATCGCCGCGCGGGTGCGGCGGCGCCGCCGGCGCTCTCGTTCTCCCTGCGCTGGAGCCTCCAGGGGATTGTCGTCCCGCGGGTTGCGCCGGACCGGTGCCCTGGGGAACGCGTGGGGCGAGTGGGCCTCGACCCCTGCCGCGAGGGCGTCGATCGCCTCGATCAGCTCGCGCTCCGGGCGGCCGGCCAGGGTCCGTCCGATGCGGTGGGCGATGGCGCCGGCCTGCGGCTCGACCACCCGCGCCCGCAGGCTCCGCTTGCCGCCGCGGTGCAGGTGATCGGCGTACAGCAGCGGGGCCAGCCCGAGGACCCGGAAGCCGCGCACGAGGTAGGTCATGCCCCCGGTCAGCAACAATGTTCGTGCCATGATCCCGTTGACCACCGAGGCCCGGCCGGTGAGCACGTCGTGCAGGTCCTCGGGCGTCCCGGCGAGCACCACGTCGCCCGCGACCTCGGTGCCTCCGACCCGCACCGTGGGCGGCTCCGCGCGCAGATCGACGGCGATCCGGACGCCGGTCCCGCGGATCGCGATGACCATCTCCATCGGCACGCCGGTGACGCGCCGCAGCAGCGGCCCGAGCGGGGCCAAACGCTCGAAGAATGTCGTGATACGAACTACTTCCGGAGGATGGCTCACGCCCGGCTCCTCTCCCGATAGCGGATCGCGACGTCCCGCAGGGCATCGCAGGTGGTGCGGTCGGCGCAGGCGTCGCAGTCCAGGTCGGGGCAGTCGTAGACGCCGGCCTCGACGGCGACCAGCTTCTTGATCCCACCGCCGATCACGCGGGCGTCGGCGGCCACCCCGTCCAGCTCCCGGACCTGGTCCTCGCCGCCGGTGACGAGCAGCACCTCCACCGCGGTCAGCTGGGGGAACTCCCGCCGGTACGCGGCGGCCAGCGCGAGGCCCAGGCGCTGCAGCGTCAGGCCGCGGGCGACGACGGCATTCTCGACCCGGAGCCACAGCCGGCCGGGCATCGCGCGGGCCATCACGCCGTCCAGCCGGTCGGCCCAGAACTGGGCGCGCTCCAGGTCGAAGCGGTCGGGCGCCTCGCCCGGCCGGTGGTGGGCCATCACCACCTGGGCCAGCGGCAGGTTGGCCAGCGGGCCGGCCCGGTGCAGGTCGGGCCCCCGCGTGCAGATCCGGCCGTCTCGGACCAGCCCGGCTTCCGACGTGGTCAGCACCAGGGCGTGGGACGGCGCCGGCGGCCGCCCCAGCTCGGCCCCCACGTTGGCCCCGACCACCACCGTCGGGCGGCCCACGCCGCGGGCGCCGAGCCCCACCTCGCGGGCGAACGCGTCGGGATCGGCCAGCTGGCAGCGGCGCGCCAGGCCGCTCCAGCCCTCGACGATCTCGTGGACCCGCCGGATCGGCCCGGCGAAGTCCCGCACCGGGGCGACGTCGTTCAACCGCTGGCCCGCTTCCTCGCCGGCTTCCTGCGCGACGTCTCCCGCGTGGGCTTCCCGGTCGCCCCGGCAGGCTCGTCCTCGCTCCACGGCCGGGTCCCCAGCATCTGCCTGGCCAGCCGCTTGTTCATCGATACCACGGTCCCCACCACCGGGGTCCCCAGCGCCTCGGGGAACACCGACGCGTCGGAGACGAACAGCCCCTCGATCTCGGTCTTCAGGTCCCGGTCGACCACCTCCCCGATCCGGCTGGTACCGCCCGGGTGGGCGCCGCGCACCGGCGAGGTGATCAGGCTCTCGGGCTTGCACCCGGCGGCGACGAGCACCTCCCGGGAGACCTCGTCGCCGCGATCCAGCTTCTTGCGGTCGGCGTGGGTCAGCGGCTTGGAGAACCGGCCGTCGGGGTACAGCTCGCCGTCCAGGTCGTCCTTGATCTTGGTCATGATCCCGAACATCCGCGGGTAGCGGACGATCTTGCGGATCTTGGTGACGCCGACCATCCCCATCTGCATCCCGAACAGCAGCCACGGGTCGATCAGCGGCGCGAGCATGAAGCCCTCGGACTCGGCGAACTCCCAGCTGCCGACCGACATCGGCGGGTCGTAGCAGGTGCCGACCCTGTCGCCCGGGCCGTCGTACATCCCGTAGGTCACGATCAGCGGGTCGAGGAAGATCCCCTTGCCGGCCTGGGGGAACCCGCTGCGGTTGAGGATCGGCGAGCTGGACATCCCCCCCGCGGCGAGGATCACCGTCCCGGCGTGGAACGTCTGCTTCCGGCCCCGCACGCGGGCCTCGACGCCGGTGACCTTGCCGCCGGCGTGCAGGACCCGCTCCACCGCCACCGGCAGCTGCAGCGTCGCGCCCGCGCGGACCGCGTCCTCGAGGTAGACACGCGCGCTCCACTTGGCTCCCGGCCGGCAGCCCAGCATGCAGCCGCCGCAGTCCTTGACGCAGCGGTCGGCGTCGATGAACTTGGGCAGCTTGCTCCAGTGGTAGCCGATCCGGTTGGCGGCCTCGATCATCCGCAGCCCCGAGCCCTCCAGCAGGTGGTCGGGGAGCTCCTGGACGCCCAGCTCGCGCCGGGTCTCCTCGACCTCCTCGGTCAGATCGATGCCCAGCTTGTCGCGGAGGAACGGCGCCGGCTCGCGGAACGTCCCGCAGGTGATCACCGTGGCCCCCCCGGTGGTCAGCGCGCGGACGCACTGCAGGCCCTCCTTGCTGAAGTTCATCCCCAGCTTGTCCAGCATCAGGCCCGCGCCGGGGGTGGTCCCGAGCAGCGCCTTGTGGTCCCGCCCGCGCTCGAGGATCAGGACGTCCTTGCCGGCCCGCGCCAGCTCGCGGGCGATGGTCGCCCCGCCCGCACCGGAGCCGATCACGATGACCTCTGCTTCGTGTTTCATGAAACCATTCCTTCCCGGGCGCGCCGCCTCAGTCGGCCCGCTCGTAGGCCTCCACCGCGGCGCCCAGGGCGCCGATGATCTGCGGATCGATGTCCTCCGGCACGGCCACCGGCTGCAGCCCCAGCTTGGCCGCCAGGCAGCGGTGGAACCCGCGGCTCTTGGCCACCCCGCCGGTGACCATCACCGCCTCGACGACGCCCACCCGGCGGGCCAGCGCCATCACCCGCCCGGCCATCGCGTCGTGCAGCCCGCGGGCGATCTCGCCGACCCCCACGCCGTCGTTGACCAGGTTGATCACCTCGGACTCGGCGAACACCGAGCACATGCTGGTGATCACCCGCGCCTTGGGCGCCGCCGCCGAGGCGTCGTCCAGCTGCTGCAGCGTCACCCCCAGCGAGCGCGCCATCGCGTCGAGGAACCGCCCGGTGCCCGCCGCGCACTTGTCGTTCATCGAGTAGTCGATCAGGAACCCGTCCTCGTCGATCCGGATCGCCTTGGTGTCCTGCCCGCCGATGTCGAGCACGGTGCGCACGTCGGGGTCGACGTACGACGCCCCGCGCCCGTGGCAGGTCAGCTCCGAGACGTTCTCGTCGGCGAACGGCACCAGCGCGCGGCCGTAGCCGGTGCCGATCACGCACGCCACCTCGCTTCGCTTCGCCCCCGCCGCCACCAGCGCCTGCTCGTAGATCTCCTCGGCGGTCTGCTGGGGCAGCGCCGTGGACGGCCCGATCGCGAACCCGGCGATCTCCTCGCCGCGCAGCACCACCGCCTTGCACGCCGTCGATCCGATGTCGATCCCCGCGACGATCATGCCGTCCGCTCCTTCCTGCCGCGGATCCGCCGCTTGCGCGCCGTCTTGGCCTGCTTGCGCGGCAGCACCACCTCCTCGACGAAGCGCCGCAGCTCGGCCTGGATCGCGTCCCGCGGCGTGATCCGCGCGTCGAACATGTCGAACTCGAAGACCAGCAGCGGGATGTCCCGCTCGCGGCACGCCTCGCGGAACAGCCCGATCCCGCCCCAGGCGTGCTTGCACGCCACGTGGCCGGCGAAGATCGCGCAGTCGGCGCGGTACGCGTCGTGCAGCTGCAGGAAGTCGCCGATGTACATCTCGATGTCGCCGCGGAACTGCCGCGCCATCGGCTGGCACTTGACCAGCTTGCGCGCCAGCCCCTCGAGGATCGTCTCCTCGCTGGAGGTGTCGATCAGGCCCTCGTTGGCGTAGTAGCCGAAGATGTCCACCGGGACGGTCAGCCCCAGCTCGCGCTCCATCCAGTCGTAGATCTGGATGTCGGTCCACACCGCGTCCTGGTACCAGATCGCGCGGACCCGCTCCTCGAACGGCGGGCCGCCCCGCAGGTGCAGGTCGCGGGCGTCCTCGGCCAGCGCCTTCGCCAGCCGCTCGCCGCGGGGGGTGCCCATCACCAGCAGGTGCAGGATCAGCCCGAAGCCGACCAGCTTGGACGACTGCGCCAGGGGCACCTGGCGGCGCCAGTCGAGCCACTCCCACATCGCCTCGGCGGTGCGGTTGCTGTACCCGCACGCCGCCGCCATCCTGTCCCAGTCCAGCTTGCGGCCGAGGTGCTCCTCGAGGAACTCGATCAGCTCGCGGATCTGCTTCGCCACGTGGGCGATCGCGCGCTCGTCGTCCCAGTACGGCACGTCGATGATGAAGAACGGCTTGCCGGCCAGCTCGGCCATCGCCTGGGTCGAGACGACCTGGGCGTCGCACGGGGTGTTGATCCCCACGCAGCAGGTCGGCTCGGGGTACAGGTCGCGGTAGATCGCGCCGATCGCCGCCTTGTCCGCCGAGCAGGTGTCGGGGGGCAGCCCATGGGCCTCGGCCAGGTCGATCATCTGGTGGCACAGCTCGGGGTCGCCGACCACGTTCTGCAGCACGCTCATCGACTCGATGCAGACCCGGCCGATGTCCTCGCCGAACCCGCTGATCAGCTCGCAGTTGAAGCCCAGGTTGTACCAGACCACCGGCGAGCCCCGCTCCCAGTGGTGGGCCATGTCGCCCAGGTAGCCCCACACCGCGTCCAGCAGGCTGTACAGCCCCCGGGCGTCGTCGCTGGCCGACAGCAGGTCGAGCAGCTCCGGCATCGTCTCGATCAGCAGGCGCCACTCCCGCTGGGCCATCAGCTCGTCGCGTTTCATGCGACACCTCCCGAGGCGTCGGGCTGCCCCTTCTCCTCGCGCCTCTGGCCCGACTCGATCAGCTCGAGGAACGCCTGCACGCGGGTCCGCACCTGGCCGGTGGGGACCCGCCCGTACTCCCGCTCGAGCACCAGCATCGGCATCCCCAGCGGCTTGAGCCGGTGGCGCAGGTTGTGGACCTCGCCGCCCCACGGATCGCAGAACGTCAGGCGCTGGAACACGACCCCGTCGACGCCCCGCTCCGCGCAGCGCGCCATCAGCGCCTCGACCCGGTCGGGGAAGTTGCCGATCATCCGCGCGCACGAGACCTGGAAGAAGGTGCGCCGGCAGATCGCGTCCAGCGGGTCGTCGGTCCCCTCGGGCACCGGCACGTCGTAGGACCGCCCGCCGGCGCACAGCGTGTCGGCCACCACCTCGGCGCCCTGGCTCTCGATCGCCTCGATCAGCCCCGGTTCGTCCAGCTCGCCGCCGGCGAGCAGCAGCCGCGCCCGCCCGGTCCGCGGCGCCGGCGGGTCCTCGTCCAGCGCCTCGAGCAGCACGTCGGTCTCGGCCAGGAACGCCTCCGGGGGCAGCACCAGCGCCGCCACCGACAGCGTCAGCAGCTCGCTGCCCCTGAGCACCGGCCGATCGCCGGCGCGCAGCGCGTCCAGCCGCCGCAGCCGCTCGCGGACCCGGTTGTGCTGCCCGATCGCCGCCTCCAGCGCCGCGTCGTCCACCTTCGTTCCGACGTGCTCGCCGAGCTCGGCGATCAGCCGCTCGACCTCCTCGCGGTAGTACGGGTACAGCGACTCGCGGGCGTTGCGCGGGACCGACAGGAACCCGTGGTAGGGGATGGATGTCTTGTGCCGCCACACGTCGTGGGCGCGGCGCACGTGGTCGCAGGTGTTGAGGCAGATCTGACCGTCGAGGAAGTCGTAGCGGCCCTCCAGCGCCAGCGCCAGGGTGTGGCGCACGTAGGTGCAGGTCCGCCCCGAGAGGTACACGTCGGCCGCCGCCGAGTCGTCGCTGCCGGTGCCGCGCAGCCGCAGCGGCAGCACCCCCGCGGCGGTCAGCACCTCCACCGGGACGTAGGTGCAGAAGTACCCGACGACCGGCTTGCCGGCGGCCTTCCAGGCCTCGACGTGCTCGTTGGAGATCCCCGAGATCTGCTGGCGCAGCGCGCGGATCGCGTCCCGCGTGCGCCGCCCCGGGTTGCGGATCCGCCTCGCCCTGTTCGCCACGTGCGCCTCCTAGAACCCGAACCCGAACGAGCGCCGCTCGATCAGCTCGACGAGGAAGTCGTCGAGCTCCCGGTCGCCCTGGCCCCGGCGCACCGCCCGGAGCCCCTTCAGCGCCGCCTCGATCGCCGCGTACGACGCCGCCTCGCGGGCCCGCCGCGCCCGCACCCGCAGCGAGGGCCGCCCGGGCCACTCGGTGCGGTACGGGATCGAGCCGTTGCCCTTGCTGTCGTCATCGTACCGGTAGCGCTTGAACGGCTCCTCCTTCGGATACATGTTGATCGGATCGAACAGCTCGCGCAGCCGGTGTCCCGCGGCCAGCCCCTCCAGCGCCCGCCCCAGCGCCTCCTGCACCGGCGTGGGCTCCCCGATCAGCGCCCGGTACCTCTGGTCGATCTTGCGCACCCGCCGCCGCACCACCCCGTTGGGGGCGAAGCGGTCCATGCCGTACACCAGGTTCCAGAACAGCGCCGCCTGGGTGCGGAAGTAGCGCGCCTTGTGGCGCCGCATCACCGGGTTGTCCGACCGCTGGCAGTATGCGTAGCCGTTGAGCAGCACGTCCAGCCGCCGCAGCATCGAGCTGCCCCACGTGCGGTACAGCAGCTCGTAGCCGTACTCGGTGAGGTTGAGCGTCTCGTGGACCTCGAACGCCGAGTTGTCCTGGGCCCCGCTCCAGAAGTGCACGTCCTCCCACGGGACGTCCATCACGCGGCCCTGGTCCTGGAGCTTGCGCCACAGCTCGGTACCGGGGAACGGCGACAGGCGCGTCAGCTGCTGGTAGGTGGGGTACAGCGCCACGAAGTAGTTCAGGTCCTCGATCACGTTGACGTGATCGTGGAAGTCCCAGCCGCAGATCCACGCTCCGACGGTGCGGATCCCCATCGAGTGCAGGCGGTTGAAGACCTCCTTGGCGTCGGCCTCGTCGCGCTTGTCGTAGCCGTGCTCGCCGGCGAACTTGGACTCCACGCCGATGAAGATCGTGCCGATCCCGGTCTCGGCGACGGCATCCCAGCCGTACTTCTTGGCGTACCTGCCGATGTGGTCGATCGAGCCGAACCCGAACCAGTCCACGCGCTCCATCAGCTCGGGGTGCCGCAGCCAGTGCTGCCGCGTCTGCTCGATGTACCTCGGCTGCCGGAAGTGGTCCTCCTCGACGACGAACACCTGGCGCACGTCGGGGAAGTGATCGAAGTACTGTTGCATGTAATCCACGAGCCGCTCCGGCGACAGCAGCTCGATGCGCTTCTTCTCGAAGTGGGCGGTGGTGGCGCAGAAGTCGCACCCGCCGATGCACCCCAACCCGGAGACGAGGAACCCCACCGTGCCCGAGGGGAACCGCGACAGGAACGGCAGCGTGCCACCCGCCTTGGGCATCAGCGACTGCCGGATCGGCCCGCCCGGCTCCTCGCCGAGCAGCTCGCGCAGGGGGGCGACGCCCTCGCCGTGGACGACGTGGTCGACGTACTCCTTCTGCGTCTCCTCGTCGTACTGGGCACCGAACGCCTGCGCCGCGTACGAGCCCAGCAGGATCCGCGTCTGCGGCGAGCGCTGGCGCGTGTAGCGGCACATCTCCAGCACGTTGTCGAGGTGCACGGGGTAGGCGCTGATCCCCAGCACCGGGTAGCCCCGGTCGATCTCGCGGGTGAAGTCCTGCCAGCGCGGGTACTCCAGCAGCGTCGCGGGCGTACGGATGCTCTGCGCCAGGATGTGGTTCGCGAAGCAGTGGGTGTGCGAGATCATCGTGAAGATCTCGTCGCCCTTGGTGAAGCGCTGGCCGGTGGCGTCGGTCAGCGAGTCGTTGGCGGGCAACGTCGGGTACGGGTACGTCGGTGTCGTCAACAGGATATAGCTATCCAGCATCGGAGCTCCCCCTCGGGCCGAGGTCGTGCTCGGCCAGGAACGGTGCCATCTGCGAGATGAACTCGGCGGGGCGCTCCTCTTGCCAGAAGTGCCCGCAGAACGGGATCAGCTCGAAGCCGACGGTCCCCGGGATGTCGTCGGCCAGCCGCCGCCCCCACGACGGCGAGATGTGGCGGTCGTCGGCGCCCCACAGGATCAGCGTCGGGGTCCGGACCTGTCGCAGCAGGGGCGCCACGCGCAGCGTCGGCCGCGGGGAGCCCGCCAGGAAGAACGCGTTGAACCGCGCTCGCTCGCGGGGCCCCTCGCGCAGCGGCCGCAGGTACTCCTCGATGGCCGCGTCCGACAGCGCCGCGCCGTCGAACATGCCCCGCCGCATCGCCGACCACGGCGTGCGCGTCTCGCGCCAGTGCATCACCCCGGCGCGGATCGCCCAGTCGGCCACCGGCCCCAGCCGCAGCAGCCGCTGGATCGTGCGCACCGCCGGCACCGGCCAGTTGTCGTAGCACACGCAGTTGGTGATCACCCAGCAGGTCAGCCGCCCGGGGAACCGCGTGGCGAGGATCTGCGCCGCGGCGCCGCCCTGGTCGTGGCACACCAGCGCGTAGCGCCCGTGGCCCTGCTCGTCCATGAACTCGGCCAGCATCTCCGCCTGCGAGTCCATGTCGAAGCGACCCGTCTCGGCGTCCACGTCGGTGTCCCCCATCCCCATCAGGTCCGGCGCGTAGCAGTGGAACGCGTCGCCGAGCACGCGGATCACGTGGCGCCACAGCACCGACGAGGTCGGGATCCCGTGGACGAACAGCACCGGCGGCGCGCCCCGGCCGCCGGTCTCGAGGTACGCGACGTCGCCGAACGAGGTGCGCGCGAAGCGCTTGTCGGCGCGGCCGGGGAGGGCGTCGGTCATCGCTCCGCTCCGGGGTGGGCCCGGTCCTCGAGGTAGACCCGCTCGGCCAGGTCGCAGGCGGGGTCCAGCCGGTAGATCAGGTCGCGCAGCTCGGCGGGGTCCCGGCCACCGGCGAGCCCGTCGCCGTCCGGTCGCCGCTCGTCCCGGGCGAGGGCCTCCAGCAGCAGCGCGGCGGCGTTGAGCCGGTAGCGCTCGCGCAGGCCGGGCAGCGTGCCCAGCCGGCGCTCGCCGCGGTCCAGCTCGCGGCAGGTGTCGGCCAGCAACGCCAGCCCCCGCGGCCGATCACCCAGCGCCGGCGGCAGCGCGGTCAGCAACCAGCCGCCGTACAGCTGCACGTGCAGCGTCGGTCGCGCTCCGCCCTCGGCCAGCGCGCCGTCCACCAGCGTCCGGATCCCGGCGGCCACCGGCGCCCCCTCGTCCACCTGGCCCAGCCGCGTGAAGCACACCAGCGCCAGCCACACCGCCGCCTCCGGCGGGGGATCGCCCGCGTCCACCACCGCCCGCAGCTGGGCCTCGCCGCGCCCGGCCTCGCCGGACAGCGCCAGCGCCATGCCGTACTGGGTCCGCAGGTCGCCACGCTCCGGCCAGCGCTCCACCGCCTGCTCCAGGAAGAACGCCGCCTCGCGGTACCACCCCAGGTGCAGCTGGGCCTCGGCGGTGGCCTGCCACGCGTCGGCGTCGTCCGGAGCCGCGGTCATCCGCGCCGTGCGGCGGTCCAGCTCGGCGCGCAACCCGTGGCGACGCAGGAACACCGCCGAGGGCCGGTAGATCACCGCGTCCAGCCGCGCCGGCCGCGCGTCGCCGCGCTGCAGGAAGTCGCCCAGGTAGCGCTGCTCCAGCGTCTGCAGCTGGTTCTGCACGAACGAGCCCACCAGCTCCCGGCGCACGAACACCTGGTCGAGCAGCTCCGCCAGCGGCAGCTCCCCGCCCCACAGCGACGCGAAGAACGCCTGCCGCTGCAGCTCGAACGCGACCCGCATGTACGACGCGATGGTGCGGAACGAGTCGAACGGGATGTCCAGCGCCGCGCCCCGCTCGCACAGCCGGATCGCGTTGGCGTCGAACACCGTGAAGCGCTCGCGCCCGTCCTCGACCACCGGGTCCACCACCCGGTGCTCCAGGTAGCGCTCCAGCTGCTCGGTCGTGATCCCGGCGGCGGCGGCGAGCTCGTCCCGCGACAGCGCCGGCGAGAGGCTCAGGTCCCGCTGCGGCCCGTAGCCCGCCAGCCGCTTGCCCAGCGGCTCGGCGAGCACCAGCGTCTCGAGCAGGTCGGCGTCGTAGTCGAAGGTCTCGAACGTCTGGCGGATCACCTCCAGCGGCAGGTGGTGGTCCTCGCGCAGCACGCGGATCAGGTGCAGCAGCCGCACCTGGTGCTCGCTGTAGCGCGCCTTCTCCCCGGACGGCGGGAGCACCCCCTGGCGCAGGTAGTGGTGGATCAGCTCCTTGGAGACCCCGGTCTGGTCCACCACCTCGGCGATCTTGTGGCCGTGATCCACGGTGCTCCCGGCGGCGTCCTGCGGCATCGCCCCTCCCGTCCGTGTAGGAGCATACACGATTTTGTGTAAGGCGTTGACATAGGCAAGCGGGGTCCCGGCGGGAATTCGCCCCGGCCCCCGCCGTAGTAGGCTCCCGAGAGGAGGTCCGGGATGGATTTCTTTGCAGGTCTGCCGAGCGTGGTCCTCCCCGTGATCGCCATCGCGGCCGCCGTCGCGGTGGTGGCCCTGCTGCGGCGCGGCGGGAGCGGGGCGCTCGGGACCTCCGAGCTGCCCCCCGAGGACGGGCGCGGACGCCGGCTCGACTCGTGGTCCCCCGGCGGACGCCTCGGCGCCATCAGCTACCGCCGCGGCTCGCTGACCGTCGAGCTCTACGAGGCCGGCCTGATCGTCCGCCCGCTGCTCGGCCGCGGCCAGTGGGTCGCCCGCGAAGCGATCACGTCGCTGGAGTACGCGCGCAGCGGCACGCTGACCCGGGGCTCGGTGATCCGCACCGACCGCGGCGAGGCGGTGCTGTGGAGCGGTGAGGACCGGCACGCCCGGCTGCTGTCGTGGTGGCGGGCAGCGACCCGGCCGCTGGATCAGGGCCGGTCGTAGGTCCCGGAGAGGGTCGCCGAGGCCAGCTCGCGCTCGGCGATGAAGTCGCCCATCTCGGACAGCAACGGGGTGGTGGCGAAGTCGGGCATCGCCTCGTCCAGCGCGTACACGGTGAACACGTAGTGGTGCGGGTCGTGGGGCGGCGGCGGGCAGGGGCCGGCGTACTCCTCGCTGCCGGTGTAGACGACCGCCTCCCAGCCCATGCCCCCGGGGAACGGGTTGTCCGGGCGCAGCCCGTCGGCGAGCTCGGTGGTCGACGCCGGCAGGTCGAACACCCCCCAGTGGGGCGTGTCGCTGGCGTCGGGGTCGAACAGCGTCACCGCGAAGTACTGGGTCTCGGCCGGCGCGTTGGCCCACGCCAGGTGGGGCGAGACGCCGTGGGGCACGGTGCCGTGGTCGCAGGTGTGCTCGACCGGGATCGGGTCGCCCTCGGCGAACTTGTCGCTCCACAGCTCCAACTCCGCGTCGTCGTCCCCGGCGTCGTCGTCGGCCGCGTCGTCGTCGCCCGCGTCGTCGTCGCCCGCGTCGTCGTCGCCCGCGTCGTCGTCGCCCGCGCTGTCGTCGTCGTCCTCGGGACAGCCGGCCAGGCCGAGGACCAGGCTCGCCGTGAGGGCCAGCCACCATGGAATCCGGATCGCGCGCTGCCAGGCGCTCGTCGTCGTCATCGGTGCCTCCTCGTGGTTCCCCGCGTCTCCCGGACGTCATGCAGGCAGCATACCGACTCGCAGGGCCGTTCGGCTCCCTCCGGCGGGGAATCCAGCCGACCCCCGGCCGTAGTAGGCTGCGGCAAGGAGCTGGAGCGCGCTGCCCGACCTCGTCCCCATCCTGGTACTCGGCTTCCTCGCGATCGCGATGGGCGGCTTCGTCGTCCTGTTCTTCTGGGTCGGGTTGAAGGCGCACACCACGCCGTCCGACCAGATGCTGGGGATGCGCGCCGCCCCGCCTCGGGGGCAACGCGGGGAGCTGCTGCTCGCGCTCGAGGGCGAGTACGCCGACCACGCCCGCGGCCAGGCGCTGACGGTCACCGTCTTCGAGCGCGGCCTGGTGCTGTCCAGCTTCACCGGCAAGCCGGTGTGGATCGCGCCGCACCAGATCCTCTCCATCGAGCGGGATCCGAGCCTGCTGGGCTGGTCGGTGGAGATCCGGACCGCGACGGCATCGGTGTTCGTCGACGCCCACCCGGACGAGCACGCGCGGCTGCTGTCGTGGTGGCGCAGGGCAACCTTGCCCCCTGCAGACCCTTGACCGCCCCCCCCTCCCCCATGTAGGCAGTCCCAACGGTCGCCACCCAACCGCGCGACCGGGGGAGCCACCGTGACGATCCGACCGCTGATCCCGACCGCCACGCTGATCCTGTGCCTGCTGCCGCTGACGCTCGCCGCCTGCAAGAAGGGCGGCGGCGGGGGCGAGGTGGTGGAGGCGGGCACCGACCCGTCCGACGCCGAGGGCCAGACCGAGGTGTTCGACGAGACGTTCGACTTCGACGCGCTGCAGGGCATGGAGTTCCACGACCAGATCCTGGCGATCCGCGCGGCCCAGGAGTGGAGCACGCACAAGGACGCGCGGGTCAAGCGACCCAAGGGCGACACGAGCGACGCGCGCAACCTGATCGAGCTGGAGATGACCCGCGAGATCCTCGAGCAGTCGTTCACCGGGGGCAGCAAGTTCCTGGTCAACTGGCAGGTCGAGGACGGGGCGTTCCGCTACATGTACGACTGGCTCGACGGGACCTGGATCGAGGACGACCACCAGGTGCGCCAGGCGGCGGCGCTGTGGGGCATCGCGCTGTGCCACCAGTACCGACCCTCGCGGGAGATGGACGCCGCGATGAAGAAGGGCTTCCAGTTCTGGTTCGACGCCACCGAGGAGGGCCCCCTGGGCACCAAGCTGGTGCGCTACCGCAGCGACCCGATGGTCAGCTCGGGCACGGTGGCGCTGGTCAGCCTGGCGATCATCGACTACCTGCTCACCGAGCAGGAGCTGGACCCCGAGTACGAGGCGACGCTCAAGGAGCACCTGGAGGGCTACCTGGGGTTCCTGGAGTACCTGCAGCTGGAGAACGGCCGCTTCGCCCGCGACTACCGCATCGCCGAGGGCCGCCGGGTCAACCGCTCCAGCCCGTACTACGACGGCGAGACGCTGCTGTGCCTGACCAAGGCGGCGCGGCAGCTGGGCTACACCGACCTGGTGCCGACGATCGAGACGGCGGCCGCGGCGTGCGCCAAGAAGTACACCGTGGCCAGCTGGCGCAAGGACATCGACAGCGACACGACCAAGGGGTTCTACCAGTGGGGCTCGATGGCCTACGTCGAGTACGCCAAGGCCCAGTGGAAGGACTACGAGACCTACCAGGACGTGACCCTGGCGCTGGGCTGGTGGATGTGCCACACCCACGAGACGCTGCGCAAGAACCGCAACCACGCCTACGCCGTCGAGGGCGAGGTCAGCGCCTACCGCATCGCGGTGATGCGCGGCGACACCGAGGCCGCCGTCGACCTGCTGTACGTCATCGATCGGTCGCTGCACAAGCTGACCCAGTGGCAGATCGGCGGCCCGCTGGCCGATCTCAACGACTTCCTGGTGGAGAACCCGACCGACGACCCGATGGCGATCGGCGGCGTGATGAACGCCCGCAAGAAGAGCAAGCGCCCGGTCCACCAGGACTGCGCCCACCAGCTGCGGATCGACGTCACCCAGCACCAGATGCACGCGGTGACGATGGCGCTGGAGTCGATCTACGGCGGCGAGCCGGTCAGCAAGGTGCCCTGACGCATCCTCGCCCCGGTCGCGATCAGCCCCCCAGGTCGTCCCAGGCCACCGGCGCCGTCGGCGGCGAGCTGGGGCCAGCAGCTGTTGTCGGTCCCGTCGTCCACCTCCACCCACGGGGCCCAGGAACCATCGCAGCCCATCCCGCCGCTGTAGACCGGGTAGTCCGCCGACCGGCTGTTGCCCAGGCCCTGGTGGCAGATCAGGTGGATCCGCCCCTGGCCGTCGGCCTGCAGGCGGGCGAACTCCGCGTTCTGTCCCGAATCGGGCACGACCTGGGGGGCCGTCCAGCCGTCGTCGACGCTGTCGAAGACCACGCTCACCCGCTCCTCGGTGGCCGCCACGCCGGGGTACATGCCGATCGTCCGACCCAGGATCTCGACCACCGGGCCGGCGTCGCACTCACCCCCGCGGTCGACGTCGATCGCTCGCTGGACGAGCGGACCCGGTGGCCGATCGGGGGCCCGCGCCCCGACCCTGCCCGCCGGCCTGGCATCCCCCTTGCTAGTGCTCCGCCGTGCGCGTCGGATGGAGCGCCATGCCCCTCCCCGGCAAGATCGGTGTCCCCCTGCTGCTGCTCGCCGTGTGCCTCGCCGCCGCCAGCCCGCGCGCGGCCCGCGCGGCCCGCAGCGACGACATGATCTTCTACGGCTGGATCGCCGCGGGGGTCGGCAGCGTCCCGCTGCACACCTTCGCCCTGGCCACCCTGCCGACAGCGGGCACCGGCCTGTCCGACGGGGACCGGAGGTTCTGCAACGCGGTGCTGCTTCCCCTCGCGGGACCCGCGATCGCCGGCACGCTGCTGGCCGACGACCACCCGCTGAACCGCTTCGTCTGTGTGGGACTGTGGGGCATGTCGCTGCTGCAGACCGTGGGGCTCGTGGTCGCCATCGCGGGGCACGCCCTGGACGACCAGCGCGCCCAGCGCGTCTCCGCCCGTCAAGCCCGGCGCTGGGCGCTGCTCCCCGCGCCGGCACCGGGCGGGATCGGACTGGTCGGGGTGTTCTGAACCCGGCCCGCGACCCCGTAGCACCGCCCGTTCACCGCGCCAGCCGCCGCGCCTCCCCCAGCTCCACGCGCAGCCGGCGCTCCAGGTTGGCGTCGATCGCCAGCGCCGCCTCGTACGCCTCGGCCGCGTCCGTGGCCGCCTTGCGCCGGTGCTCGGGCTCCTCGCTGCGGCGGGCGGCCAGCAGGTGCAGGCGGCCGCGCAGCGCCAGGGCGTCGGCGAAGTCGGGGCGGACCGCCAGGGCCTGGTCCAGCTCGGCGAGGCCGCGGGAGATCTCCACGGCGGTGGTGACGTCGCCGTGCCCGGCGGACCAGGCGGCGCGCGCGTGGGCCACCTCGGCCAGCAGCAGCTTCGCGTCGGCGTCCCGCGGGTTGACCTGCAGCGCCTCGGTGAGGTGGCGGGACGCGGCGTCGAGCGACGGCGCCGGGACGCCCCCGGCGGACGGCGCCCAGCGGGCCCGGGCGAGGGCCATCCGGGCGGCCGCGCGGTGAACGTCGCCGGCGCGGGGGTTGGCGGCCAGCAAGGTCTCGACGGCGCGCTCCCCGGCGGTGATGGCGTCGGACGGGTCCCGGCCCCGCTCCACCTCGTACCAGGCCCGCAGGGCGTGGCCCTCGGCGGGCCAGGCGTACAGCTCGGCCAGCCCCGGCGATCCCTCGATCCCGTCCTCGAAGGCCCGCTGGGCGCGGTCCAGCGAGGGGCGCGGATCGCCGCCGCGGCGCCAGGCGTGGCGCGCCTCGACGAGCGCGGGCACGCCCCGCTTGAAGCCCATCGTGTCGACCCCCGGCTGCAGGACCAGCGCCCGCTCGAAGTGGGCGTCTGCCGCGGCCAGGGCGCCGGCGGGATCGCCGCCGTGGGTCATCGCGTGGCGCGCGGCGACCAGCTCGGCGTCGGCGAGCAGCTCCAGCGGGGCGGTGCTGCGCGGCCGGCCGCGAGCGGCGCACGCTCCGAACGCGCGGGCGGCGGCGACGTCCTCCGCGGGGTCCTGCCCGACGCCCAGGCGGTACAGGCCCTGGTCGACGTGGACCCAGCCCGCCTCGGCGCACAGCCAGCTCTCGAACGGGTCGTCCTGCTTGTCGACCTGCAGCACGTCCAGCGCCTCGAGGTACGGGACGGTGGGGTCCTCGCCGCGCTGGGCCAGCGCCCAGCCGGTGAGGTGCAGCACCTCGCCGCCGACCAGCTTGGGGTGGCTGGTGTCCGGGCGCAGCTCCCGCGCGCGCCGGACGTGCTCCTCGGCCGCGCGCAGCGCCTCGAAGGGCTCCTCGCCGTGGATCTGGGCCGACAGCGCCACCTCGCGGTAGACGTCGGCGAGCTCCATCTCGAGGCCGTAGGTCGGCAGGATCGCCCGCGCCCCCTCGAGCACCTCGATCGCCCGCCGCAGCGACGCGCCGGCGTCCTCGCCGCGCCACTTCTCGGTCCACGCGCGGTAGGCGTACGCCGAGCCCAGCTGGGCCCACGCCGCGGCGTCCTCGGGGTCCAGCTCGACGGCCCGCTCCCCGGCGCGGACCGACTCGTCGACGGCGTCGCGGTTGTCCTCGCCGACGCCGTGGAGCCAGCGCGCGTGGCTCTCGTAGGCGTAGCAGCGCAGCGCCTGCAGGGTCGCCCGGTCGCCGTCGACGAGGACGCCCCGGTCGGCCGCCTCGAGGGCCCGCTCGCGGTCCCGCTCGCGCTCGGGGTCCTCGAGCAGCCGGTGGGTGTAGCGCCGCATGTACAGCCGGGCCATCCCCTCGAGCACCCGCACGTCGCTGGGGGCGATCTGCTCGGCCTCGAGGTAGGCCCGCTCGGCCAGCGCGAACGAGCGGCGGGCGCCGTCCTTGTCGCCGTCCAGCGAGCGCTGCAAACCCTGCAGGCTGTGGGCCTGGCCCTGCAGCAGCCACGCCTCGTAGAGCCACGGCCGCCCCTGCAGCGCCCGCGCCGCGTGGGTCCGCGCGTCGTCGAAGCGTTCCTCGTGGTACGCGATCAGCGCCAGCGCGTAGTCCGGCGCCACCGCCTCGGACTCCTCGGCGAGGTGCAGCCACGCCACGGCGGGGTCGCGCAGCTCGGCGGCGGTCTGCTCCAGCTGTTGCTCTCGCTCGTCGCCGGAGTACAGGGCCTCCACCACGGCCCGCTGCTCCTGGTACAGCTCGCCCAGGGCGAGCGCCAGCGCGTAGGCCACCTCCGGGGTCTGGAACCCGGCGTCCCAGGCCTGCTGCAGGTGGTCGCGGGCCGGCTCGGGCTCGAACAGCGTCAGGTGGCCCATCCCCAGGGCGTAGTGGCCCGGCCCCTGGGCCGCCCGCCCGAGGTGGTCCAGATCGCCCTCGATGCGCTCCATCTGGGCCCGGACGCGCTCCTTCTGCGGGCGGGTGTCGTGGACCGGGACCGCCCGGTCCTTCCACATCAGGCCCTCGAGCTGGGCCGCCTCCTGGCTGAACCGCTGGGCCATCCGCGCGCGGCTCGCGGCGGCGAGGCGCTGCTGGACCAGCAGGCCGAGCACGACCAGCAGCGCCAGCCCGAGCACGCCGCCGAGGGTCACCAGGCGGCGGTTGCGGCGGGCCCACTTGCCCAGCTTGTAGCCCACGGTCTGGGGCCGGGCCAGGACCGGCTCGCCGTCCAGGTAGCGCCGCAGGTCCTCGGCCAGCGCGCGGGCCGACTCGTAGCGCCGCCCCGGATCGCGCTCCATCGCCCGGGTGGTGATGTTGCACAGGTCGGGGGGCAGCGTCGGCTCCAGCGACGGCAGCGGCGCCGGCTCGGCCTCGACGGCCTTGAGCAGCACCTCCATCTGGTTGGCCCCGTCGTACGGCGGCTGCCCGCCGAGCAGCTGGTACAGCGTCGCGCCGAGGCCGTACACGTCGGTGCGGCGGTCGAGCTTGTCGGCCTCGCCGCGGGCCTGCTCGGGCGCCATGTACGACGGCGTGCCCATCAGCGCGCCGCTCATCGTCAGGCCCTCGCCCTCCATCGGCCGCGCCAGCCCGAAGTCGAGGATCGTGGGGCTGAAGCCGCCCTCCTCGCCGCGGCCGACCAGGATGTTCGACGGCTTGATGTCGCGGTGGATCAGCCCGGTGCGGTGGGCGGCGTGGACGGCGTCGGCGACCTGCGCGAGCAGCACCACCCGCTCCTCCACGGACAGCTCGTCGCGGATCTCGTGGATCGGCTCGCCGTCCACGAGCTGCATCGCGATGTAGGGCTGGCCGTCGACCTCGCCGACCTCGTAGACGCGGCACACGTGGGGGTGCTCGACCTGCGCCTGGGACTGGGCCTCGCGGAAGAACCGCTGGACCACCTCGGGGTCGTTGCGCGAGATGAACTTGAGCGCCACGTGGCGCTTCAGCCGCGGGTCCCATGCCTTGTAGACCCGGCCCATCCCGCCGGCGCCGAGGAAGCCGACGATCTCGTAGCGCTCCCACTCGGGGACCGGGCTGCGGCTGGCCGAGTCCGTGACGCTGAAGCGGCCGCTGACGTCGAGGGTCGCGGACGACCCGGCACCACCGTCGGTCCGCCAGAAGACGTTGGTCCGGTCCTCGCTGGAGACCTCGCCGACCTCGGCGTCGTCGGAGCCGGAGTCGGAGCTGGAGCGGGACGTAATGTCGAGCGCCGCGTTATGTCGAGTTGAGAGCCACTCAGCCAGGAATCTC
>CAZOYV010000146.1:0-21128 GCA_964584075.1 uncultured Rickettsiales bacterium | reverse complement strand
AAGATGGTCGAGAAGGAGAAGAGCGAGGTCTGGGACATCCTCGAGGAGGTGACCCGCGACCACCCGGTGATGCTCAACCGCGCCCCGACCCTCCACCGCCTGGGGATCCAGGCGTTCGAGCCGGTGCTGATCGAGGGCAAGGCGATCCGCCTCCACCCGCTGGTCTGCATGGCGTTCAACGCCGACTTCGACGGCGACCAGATGGCGGTCCACGTGCCGCTCTCGATCGAGGCCCAGATCGAGGCCCGCGTGCTGATGATGTCGACCAACAACATCCTCAGCCCGGCCCACGGCTCGCCGATCATCGTGCCCAGCCAGGACATCGTCCTGGGCGCGTACTACATGACGCGCGAGAAGGCGTTCGCCCCCGGCGGCTACGACGAGCTGGAGCACCAGCGCGCCAGGAAGGAGGGCCGTCCCTGCTTCAAGGGCATCTACAACAGCCGCGAGGAGGTCCTCGCCGCCTACGATCAGGGCCAGCTGGAGCTGCACGCCAAGATCAAGGTCCGGATGGACCGCGACATCGCCGAGGTCGGTCGCCTCGGTCCTCGTCCCGACGACATGGCGCGGATCCTCGTCGACACGACGTGCGGGCGCGTCCTGCTCTACGACATCGTGCCCAACGCGATCCCGTTCTCGGCGGTCAACCAGGTGATGAAGAAGGGCAAGCTCGCCGAGCTGGTCGACCGCTGCTTCCGCCTGGCCGGCCCCAAGGCCACGGTGCTGCTCGCCGACCACCTGATGCTGCTCGGGTTCCGGATGTCGACCAAGGCCGGGATCTCGATCTGCGTCGACGACCTGCACATCCCGACCAAGAAGCCCCAGATCCTCGAGCGCGCGTTCGGCGAGGTCCACGACACCGAGAGCCAGTACGCCGACGGGCTGATCACCGTGGGCGAGAAGTACAACAAGGTCGTGGACATCTGGGCCCAGGTGACCGAGGAGATCGCCAGCGAGATGCTGGACGAGCTCGGCACCGAGGAGTTCACCAGCGAGCACGGCGACAAGGTCACGCTGGCGTCGTTCAACCCGCTGTTCATGATGGTCGACTCCGGCGCCCGCGGGTCCGCGACCCAGATCCGGCAGCTGGCCGGGATGCGCGGCCTGATGGCCAAGCCGTCGGGCGAGATCATCGAGACCCCGATCGTGGCGAACTTCCGCGAGGGGCTGACCGTGCTGGAGTACTTCATCTCCACCCACGGCGCGCGCAAGGGGCTGGCCGACACGGCGCTCAAGACCGCCAACTCCGGGTACCTCACCCGGCGCCTCGTGGACGTGGTCCAGGACTTCATCACGACCCACGAGGACTGCGGCACCGACGACGGCATCGAGGTCACGGCGCTGGTCGAGGCCGGCGAGATCATCCAGCCGCTGGGCGAACGGATCCTCGGCCGGATCACCCAGGAGGACGTGATCGACCCGCACACCCGGGACGTGATCGTCGCCAAGGGCGAGCTGCTCGACGAGGAGAACGTGGCCAGGGTGCTCGACGCCGGGATCGAGTCGGTGTTCATCCGCTCGGTGCTGACCTGCGACACCCGCCACGGCGTGTGCGCCAAGTGCTACGGCCGCGACCTGGCCCGCGGGCAGCTGGTCAACGTCGGCGAGGCGGTCGGCGTGATCGCCGCGCAGTCGATCGGCGAGCCCGGCACCCAGCTGACGATGCGGACGTTCCACATCGGCGGCACCGCGTCCAGCCGCGTGGCCCAGAGCACGCTGGAGAACAAGGTCGCCGGGAAGGCGAGCTACCGCGAGCTCGAGACGATTACCGACCGCGACGGGCGCGTGATCGTGATGAACCGCAACGGCGAGATCGTGATCTCCGACCAGACCGGCCGCGAGCGCGAGAAGTACGGCATCCCGTACGGCGCCTGGGTCCGCGTCACCGACGGCCAGGAGGTGATGCCCAAGACGCTGCTCGCCGAGTGGGACCCCTACTCGATCCCGCTGATCGCCGAGTTCCAGGGCAAGTGCAAGTTCGGCGACGTCAAGGAAGGCTCGACCATGCAGGAGCAGGTCGAGGAGCTGACCGGGATGAGCCGCAAGGTGATCATCGAGAGCCGCGACGCCGAGCTGCGCCCGCGGGTCAGCATCAAGGCCAGCGGCAACAAGACGCTGGGCCGCTACTTCCTGCCCGTGGGGGCCAACATCCAGGTCCAGGAGGGCGACGAGGTCCTGCCCGGCGACGTGCTGGCCAAGATCCCGCGCGAGACGACCAAGACCAAGGACATCACCGGTGGTCTGCCCCGCGTCGCGGAGCTGTTCGAGGCGCGCAAGCCGCGCGAGGTGGCCGTGATCACCGAGATCGACGGCACCGTCAGCCTGGGCAAGGACTACAAGGGCAAGCGCCGCGTGATCGTGACCCCCGAGGGCGAGGGCAAGCCCGAGGAGTACCTGATCCCCAAGGGCAAGCACATCAGCGTCCGCGAGGGCGACTTCGTGCGCGCCGGCGAGCCGCTGATGGACGGCGCGGCCAACCCCCACGACATCCTCAAGGTCAAGGGCGAGAAGGCGCTGGCGCGCTACCTCGTCGACGAGGTCCAGGAGGTCTACCGGCTCCAGGGCGTCCGGATCAACGACAAGCACATCGAGGTGATCGTCCGCCAGATGCTCCGCCGCGTGCGGATCAAGGACCCCGGCGAGACCGACTTCCTGGTGGACGAGCAGGTGGACAAGAACCTGCTCGAGGAGGTCAACGACAAGGCCCTCGCCGACGGCCTCCAGCCGGCGGTGGCGGAGCCGCTGCTGCTGGGCATCACCAAGGCCAGCCTGAGCACCGACAGCTTCATCTCGGCGGCCTCGTTCCAGGAGACCACCCGGGTGCTGACCGACGCCGCGGTCAACGGCAAGGTCGACTACCTGCGCGGGCTCAAGGAGAACGTGATCATGGGCCGGCTGATCCCCGCCGGGACCGGCTTCAAGGCCTACCACCGGATCAAGATCCTGACCGAGGACGCGGAGCAGGCGACGACCCAGGCCCTGGCGGTCGGGGACGCGCCTCCGCCGCCGCTGGGGGGCATGCTGCCGCCGGGCGGTCCCGGTGGTGCGGACATCGCCTAGGAAACACCGCATCGAGTTCTTGACATTTCGCGGCGTCCGCGCATATCTTGCGCGCCGCTCGTGAGCAGAATGCCGAGAGAGGACGAGCCGGATGCCGACGATCAATCAGCTGGTGCGAAAGGGCCGTGAGCGTCACCACGCCAAGACGGCCTCCCCCGCGCTGAAGAGCTGCCCGCAGAAGCGGGGGGTGTGCACCCGCGTGTACACCACGACCCCCAAGAAGCCCAACTCCGCGCTGCGCAAGGTCGCGCGCGTGCGGCTGACCAACGGGATGGAGGTCACGACCTACATCCCCGGCGAGGGGCACAACCTCCAGGAGCACTCGGTGGTGCTGATCCGCGGCGGTCGCGTCAAGGACCTGCCCGGCGTGCGCTACCACGTGATCCGCGGCGTGCTGGACTCGGTCGGGGTCGACCGCAAGCAGCGCCGCAGCAAGTACGGCGCCAAGCGCCCCAAGAAGTAGGAGCAGGAGCATGCCGCGCCGTCGCGAGGTTCCGAAGCGGGAGATCCTCCCCGATCCGAAGTACAACGACGTCCTCGTCGCCAAGTTCGTCAACAACCTGATGAGCGGCGGCAAGAAGTCGACCGCCGAGCGCATCATGTACAACGCGTTCGACATCATCGAGGACAAGAGCAAGGAAGACCCGCTGAAGGTCTTCAAGCGGGCGCTGGAGAATGCCCAGCCCGCCATCGAGGTCAAGTCCCGCCGGGTGGGCGGCTCGACCTACCAGGTCCCCGTCGAGATCCGCCCCGAGCGTCGCCTGGCGCTGGCGATGCGCTGGCTGCGCAACTTCGCGCGCAAGCGCGCCGGCCACTCGATGCAGGAGAAGCTGGCGGCAGAGTTCATGGAGGCCTCGATGGGCCGCGGCGAGACGGTCAAGAAGAAGGAAGACGTCCACCGCATGGCCGAGGCGAACAAGGCGTTTGCGCACTACCGCTGGTAACGGCGGAAGAGCGATTTTGCAGCTGTTGGACGGTCATCGGTAGTTACGGCCGGGCAGGATCCCGGCCCACAGTCGAGAGAGAATCGAGACCGTCCCCCGGGGTGAGCCCGGGACCGAAGCACGGATGAACGAGACCCTCAGGCTGCCGATGGAGCCGATGCGGAGCATTACCAATGCCCACCGATCTGACCGCGCTCCGCAACATCGGCATCATGGCGCACATCGACGCCGGTAAGACCACCGCGACCGAGCGGATCCTCTATTACACGGGTGTCAGCCACAAGATGGGCGAGGTCCACGAGGGCACCGCCGTGATGGACTGGATGGACCAGGAGCAGGAGCGGGGCATCACGATCACCTCCGCGGCGACGACCTGCTTCTGGCGCGACCACCAGATCAACATCATCGACACCCCCGGGCACGTGGACTTCACCATCGAGGTGGAGCGCTCGCTGCGGGTCCTCGACGGTGCCATCGCGATCTTCAGCGCGGTGGAGGGGGTCGAGCCCCAGTCCGAGACCGTGTGGCGCCAGGCGGATCGCTACAAGGTCCCCCGCATCGCGTTCGTCAACAAGATGGACCGCGTCGGCGCCGACTTCACCCGGGTGGTCGCCCAGATCCACAAGCGGCTGGGGGCCAACGCGGTGGCGTTCCAGCTGCCGCTGGGCGCCGAGGACCACCACCAGGGCGTGATCGATCTGATGGCGAAGGTGGCCTACGCCTACGACGACGACACCCTCGGGGCCGAGTTCCGCGAGGTCGAGATCCCGGCGGAGCTGCAGGGCGAGGTCGCCCGCCGCCGCGAGCTCCTGCTCGAGGCGGTGGTGGAGCACGACGACGACCTGGCGATGGCCTATCTCGAGGGCGAGGAGGTCTCGCTGGCGGATCTGAAGCGCGTCGCCCGCCGGGCCTGCATCGAGCGGAAGGTCATCCCGGTGCTGTGCGGCTCGGCGTTCAAGAACAAGGGCATCCAGCCGCTGCTCGACGCGGTGATCGACTACCTGCCCTCGCCGCTGGACGTCCCGCCGATCGAGGGCGTGACCCCGGACGGCGATCCCGCCAAGCGGCCGCCGGACCCCGAGGCCCCGTTCGCCGCCCTGGCGTTCAAGATCATGCGCGACGCGTTCGTCGGCAACCTGACGTACCTGCGGGTCTACTCCGGGACCGCCGAGGTCGGCGAGCAGGTGTTCAACTCCACCAGCCGCAAGCGCGAGCGCCTGGGCCGGATCCTGCGGATGCACGCCAACAAGCGCGAGGACGTCAAGTCGATCCGCGCCGGCGACATCGTCGCCGCGGTGGGGCTCAAGCACACCGTCACCGGCGACACGCTGTCGTTCAAGCGCGACGTGGTGATCCTCGAGTCGATGCAGTTCCCCGAGCCGGTGATCCGCATCGCCATCGAGCCCAAGACCAAGAACGACCAGGACAAGCTCGGCGAGGCGCTGCAGCGCATCTCGGTGGAGGACCCCTCGTTCCGCGTCGACCAGGACCCGGAGACCGGCCAGACGCTGATCGGCGGGATGGGGGAGCTCCACCTGGAGATCATCGTCACCCGGCTGGTCCGCGAGTACCACGTCGAGGCGGCGGTGGGGAAGCCGCAGGTGGCCTACAAGGAGTCCATCTCGGCCACCGCCGAGCACGAGGTCCGCTTCGAGCGCCAGACCGGCGGGCGGGGCATGTACGGGCACGTCAAGCTGCGCCTCGAGCCGCTGGAGCGCGGCGCGGGCTTCGAGTTCGTCGACGGCACCAGCGGCGGCTCGGTGCCCAAGGAGTTCGTCCCGGCGGTCCAGCAGGGCGTCGAGGAGGCCACCGAGCGGGGTGCGCTGGCCGACTTCCCGATGAAGGACCTGCGGGTCACGCTGCTCGACGGCAGCCACCACGAGGTCGACAGCTCGGAGCTGTCGTTCAAGATCGCGGCGGGGATGGCCTTCACCGAGGGGATCGAGAAGGCCTCGCCGATCCTGCTCGAGCCGATCATGGACCTCGAGATCGTGATGCCCGAGGAGTACCTCGGGGCCGTGCTCAACGACCTCAACGGCCGCCGCGGCAAGGTCCACTCGATGGAGATGCGGGCCAACGCCCAGGTGGTCGAGGGCGAGGTCCCGCTGGCGGAGATGTTCGGGTACGCCACCGATCTGCGGTCGCTGACCCAGGGCCGGGCGACCTACACGATGCAGTTCGATCACCTCGAGGCGGTGCCACCGAACGTGGCCGATCAGGTGATCAAGAAGATACGCGGGTACTGAAAATGCCCGCAGATCGCGAGGAGATGGGCCTTTTTAGTTGAGGCCCGGAACGGTTTTTGCTATAAGGCGCCGCGCTCTGGAGTTCCCCGCAGCGACTTGCGGGGTTCGGGGGCCGGCCGACGGGACGGCCAACGAAGCCAGGACTCCCGGAACAGGAAGCGGGCTTCGAGACTTGCGGCGCAGCACCGCCGCGCTGGGTAAGGGATCGTCGAGATGGCGAAACAGAAGATCCGGATCCGCCTGAAGGCGTACGACCACAAGCTGCTGGACAAGTCCGCGCGGGAGATCCTCGACACGGCCAAGCGGACGGGGGCCGTGGTGCGCGGCCCGATCCCGCTGCCGACCCGTATCAACAAGTACTGCGTGCTGCGCTCGCCCCACGTCGACAAGAAGTCGCGGGAGCAGTTCGAGGTCCGCACGCACAACCGGCTGCTGGACATCCTCCAGCCGACGCAGGCCACCGTCGACGCACTGATGAAGCTCGATCTCAGCGCCGGGGTCGACGTCGAGATCAAGCTGGACTGAGGCGGGAGCGAACGATGCCCAAGGTCGCCGTCTACAACATGGCCCACGCGCAGGTGGGGGAGCTCGAGCTCCCCGACGCGATCTTCGCCGAGGATCGCTACGACCACCTGCTCCACGAGGTGGTGCGCTATCAGCGGGCCAAGGCCCGCCGCGGCACCGCCTGCACCAAGGAGCGCTCGGACGTCTCCGGCGGCGGGAAGAAGCCCTACCGCCAGAAGGGGACGGGCCGCGCCCGGCAGGGCACGCGCCGCGCGCCCCAGTTCGCGGGCGGTGGCGTGGTCTTCGGGCCCAAGCCGCGCTCCTTCGCGTTCAAGCTCAACAAGAAGGTCCGCCGCAACGCGCTGAAGTCGGCGCTGACGCGGCGCGCCGCGGACACCAAGCTGGTGCTCGTCGACGAGCTCTCGCTCCCGGAGATCAAGACCCAGCAGTTCGCCGCGTTCCTCGATCGCTTCGAGGTCGACTCGGCGCTGGTGGTGCTCCACGAGGACGACCGCGTGGTGCAGCTCTCGGCGCGCAACATCCCGAAGATCAAGGTGATGCGCAGCGAGGGGCTCAACGTCCTGGACGTGCTGCGGCACGAGCACCTGATCCTCACCGTCCCGGCGGTGGAGAAGGTCAAGGAGCGGCTGGCATGAGCGAGATCTACGACATCATCCAGGGGCCGCTGATCACCGAGAAGAGCGCCGCCCAGCAGGACGAGAACATCTACGCCTTCCGCGTGGGCGAGCGGGCCAGCAAGGTCCAGATCAAGCAGGCCGTCCAGGACCTGTTCGGCGTCGAGGTGTTGAGCGTCCGCACCGCGCTGGTGCGCGGCAAGAACAAGCGGTTCGGGCGGTACTTCGGCAAGCGGGCCAACTGGAAGAAGGCCTACGTCACGCTGGCCGAGGGCGAGGCCATCAACCTGTACGAGAACGTCTAGCCGAGGCGAGAGCAAGATGGGGATCAAGCGATACAAGCCGACCAGCCCCGGCCGGCGCTACATGACCGGCAGCGACTTCGACGAGGTCACGACCTCGAAGCCGCACAAGAGCCTGGTGCGCCCCACGACCCGCATCTCGGGTCGCAACAACACCGGGCGGATCACCCTCCGCCGCCGCGGCGGCGGGCACAAGCGGCGCCTGCGCGAGATCGACTGGCGGCGGGACAAGGTCGGCGTGCCGGCCAAGGTCGCCAGCGTCGAGTACGACCCCAACCGCACGGGGTACATCGCGCTGCTGCACTACGCCGACGGCGAGAAGCGCTACATCGTGGCGCCGCACGGCGTGAAGGTCGGCGACGAGGTGGTCTCCGGTCCCGGGGCCGAGATCAAGCCCGGCAACGCGCTGCCGCTGCAGAACATCCCGCTGGGGACCCTGGTGTTCAACGTCGAGCTCAAGCTCGGCAAGGGCGCCCAGCTGGTGCGTTCGGCCGGGACCCAGGCCCAGGTGATGGCCAAGGAGGGCAAGTACGTCCTGCTGCGGCTGCCCTCGGGCGAGCTGCGCCAGGTGCTGAACCGTTGCTACGCGACGATCGGCCAGGTCAGCAACCCGACGCACGGGATCATCAAGCTCGGCAAGGCCGGCCGCAAGCGCTGGCTGGGCCGGCGCCCGAAGGTCCGCGGGACCGCGATGAACCCGATCGACCACCCCCACGGGGGTGGCGAGGGGCGGACGGCCGGCGGTCGCCACCCGGTGACCCCGTGGGGCGTGCCCACCAAGGGCAAGAAGACGCGGCACAACAAGCGCAGTGACAAGTTCATCGTCAAGCGGCGGACCAAGTAGTTCGCGGTAGACGCGCAGGAGGACCGAGACGTGGGTCGTAGCATCAAGAAGGGACCGTTCGTCGACCGGCACGTGCTGGAGAAGATCAACGCGGTCCGGGATGGCAAGGGTCCCAAGGTCATCAAGACCTGGTCCCGCCGTTCCGTGATCACGCCCGACTTCGTCGGCCTGACGTTCGCGGTGCACAACGGTCGCAAGTTCATCCCGCTGTACGTCACCGAGAACATGGTCGGTCACAAGCTGGGCGAGTTCGCGCCGACGCGGACCTTCTTCGGTCACGCGGCGGATCGAAAGAGCCGGCGGTAAGGGGGCGCGCCATGCAGTCCAGGGCGGTGCTCAAGTTCGCGCGTATCTCCCCCCGCAAGGTGCGGCTGGTGGCGGACCAGATCCGCGGCCAGGACGTCAGCGCGGCGGTGGAGACGCTGAAGTTCACCCGCAAGCGGTCGGCCCCGATCCTCAACCGGCTGATCTGGTCGGCGGTGAACAACGCCAAGGAGAAGAAGTCGACCACGGACGTCGACAAGCTGTTCGTCCAGCAGATCCTGGTGGACGGCGGGCCGACGCTGCGGCGCTGGATCCCCCGGGCCCATGGCCGGGCGACCCGGGTCCGCAAGCGCACCAGCCACATCACCGTCGTGCTCGACGAGAGGGAGTAGGAGGAAACCGTGGGTCAGAAGGTCCATCCCGTTGGCTTCCGTCTGGGCACGGTCCGGACGTGGGACTCGCGCTGGTTCGCGGAGAAGGACTACGCGAAGCACCTGCACGAGGATCTGCGCATCCGCCGGTTCCTCGAGAAGAAGCTCCACAACGCGCAGATCAGCCGGGTGGTGATCGAGCGGGCGGCGAACAAGGCCAAGGTGTACGTCTACGCCGCGCGCCCCGGCATGATCATCGGCAAGCGCTGTGCGGGCCTCGAGGCGCTCAAGCACGATCTGAAGAAGGTCACCGACACGGAGATCTTCCTGAACATCATCGAGGTCCGGAAGGTCGAGCTCGACGCCAAGCTGGTGGCCGAGAACATCTCGGCGCAGCTGGTCAAGCGGGTCAACTTCCGGCGGGCGATGAAGAAGGCGATGCAGTCGACGCTGCGCGCCGGCGCCCAGGGCGTCAAGATCATGTGCGGCGGCCGCCTCGGCGGCGCCGAGATGAGCCGCAGCGAGTTCTACCGCTCCGGCCGCGTCCCGCTGCACACCATCCGCGCGGACATCGACTACGGCCAGGCCGTGTCGCGGACGACCTACGGGGTCATCGGCGTCAAGGTCTGGATCTTCAAGGGAGAGGTGCTCCCGGGTGACGAGGAGGAGCGGTAGTCATGCTGGCTCCGAAGAAGGTCAAGTACCGCAAGAAGCAGAAGGGCCGCCGTCGCGGCCTGGCGCGCCGCGGCTGCAACGTCGACTTCGGCGACTACGGGCTGCAGACGCTCGAGGCCGGCTGGATCACGGCTCGGCAGATCGAGGCGGCTCGTGTCGCGATGACCCGCGCGGCGAAGCGCGGCGGGCGGATCTGGATCCGGATCTTCCCCGACAAGCCGCTGAGCAAGAAGCCCGCCGAGACCCGGATGGGCAAGGGCAAGGGCAACCCGGAGTTCTGGGTCGCGGTCGTCAAGCCCGGCCGGGTGATGTACGAGATGTCGGGCGTCGAGGAGGCCACCGCGATGGAGGCGCTGCGCCTCGCCGCGATGAAGCTCCCGGTGGCGACCCGGATCGTGCGGAGAGAGGACTAGGTCATGGCGAACATCGGCGAGCTCCGTGAGCTGGACGATCGCGAGCTGTTGCTGCGCCGCCACGACGTGGTGCAGGAGCTGACGGCGATGAAGTTCAACCGGGCCACCGGCCAGCTCGAGAACACCGCCAGCGTCAAGAAGCTGCGGCGCGACCTGGCCCGGATCAAGACCCTGATCCGCCAGCGCGAGCAGGACCAGGGGCTGGTCAAGGGCGGCCTCGAGGCCAAGGTCGGCTCGCTCCGCGAAGAGATCGGCCAGGGCTACAGCAAGATCCGCGAACGGTTCGGACGCCCGGTGTAGCCGGGGACAGCGAGGCACGAGATGGCAGACAAGGCCCAGGGCAATCGCCGCACGTTCACCGGCATCGTGGTGAGCGACAAGATGGACAAGACGGTGGTGGTCCGCGTCGACCGCAAGGCGCTCCACCCCCAGGTCCGCAAGTACGTGACCAAGAGCAAGCAGTACATGGCCCACGACCCGGAGAACCTGTGCCGGGAAGGGGACACCGTGGAGATCATCGAGAGCCGTCCGCTGAGCCGCCGCAAGCGGTGGGCAGTCAAGCGACAGATCGCGCAGCGGCAGGTGTGACGACGCGCGCCGGCCCAGCCGGTGAGCGCGGAGAGGTGGCGTCATGATCCAGATGCAGTCGATGCTGGACATCGCCGACAACAGCGGTGCCAAGAAGGTGATGTGCATCAAGGTCCTGGGCGGCTCCAAGCGGCGGTATGCCCGCGTCGGGGACATCGTCAAGGTCACCGTCAAGGAGGCGATCCCCAACTCGAAGGTCAAGAAGGGGACCGTGATGGAGGCCGTGATCGTGCGGACCGCCAAGGAGATCCGGCGGCCGGACGGGACCTACATCCGCTTCGACGACAACTCGGCGGTGCTGGTCAAGGCCGACCACGAGCCGGTCGGGACCCGCATCTTCGGGCCGGTCGCCCGCGAGCTGCGCGCCAAGAAGTTCATGAAGATCATCTCGCTGGCGCCGGAGGTCATCTAGCCATGCCCAAGGGGACGAAGGCACACAAGTCGTACCTCAAGCGGGGCGACACCGTGAAGGTCATCGCCGGCGCGCACAAGGGGCGCGTGGGCAAGGTGATGACGGTGAACCACAAGCAAGGCCGCGTGGTGGTCGAGCGGATCAACATCGTCAAGCGGCACCAGAAGCCCACGGCGCAGCTGCGCCAGGGCGGGATCATCGAGAAGGAAGCGCCGATCCACATCAGCAACGTGCAGCTGGTGATCGGCAGCGACCAGGAGGCGACCCGCGTCCGCTACGAGGGCGAGGGCCGCGGCAAGCGGCGTGTCTCCGTCAAGACCGGAGAGACCATCGAGTAGAGGGAAGCCCAGCGGGGGCCCGCAGGCGCCACGTGAAAGCCCGGCGCCGGCTCCCCGCGGAGAAGGAAGATGACGACCAGACTCCAAGAGCAGTACCGCAACGAGGTGATCCCGGCCCTCATGGAGGAGTTCGGGTACGCCAACGTGATGCAGGTGCCCAGGGTCACCAAGATCGTGGTCAACAGCTCTCTGAAGGAGGGCATCCGGGACATCAAGGTCCTGGAGACCGCGGCGACGGAGATCGGGCAGGTCACCGGGCAGAAGGCGGTGATCCGCCGCGCCCGGCGCAGCATCGCCAACTTCAAGCTGCGCGAGGGGATGCCGATCGGCACCTCGGTGACGCTGCGGCGGGACCGGATGTACGAGTTCCTCGACCGCCTGATCACCATCGCCATCCCGCGCGTCCGCGACTTCCGGGGCCTCAACGGCAAGGCCTTCGACGGCCGCGGCAACTACTCGATGGGCGTCGTCGAGCAGATCGTGTTCCCGGAGATCGACTACGACCAGGTGCAGCGCATCACCGGGATGAACATCACCATCGTCACCACGGCTCAGACGGACCCCGAGGGCAAGGCGCTGCTGCGGCACCTCGGCATGCCGTTCGCGAACTAGGAGAAGAACATGGCCAAGACCTCGCTGCGAGTCCGGGCCAAGCGACCGCCGAAGTTCAAGGTGCGGGCGTACAACCGGTGCCCCCTCTGCGGTCGTCCGCGGGCGTACATGCGCAAGTTCGACATGTGCCGCATCTGTTTCCGAAACCTGGCCCTCGAGGGAAAGATCCCCGGGGTCATCAAGAGCAGCTGGTAGGAGGCGGAGATGAGCATGACCGATCCGATCTCCGACATGCTGACGCGGATCCGCAACGCGCTGCTGGTGGGGCATGCCCGCCTGTCGATGCCGTCGTCGAAGATGAAGGCCGAGATCGCCCGGATCCTCAAGGACGAGGGCTTCATCACGGACTACGAGGTGGAGCAGGACGACAAGCAGGGCCTGCTCCACGTCGCGCTGCGCTACGACGCCGACAAGAAGGGCATCATCCTCGGCCTGGAGCGCGTCAGTCGTCCCGGACGCCGCGTGTACCAGGGCAAGGACGATCTGCCCAAGGTGCTCAACGGCCTGGGCGTGACGATCGTGTCCACCAGCCAGGGCGTGATGACCGACGCAGAGGCCCGTCGCCGGGGAATCGGCGGCGAGGTGCTGTGCAAGGTCTGGTAGGAGGAGCCGATGTCTCGCGTGGGGAAGAAGCCGGTCGAGATCCCGAAGGGGGTCTCTGCGGACATCGCCGGTGACACGATCAAGATCAAGGGCCCCAAGGGCCTGCTCGAGCGGCCGATGCTGCCCGGGATCCACGTGACCGTCGAGGGCGACAGGGTGGTCGTGACGCGGCTCGACGAGGACCAGAAGACGCGGGCGTTCCACGGCCTGATGCGGGCGCTGGTGCAGAACATGGTCACCGGCGTGCACGAGGGCTGGACCAGGGAGCTCGAGGTCGTCGGCGTCGGCTACAGCGCCGAGGTCAGCGGCCAGAGCCTGTCGCTCAAGCTCGGCTACAGCCACCCGGTCGAGTACCCGATCCCCGAGGGGATCGAGATCTCGGTCGAGAAGGGCAGCCAGATCCGCGTCCACGGGATCGATCGCGAGGCGGTCGGACAGGTCGCGGCGGTGATCCGCGGGTTCCGCAAGCCCGATGCGTACAAGGGCAAGGGCATCCGCTACAAGGACGAGCTGATCCGGCTCAAGCCGGGCAAGGCCGGTGTGACCTCCTGAGTCGCCGGAAAGTGTTGACGAGACAGGGACTTATGCTTAGGATGGCGCGCCTTTGGCCGCCCCTGGGAGAAGAATGATGGGTCGCACGAACCCACGAGCGTTGGCGAGAGACCGGCGCAAGAAGCACATCCGCAAGCGGGTCCGCGGGACCACCGAGCGTCCGCGGCTGTGCGTGTTCCGCAGTGGCAAGCACATCTACGCCCAGGTCATCGACGACCAGCGGGGCGTCACCGTGGCGGCGGCCTCGACCCACGACAAGGGGGTCGAGATCGAGGGCCACGGCGGCAACATCGCCGCGGCCAAGGTCGTCGGAGGCGTGGTGGCCGAGCGCGCCATCGAGGCCGGCATCCGGTCGGTGGTCTTCGACCGCAACGGGTATCTCTTTCACGGTCGGGTCAAGGCCCTGGCCGACGCCGCCCGCGAGGGTGGCCTGGAGTTCTAGGCGATGGCTCGTTTCACCGACAAGAACGACGTCGAGCTCATCGACCGCGTCGTCGACATCAACCGCGTCGCCAAGGTCGTCAAGGGTGGCCGCCGCTTCAACTTCAGCGCCCTGGTGGTGGTGGGGGACGGCGAGGGCCGCGTGGGCATCGGCCACGGCAAGGCCCACGAGGTCCCCGAGGCGATCCGCAAGGCCGGCGAGAAGGCCAAGAGCACGATGGTCCGGGTGCCGATCACCGAGGACGGCAGCGTGCCCCACGAGGTCACCGGCATCTTCGGCGCGGGCAAGGTCCTGCTGCGCCCGGCCCGCCCGGGGACCGGCGTGATCGCCGGCGGCGCCGTCCGCGCGGTGCTCGAGGCGGCCGGGATCCGCAACATCCTGACCAAGTGCATCGGCTCGAACAACCCGCACAACGTGCTCAAGGCGACGATGACGGCGCTGCGCGACCTCCAGCATCCGGAGTCCTACCTGCGCCGCCGCGGCGTGCTCGACAAGCACACCGGGATGGGAGCGAGCTGATGGCCACCAAGCTGCAGGTGACGCTGAAGCGGTCCGGGATCGGGCGTCCGCAGGATCAGCGCAAGACGCTGCTCGGGCTGGGCCTGAACAAGCGGCACAAGACCGTGGAGCTGGAGAACACCCCGGCGATCCGCGGGATGGTCAAGAAGGTCATCCATCTCGTGGAGGTGCGGGAGGTGGAGTAGGATTCGGTCGGCCGGGTTCCCCCGGCACGAGCCCACCACCAGCGAAAGCGAGTCGTGGACCGCGAGCCGGGATCCACGGCGAGTGAGGTAGACGATGGACCTGAACAAGCTGACTCCCCATCCGGGTTCCCGGCGCAAGCGCAAGCGCGTCGGCCGTGGCGAGAGCTCGGGCCTGGGCAAGACCGCCGGTCGCGGTCACAAGGGCCAGAACTCCCGCTCCGGCAGCGGCGTCAAGGCGGGCTTCGAGGGCGGCCAGATGCCGCTGCAGCGGCGCCTGCCCAAGCGCGGGTTCTCCAACTACGCGTTCCGCAAGAAGTACGCGCTGGTGAACGTGCGCGATCTGGCGTCGTTCGGCGCCAACGCGGTGATCGACCCCGAGGTGCTGATCCAGAAGGGCCTGATCAAGAAGATCTACGACGGCGTCAAGGTCCTCGGCGACGGGGAGATGGCGGTGCCGGTGACCGTCAAGGCCCACCGGTTCAGCAAGTCGGCGAGGTCCAAGATCGAGGCCGCCGGCGGGAACGCCGTGGTGGTCGAGCTGCACGTCACCGGTGACGCGGACGCGGCGGCCGCCGACGGCGGCGCGACGGCCCCCGTGGAGCCCGCGGCGCCCGTGGACCCGGTGATCGCGGCGCCCCCGGCCGAGCCACCGCCCGCGCTGCAGCAGACCGAGCCGGAGGCCGACGAGCTGGTGCCGGCCGAGCCGGAGTCCGTCGAGGCCGGTGGGGGCGAGGACTCCGTGGACGCCGGGACGCTCGACGACGAGGAAGCCATCGAGGCCGAAGAGGCGGACATCGACGACGAAGGTACCGAGGGCTGATTAGGAGACTGCTGTGGCCAGCGGCTTCATGAACATCTGGCGGATCCCCGAGCTGCGCAAGCGGATCCTGTTCACGATCGCGCTGCTCGGCGTGTACCGCATCGGTGTGTTCATCCCGGTCCCCGGGGCGAACCGTCAGGCCCTGACCGAGTTCTTCAAGGGTCAGGGGGGGAACACCCTGTTCGGCATCTACGACATGTTCACCGGGGGGGCGCTCGAGCAGTTCTCGATCTTCACCCTCGGCATCATGCCGTACATCTCGGCCTCGATCATCCTGCAGCTGCTGACGGTCGTGATCCCGTCGCTGGAGCGGCTGCAGAAGGAGGGGGAGTCGGGCCGCAAGAAGATCATCCAGTACACGCGCTACGGCACGGTGCTGATCTCGATCATCCAGGGGATGGCGATCTCCTACGGGCTCGAGAAGATGAGCCCCACCGGCACGCCGGTGGTGGCCCACGGCGGACCGTGGTTCTGGTTCACGTCGGTGCTGACGTTGACCTGTGGGACCGCGTTCATCATGTGGCTCGGCGAGCAGATCACCGAGCGCGGGATCGGCAACGGCATCTCGCTGATCATCTTCGCCGGCATCGTGGCCCGCTTCCCGAGCTCGATCTACCAGTCGATGCAGGGCGTGACCAACCCGGGCGCGGCCGGCGCGAGCTCGCTGTCGGCGGTGGGCTGGATGATCCTCGTGGTCGGGATGGTCGCGGTGATCGCCTTCATCGTGTTCTGCGAACGGGGGCAACGCAGGATCCCCGTGCAATACGCGAAGCGCGTGGTGGGCCGCCGGGTCTACGGCGGCCAGAACACCCACCTGCCGCTGAAGATCAACACCGCGGGCGTGATCCCGCCGATCTTCGCGTCGTCGATCATCATGTTCCCGGCGACGATCGCGACCTTCTGGACCGCGGACTGGCTGAACCAGGTGCAGGGCTGGTTCCAGATCAACACGTACCTGTACAACGTCACGTACGTGTTCCTGACGATCTTCTTCTGCTACTTCTACACGGCGGTCACGTTCAACCCGACCGACGTGGCGGAGAACCTCAAGAAGCACGGCGGCTTCATCCCGGGCATCCGGCCCGGCAAGAACACCGCCGAGTTCATCGATCGGGTGCTGACCCGGATCACGCTGGTGGGATCGCTGTACATCTCGGCGGTGTGCATCCTGCCCAACATCCTGATCGTGCGCTACAACGTGCCGTTCAGCTTCGGAGGCACGAGCCTCCTGATCGTGGTCGGGGTGGCGATCGACACGGTCGCCCAGATCGAGAGCCACCTGCTGACACGCCACTACGACGGACTGATGGGTGCGGGCGGCACGAAGATACGTGGCCGCGGACGAAGGGGTTAGACATGGATCTCGTTCTGTTCGGACCGCCGGGAGCGGGCAAGGGAACCCAGGCCAAGAAGATGGAGATCGAGTTCTCGGCCAAGCAGATCTCCACCGGCGACATGCTGCGCGCGGCCAAGGCCAGCGGCACGCCGCTGGGCGAGGAGGCCAAGGGCTACATGGACAGCGGCAAGCTGGTCCCCGACGACCTGGTGATCCGGCTGATCGAGGAGCGGATCCAGGACGACGACTGCGCGGGCGGGTTCATCATGGACGGCTTCCCGCGCACCGTGGCGCAGGCCGAGGCCTTCGACCGGATGCTGGCCCAGGCCGGGCGCAACATCGCGCACGTGGTGTGCATCGAGGTCGAGGACGAGGAGATCGTCAACCGGATGGGCGGGCGCCGGATGTGCAAGCAGTGCGGCGCGTCGTTCCACGTGACGTTCAACCCGCCCAGGGCCGACGGCGTGTGCGACCTGTGCGGCGGCGAGCTGTATCAGCGCGACGATGACCAGCCGGAGACGGTCCGCGCCCGGCTGACGACCTATCACGAGCAGACGGCCCCCGTGGCCGCGTACTACGGGGACAAGGGTCTGCTTCGTTCGGTGTCCGGCGTCGGATCGATCGACCAGGTGTTCGACTCGGTCGTGGCGGCGGTGAAGGGCGCCTAGCGCCCGAGGGAGCGAGACGATGAAGGTCCGGGCTTCGGTCAAGAAGATCTGCGACAAGTGTCGCATCATCAAGCGGCGCGGGGTGATCCGGGTGATCTGCGAGAACCCCAAGCACAAGCAGCGCCAGGGCTAGCCCGGCGGGAGAGACAACGAGATGCCACGCATCGCTGGAATCGACCTTCCGCGCAACAAGCGGATCGAGATCGCCCTGACGTACATCTACGGCATCGGGCGGTCCACGGCGGTCAAGATCCTCGGGGAAGCCGGGGTGGATCCCAACACCCGTTCCGACAAGCTGACGGACACGGAGACGGCGGCGATCCGCGACGTGCTGACCCGGAAGTACAAGGTGGAAGGGGATCTCCGCAAGGAGATCGCCATGAACATCAAGCGGCTGATGGACCTGCAGACCTATCGTGGCCTGCGGCATCGCCGCTCGCTGCCGGTTCGCGGCCAGCGCACGCACACCAACGCCCGCACCCGCAAGGGCCCGCGCCGGATCGTGGTCCGTCGCAAGGGCAAGCGGTAGGCCGGCGGAGAAGGACCATGGCGAATCCAAGGCGAGGCGGTAAGAAGAAGCTCAAGAAGAACGTGCCGGTGGGCGTCGCCCACATCCAGGCCACGTTCAACAACACGATCATCACGATCACGGACCCCCAGGGCAACGTGATCGCGTGGTCTTCGGCGGGCGTGCGCGGCTTCAAGGGCTCGCGCAAGTCCACCCCGTTCGCGGCCCAGCTCGCGGCCGAGGACGCGGCGCGCCGGGCGATGGAGCACGGCATGCAGCAGATCGCGGTGCACGTCAAGGGCCCGGGCAGCGGTCGCGAGTCGGCGCTGCGCAGCCTGGCGGCGGCGGGGATGAAGATCACGATGATCCGGGACACCACCCCGATCCCGCACAACGGGTGTCGCCCGCCCAAGCGGCGGCGGGTCTAGGAGGACATCATGGCGCGGTACATCGGACCGGTCTGTCGCTTCTGCCGGCGTGAGGGCATCAAGCTGTTCCTCAAGGCCGAGCGTTGCTACACCGACAAGTGCGCCCTCGACCGCACGAACTACCCGCCGGGGCAGCACGGTGCCCGGCGCAGCAAGGTCAGCGAGTACGGCCTGCAGCTCCGCCAGAAGCAGAAGGTGAGGCGGCTGTACGGCGTGCAGGAGCGGCAGTTCCGCCGCACCTTCCAGCGCGCCGAGCGGATGAAGGGCGTCACCGGCGAGAACCTGCTGCGGCTGCTCGAGCAGCGGCTGGACAACGTGGTCTACCGGATGGGCTTCGCCGGCACGCGCAACGAGGCGCGGCAGATGGTGATCCACCGCCACTTCACCGTGGACGGTCGGATCGTCAACATCCCGAGCTTCACCGTGAAGCCGGGGCAGGTCGTCGCGCTGAAGGAGAAGAGCCGCAAGATCGAGCGCTACGTCGAGAACATGGAGCGCTCGCAGGCGAGGGCGACGATGAGCTGGATCGAGATGGACCGCGAGAACTTCAGCGGTCGTCTCACCGGCGTGCCGGTCCGCGAGGAGCTGACCACGCCGATCGAAGAGCAGCTGATCGTCGAGTACTACAGCAGGTAAACGCCCCCGGGGGAGGGAGGAGCATCGATGTACCGCAACTGGCGAGCGCTGATCCGGCCGCGCGGTGTCGAGATCGAGTCGGGAGAGGATCCGAGCACCTACGCCAAGGTCGTGGCCCGACCCCTGGAGAAGGGGTTCGGGATCACGCTGGGCAACGCGCTGCGCAGGATCCTGCTGTCGAGCCTGCAGGGCACGGCGATCACGGCCATCAAGGTCGACGGCGTGCTGCACGAGTTCTCGACGATCGACGGGGTCGTGGAGGACGTCACCGACGTCATCCTCAACCTCAAGGGCGTGCTGCTCAAGATGGAGGAGCACGAGCCGCGGACCCTGATCCTGGAGAAGTCCGGCGGGGGCCCGGTCACCGCCGGCGACATCACCGAGATCGCCGGGGTCGACGTGCTCAACCCCGACCACCACATCTGCACGCTGGCGCGGGACGGCAAGATCCGCGCCGAGCTGACGATCAAGAAGGGCAAGGGGTACGTCCCGGCCGAGCTCAACGCCGACCCCGAGGCGCCCATCGACACGATCCCGATCGACGCGATCTTCTCCCCGATCCGCAAGGTCAACTACATGGTCAGCAACGCCCGCGTGGGGCAGCGCACCGACTACGACAAGCTGACCCTGCAGATCTGGACCGACGGCTCGGTGGCCCCGGTGGACGCGCTGGCGTTCGCGGCCAAGATCCTCAAGGAGCAGCTCCAGATCTTCATCAACTTCACCGAGGAAGAGGAGCCGGACGCCGAGGGTGCCGAGGAGGAGGTCCCGGAGTTCAACGAGAACCTGTTCAAGACCGTCGACGAGCTCGAGCTCTCGGTGCGCTCGGCGAACTGCCTGCAGAACGCCAACATCAAGTACATCTACGAGCTGGTCGAGAAGACCGAGGCCGAGATGCTCAAGACCAAGAACTTCGGCCGCAAGTCCCTCAACGAGATCAAGGAGATCCTGGCCGACATGGGTCTCAGCCTCGGCATGAAGCTGCACAACTTCCCGCGCAAGCGCGGCGAGGAGAACGAGTAGGGGCGCCGCGTCGCGCGGAGCCCGGGAGTAGACAGAGCGATGCGACACCGCAAGGCTGGACGGAAGCTGGGGCGGACCTCGTCCCACCGCAAGGCGATGTTCCGCAACATGGCCACGTCGCTGATCGATCACGAGCGGATCGTGACCACCGACGCCAAGGCCAAGGAGCTGCGGCGCGTGGTGGAGCGGCTGATCACGCTGGGCAAGCGCGTCACGCCCGATCAGGTCGAGGCGGCCAGCGGCGACGAGCGCCAGGTGCTGCAGGCCCAGCGGCTGCACGCCCTGCGCCAGGCCAAGAAGTGGATCGCCGACCGGGACACGCTGAGCAAGCTATTCGACGACGTGGCCCCGCGGTTCCGAGAGCGGCCGGGGGGGTACACCCGGATCGTCAAGCTCGGCGCCCGCGCGGGCGACAACGCCGACGTCAGCCTGATCGAGCTGGTCGGCGCGCGCCTGGCCTCGTCGTCGGACGAGGACAGGGCGTCCGAGGAGAGCGAGGAGGCGGCCGAGGCCTAGCGGCCGGTCCCCCTCCCCGCGCCCCCGAGTCCCACCGGTGACCACCCCGCCCGACACGACCCGAGCCAGGACCCCGCTCCCGCCCCCCGTCCGCGGCGCCATCGCGCTGGGGGCGGTGCTGGTGGTGGGGTGGCTGTTGATCCGCGCGGGGGACTCCCGCGAGGTGATCCCGGCGATGGAGGCCAACCCCCACGGCCAGGAGATCCCGGAGCACGCGCCGGCGTTCTCGCTGCCGGACCGCGACGGCGTGGCCCACACCCTCGACGAGCTCGCGGGCCGGCCCGTGCTGATCAACTTCTGGGCCACCTGGTGCCCACCCTGCCTCGACGAGATGCCGGCCCTGCAGCGCATGATCGCGGCGCTCGGCGACACCGATCTGGCGGTGGTCGCGATCAGCCTCGACGAGAGCTGGGAGCCGGTGGGACCGGTGCTCGAGCAGACCGGCTTCGGCGAGGGCGCGCTGCTGCTGCTCGACCCCGACCGGGCCGTGGCCCAGTCCTACGGCACGTTCAAGGTCCCCGAGACCTACCTGATCGCCCGCGACGGCCGCATCCTGCACCGCTACCAGGGTGCCAAGGCCTGGGACAGCGAGGCGTTCCTGAACGACCTGCGCGCGTTCATCTCCGGCGAGCTTCGGCGCTCACCAGAATTGACCCCCTGACGCTCACGTAGATTGACTCCCGA